>NZ_QJTG01000017.1:0-117754 GCF_003217275.1 Bacillus sp. 196mf
GAAAGCATCTAAGCATGAAGCCCCCCTCAAGATGAGATTTCCCATAGCGTAAGCTAGTAAGATCCCTGAAAGATGATCAGGTTGATAGGTTCGAGGTGGAAGCATGGTGACATGTGGAGCTGACGAATACTAATAGATCGAGGACTTAACCATATAATATGTAGCAAATGTTATCTAGTTTTGAAGGAATATGCCTTCATAGTTTGGTGATGATGGCAGAGAGGTCACACCCGTTCCCATACCGAACACGGAAGTTAAGCTCTCTAGCGCCGATGGTAGTTGGGACCTTGTCCCTGTGAGAGTAGGACGTCGCCAAGCAAAAACCTAAGTCGTTTCGACTTAGGTTTTTTTGTGTTTATTTTTATTTACCGGATGTTATAATCCATAAATTTAAAAACGCTAAAGACGAAAAAAGAATGAAATAGAGACTGTTTAAAATAATAGCAATGATTTTTTGTGTTCCTGATTTTCCTAATGCCGCTAAAGTAATACTTAAAATAGGACACATTATTTCTATCATAAGTATATATTTTAAATAATGAGATGCTATAAATAAGTATTCAATAATTACAACAATTACTGCGATAGAAAAAATAAATAGGATAATAGAGTAGTTCTTTCTTTCATGTTTATCCTCCTTAGAAATTAAATCGTTATAATAAAAGTTCTATTGATGTGTAGAATACAAGATTGTACATATTGTGATTTAAAACATACTGAAGTACTATATAAACGATTATAAGTAAATAGATCTCTAGAAATATATATTCTAATTCCCTTTTCTTCTTGCATATAGTTGCAATTCTTGTTTTGAATATAACTAAAACACGAACGTTATTGACTACTAATAAAAAAACATTCGATTATTTATTGACATCGTTTATGAAATATTGTTAATATAGCCATAGAAACAATAATATAAGACCTCATATAATCGCGGGGATATGGCCTGCAAGTCTCTACCTAACGACCGTTATTCGTTAGACTATGAGGGAAAGTCACTCGGTATTTTTCTATTCACAAGGGATACGTATGCCTGAGTAGAGCGCTTTCTCTCATAGTAAAAGAGAAACTGTTCTATTTCAGGCTTTTTTTATTTGAATCGGGGGGATTCTAATATGAAATCACTAGTTGGAGTCATAATGGGAAGTACATCAGACTGGGAAACAATGAAATATGCTTGTGACATTTTAGATGAATTAAATATACCGTATGAGAAAAAAGTTGTATCCGCTCATCGGACTCCGGATTATATGTTTGAATATGCAGAGACGGCTCGTGAACGTGGATTGAAAGTTATTATTGCTGGAGCTGGTGGAGCAGCACATTTACCAGGAATGGTTGCAGCGAAGACAAATCTTCCTGTAATTGGAGTTCCAGTTCAATCAAAAGCATTAAACGGCTTAGATTCATTATTATCCATCGTCCAAATGCCAGGAGGTGTTCCAGTTGCAACTGTTGCAATTGGTAAAGCCGGTTCAACGAATGCTGGATTACTTGCTGCACAAATACTTGGATCATTCCATGATGATATACATGATGCATTAGAATTGAGACGAGAAGCGATTGAAAAAGATGTGCGTGAAGGTAGTGAGCTAGTATGACGAGAATCATTTTACCTGGAAAAACAATCGGCATTATTGGAGGCGGCCAGCTAGGAAGAATGATGGCATTGGCAGCCAAGGAGATGGGATATAAAATTGCTGTTTTAGATCCTACAAAGCATTCACCATGTGCACAAGTTGCTGATATTGAAATTGTTGCACCGTATGACGATTTAAAGGCAATTCAGCATTTAGCAGAGATAAGTGATGTTGTCACATATGAATTTGAGAATATTGATTATAGATGTTTACAATGGCTTGAAAAACATGCTTACTTGCCACAAGGTAGTCAGTTGTTAAATAAAACGCAAAATCGTTTTACAGAAAAGAATGCAATTGAGAAGGCTGGGTTACCAGTAGCAACGTATAGATTAGTTCAAAATCAAGATCAGCTTACAGAAGCAATTGCTGAGTTATCATTCCCTTCCGTCTTAAAAACGACGACAGGTGGATATGATGGGAAAGGGCAAGTTGTTTTAAGAAGTGAGGCTGATGTTGAGACAGCAAGAGATCTTGTGGATAAAGCAGAGTGTATTTTAGAGAAATGGGTGCCTTTTGAAAAAGAAATATCCGTTATTGTGATTCGTAGTGTAAGTGGTGAAACGAAAGTATTTCCGGTAGCGGAAAATATTCATGTAAATAACATTTTGCATGAATCTATCGTTCCAGCTCGTATTACAGAAGAGCTTTCTCACAAAGCAATTGCTTATGCAAAGGTACTTGCGGATGAATTAAAACTTGTGGGAACACTAGCTGTAGAGATGTTTGCTACAGCTAATGGTGAGATTTACATTAATGAATTAGCACCAAGACCTCACAATTCAGGACACTATACACAGGATGCATGTGAAACGAGCCAATTTGGTCAACATATTCGAGCAATCTGTAATTTACCTCTAGGAGAAACAAATTTGTTAAAACCAGTTGTCATGGTAAACATTTTAGGCGAACATATAGAAGGGGTCCTAAGACAAGTGAATAGATTAACCGGGTGCTATTTACACTTGTATGGAAAAGAAGAAGCAAAAGCACAGCGAAAAATGGGGCATGTTAATATTTTAAATGATAATATTGAAGTCGCTCTAGAAAAAGCGAAGAGTTTGCATATTTGGGACCATCAAGAACAACTGTTGGAGGGAAAAAGATGATTAGTCGTTATACACGCCCTGAAATGGGTGCGATTTGGACGGAAGAGAACAAATTTAAAGCGTGGTTAGAAGTTGAGATTTTAGCTTGTGAAGCATGGGCTGAGCTTGGCGATATTCCAAAAGAAGATGTTAAAAAAATTCGTGAACATGCATCATTTGATATTGATCGTATTTATGAAATTGAAAAAGAAACACGTCATGACGTAGTTGCATTCACTCGTGCTGTATCAGAAACGCCAGCACTAGGCGAAGAACGTAAATGGGTTCATTACGGTTTAACATCTACAGATGTAGTAGATACAGCATTATCTTACATCTTAAAACAAGCGAATGAAATTATATTAAAAGACTTAGAGAACTTTGTAAGCATTTTAGCTAACAAAGCGAAAGAGCATAAATACACAATCATGATGGGAAGAACACACGGTGTTCATGCAGAACCAACAACATTCGGTTTAAAACTTGGTCTTTGGTATGAAGAGATGAAACGTAACGTAGAGCGTTTCAAACAAGCTGCTGATACAGTTCGTGTTGGTAAACTATCTGGTGCGGTTGGTACATATGCAAATATCGATCCATTCGTAGAAAAATATGTTTGTGAAAATCTAGGATTAGAAGCAGCACCAATTTCAACACAAACATTGCAACGTGATCGTCACGCACACTACATGTCAACACTTGCATTAATCGCAACATCTATCGAAAAGATGGCAGTTGAGATTCGTGGCTTACAAAAGAGTGAAACACGTGAAGTTGAAGAAGCTTTCGCAAAAGGCCAAAAAGGTTCTTCTGCAATGCCACATAAGCGTAATCCAATTGGATCTGAAAATATGACTGGTTTAGCTCGTGTTATCCGCGGTTATATGATGACAGCTTATGAGAATGTTCCATTGTGGCATGAGCGTGACATTTCTCACTCTTCAGCAGAACGCGTAATTTTACCAGATGCTACAATCGCATTAAATTACATGTTAAATCGCTTTGGTAATATCGTTAAAAACTTAACTGTATACCCAGAGAATATGAAACGCAATATGACAAGAACATACGGCTTAATTTATTCTCAGCGCGTAATGCTTACACTAATCGACAAAGGTATGGTACGTGAAGAAGCTTATGATATCGTACAGCCTAAAGCGATGGAAGCTTGGGAAACACAAGTACAATTTAAAGAGCTTGTAGAAGCTGATGAGCGTATTACAAGTAAGTTAACACAAGAAGAAATTAATGAATGCTTCAACTATGAGCATCATATGCAACACGTTGATACAATCTTTGAACGCCTTGGATTAAACGAAGCGTAAAATTTCATATGGCACAGAATAGAGTCATTCTGTGCCATTCTTTATAAAAAAATTATTCACATTTTTCAAACTACAGGGGGCTTGCGAAATGCAAAAGCTAGAATTGCTGTATGAAGGTAAGGCAAAAAGAATTTATCGTACAGAATCAGCAGATATGGTTTGGGTAGAGTACAAAGATAGTGCGACTGCTTTCAATGGGGAGAAAAAAGAGACGATTACAGGAAAAGGTCGTTTGAACAATGAGATTACAACTTTATTGTTCAGAAAGTTACAAGAAGTAGGAATTAAAACACATTTTGTTGAGAAGTTATCTGAAACAGAACAACTTGTTAAAAAAGTGAGTATTATTCCTTTAGAAGTTGTCACAAGAAATGTAATTGCAGGAAGTCTTTCAAAACGATTAGGAATGGAAGAGGGAACTGTACTTGCAGAACCAATCGTAGAATTTTACTTCAAAGATGATAATTTAGGAGATCCGCTTGTAACGGAAGATCATATTCGTGTATTAAACGTTGCATCGCCAGAGCAAGTAAGCGTATTACGAGATATGGCTCTACAAATCAATCAAGTGTTGATTGATCATTTCGCAAGCTGTCGTGTAAGATTAGTAGATTTCAAATTAGAGTTTGGTGTAACGGAAGAGGGAGAAATCATATTAGCGGATGAAATTTCACCAGATACTTGCCGTTTATGGGATGAAACGAGCAATGAGAAGTTTGATAAAGACGTATTCCGTCGCGATCTTGGAAATTTAACAGATGCTTATGAAGAGATTTTAAAACGTTTAGGGGGAATTTCACATGTATAAAGTTAAGGTATATGTAACATTAAGAGAAAGCGTATTAGATCCACAAGGAACAGCGGTAAAAGGAGCTCTTCATAGTCTTTCATTCACAGAAGTACAAGACGTTCGAATCGGAAAGTACATGGAACTAACAATTGATAAATCTGTATCTGACTTAGATAGCAAGGTAAAAGAAATGTGTGAAAAACTATTAGCGAACGTTGTAATGGAAGACTTCCGTTATGAAGTTGAGGAGGTTGTCGCACAGTGAAATTTGCCGTAATAGTATTTCCAGGTTCGAACTGTGATGTCGATATGTTCCATGCAATTAAAGATGAGCTTGGCGAAGAAGTAGATTACGTTTGGCACGATACAGAGAATTTAGATGAATATGATGCAATTTTACTACCAGGTGGATTCTCTTACGGTGACTACTTACGCTGCGGTGCTATTTCTCGCTTTGCTAATGCAATGAAAGCAGTACAAAAAGCTGCTGAGCAAGGAAAGCCGATTTTAGGTGTATGTAATGGATTCCAGATTCTTGTTGAATCAGGATTACTACCAGGAGCATTAATGAGAAACGAAAACTTAAAATTTATGTGTCGTACTGTTCAGTTGCGTGTTGAAAATAATGAAACGATGTTTACATCACAATATGAAAAAAATGAAGTAATCAATATTCCAATCGCTCATGGTGAGGGGAATTACTATTGTGACGAAGAGACTCTTAAACAATTAGAAGAGAATAATCAAATCGCATTCCGTTACGTAGAAAATCCTAACGGTAGCGTTTCAGATATTGCTGGTATTGTAAACGAAAAAGGAAATGTACTTGGTATGATGCCACATCCAGAGCGTGCTGTAGATGAATTACTTGGCGGTGCTGAAGGGTTAAAAGTCTTTCAATCTATCTTAAAACAGTGGAGGGAAACATATGTCGTTAATGCTTGAACCAAATCCAACACAAATTAAAGAAGAGCGTATATATGCGGAAATGGGGCTAACAGACGAAGAGTTTGCCATGGTTGAAAAGATTTTAGGTCGTCTGCCAAATTATACAGAAACAGGATTGTTCTCTGTAATGTGGTCTGAACATTGTAGTTATAAAAATTCAAAACCAGTTCTTCGTAAGTTTCCAACGACAGGTGAGCGCGTTCTGCAAGGACCTGGAGAAGGCGCTGGAATTGTAGATATCGGTGATAATCAAGCAGTTGTATTTAAAATGGAAAGTCATAACCATCCTTCAGCTATTGAACCATATCAAGGAGCAGCAACAGGTGTTGGTGGTATTATTCGTGACGTATTCTCTATGGGAGCACGTCCGGTAGCTCTATTAAACTCACTTCGTTTCGGTGAATTACAGTCACCACGTGTGAAATATTTATTCGAAGAAGTAGTAGCAGGAATTGCAGGATACGGTAACTGCATCGGTATTCCGACTGTTGGCGGCGAAGTACAATTTGATCCATGTTACGAAGGAAATCCACTTGTAAATGCAATGTGCGTAGGTTTGATTAACCACGAAGACATTAAAAAAGGGCAAGCGCACGGTGCTGGTAACACAGTAATGTACGTAGGAGCATCAACTGGTCGTGACGGTATTCACGGTGCAACATTCGCGTCGGAAGAACTATCTGAAAGCTCAGAAGCGAAACGTCCAGCGGTTCAAGTAGGGGATCCATTTATGGAAAAACTTCTTATTGAAGCGTGTTTAGAATTAATTCAATCTGATGCACTTGTTGGAATTCAAGATATGGGTGCGGCTGGTTTAACATCATCATCTGCAGAAATGGCAAGTAAAGCAGGAATGGGTATTGAAATGTACTTAGATGATGTACCACAACGTGAAACAGGAATGACACCATATGAAATGATGCTGTCTGAATCACAAGAGCGTATGTTAATTGTTGTGAAAAAAGGTAGAGAACAAGAAATAGTAGATTTATTTGAGAAGTATGGTCTCGCAGCGGTTACGATGGGGAAAGTAACGGAAGATAAAATGCTTCGTTTATTCCATAAAGGTGAAAAGGTAGCTGAAGTTCCAGCAGATGCTTTAGCAGAAGAAGCACCAATTTATCATAAACCATCAAAAGAAGCAGCATACTTTGCTGAATTCCAAGCAATGAAAATGGAAACGCCAAAAGTAGAAAATTATAAAGAAGCGTTATTCGCTCTATTACAGCAACCAACAATTGCAAGTAAAGAGTGGGTATACGATCAATACGATTATCAAGTTCGTACAAGCACAGTGGTTACACCAGGTTCAGATGCAGCAGTTGTACGTGTACGCGGTACAGAAAAAGGATTAGCAATGACGACAGATTGTAATTCTCGCTACATTTATCTAGATCCAGAAATGGGCGGTAAAATTGCAGTAGCAGAGGCAGCGCGTAATATCGTATGCTCTGGCGGTGAGCCACTTGCAATTACAGATTGCTTAAACTTCGGTAACCCAGAAAAACCAGAAATCTTCTGGCAAATTGAGAAATCAGTAGACGGTATGAGTGAAGCTTGTCGCACATTACAAACACCAGTTATCGGCGGAAACGTATCGATGTATAACGAACGTAGTGGCGAAGCTGTATATCCAACACCAACTGTTGGGATGGTCGGACTTGTACATGACTTAAAACATGTAACAACACAAGAGTTTAAGCAAGCTGGTGATTTAGTTTATATAATCGGTGAGACGAAAGCTGAGTTTGGCGGAAGTGAATTACAGAAAATGATTCACGGAAAAATTTTCGGTCAATCACCAAGTATCGATCTAGATGTAGAATTAAAACGCCAAAAACAAGTATTAGAAGCAATTCAAGCTGGTCTTGTTCAATCTGCACATGATGTTGCTGAGGGTGGTTTAGCAGTTGCAATTTCAGAAAGTGCAATTGGTGCTAACGGCTTAGGTGCTACTGTGAAATTAGATGGAGAAGCAACAGCAGCATTATTCGCTGAATCACAGTCTCGCTTCGTGATAACTGTAAAACGTGAAAATAAAGAGGCGTTTGAGAAAGCGGTAGAAGCAATCCAAGTTGGAGAAGTAACAAGTACAAATGAAGTAACAATTCATAATGAAGAAAATGAAGTATTACTTACAGCAAATGTAGATGAAATGAGAAAGGCTTGGAAAGGGGCAATCCCATGCTTGCTGAAATAAAGGGGTTAAACGAAGAATGTGGCGTTTTCGGAATTTGGGGGCATGAAAATGCAGCACAAGTTTCATACTACGGATTGCACAGTTTACAGCACCGTGGGCAAGAAGGCGCAGGCATTGTCGTAAATAATGGGGAAAAAATCGTCGGTCACAAGGGGTTAGGTTTAATATCAGAAGTGTTTTCAAGAGGTGAGTTAGAAGGATTAAATGGAAAATCAGCAATCGGACATGTACGATATGCAACAGCTGGTGGAAGTGAAGTTGCTAACGTTCAACCATTGTTGTTCCGTTTTTCCGATCATAGTATGGCGTTAGCTCATAACGGAAATTTAATTAACGCAAAAATGCTTCGTCGTGAATTAGAAGCAGAGGGAAGTATTTTTCAAACTAGTTCAGATACAGAAGTACTTTTACATCTTATTAAACGTAGTACGAAAGACTCTTTAATTGAAAGTGTAAAAGAGGCTCTAAATAAAGTGAAAGGTGCTTTTGCGTATCTTTTACTAACTGGAAATGAAATGATCGTTGCGTTAGATCCAAATGGATTCCGTCCGCTTTCAATTGGAAAGATGGGGGATGCTTACGTTGTAGCATCTGAAACATGTGCTTTTGATGTAGTAGGTGCAACATACATTCGCGATGTAGAACCTGGTGAATTACTTATCATTAATGATGAAGGAATTCACGTAGATCGTTTCACAAACGATGTAGAACATGCGATTTGTAGTATGGAATATATTTACTTTGCACGACCAGATTCTAATATTGCTGGTGTTAACGTTCATGCAGCGCGTAAAAATATGGGAAAACGTTTAGCAGCGGAAGCTCCTATTGAAGCGGATGTTGTTACTGGTGTACCAGACTCTAGTATTTCAGCTGCGATTGGCTATGCGGAGGCAACAGGCATTCCGTATGAATTAGGATTAATTAAAAATCGTTACGTTGGACGTACTTTTATCCAGCCTTCTCAAGAACTGCGTGAGCAAGGGGTTAAGATGAAGCTTTCTGCAGTAAGAGGTGTGGTTGAGGGGAAACGAGTTGTTATGATTGATGACTCTATCGTAAGAGGAACGACAAGTAAACGAATTGTTCGTATGCTTCGTGAGGCTGGAGCGACAGAAGTTCATGTAAGAATTGCTTCACCACCTCTGAAATATCCATGTTTCTATGGCATTGATATTCAAACGAGAAAAGAATTAATTGCAGCAAATAATACAGTAGAAGAAATCCGCGAAATGATCGGAGCAGATTCTTTAACATTTTTAAGCGAAGATGGATTAGTAGATGCAATTGGACGTCCATATGAAGGGAAATATGGCGGCCTATGCATGGCTTACTTTAATGGGGACTATCCAACAGCTCTTTATGATTATGAGCAAGAGCTTTTAGAAAGTATGAAATAAGAAAAGTGAAAAAAGCTTCTACTTCTTTTGCTGTAGAAGCTAGCTTTTTTCTTAAAACGGCCCGCCCTGGATGGGGAGAAATTAAAAGACGAGGTGTAAATAACGATGGCGAATGCATATAAGCAAGCAGGAGTAGATATTGAAGCTGGATATGAAGCGGTATCTCGCATGAAAAAACACGTACAAACAACTATGAGAAAAGAAGTACTAGGCGGTTTAGGCGGTTTTGGAGGTATGTTTGATCTATCAAAATTTGCATTAGAAGAACCTGTATTAGTATCTGGAACAGATGGCGTGGGAACAAAATTGATGCTCGCTTTTATGGCAGATAAACATGACACAATTGGTATTGATGCAGTAGCAATGTGTGTAAATGATATTGTTGTCCAAGGAGCAGAGCCGCTTTTCTTCCTTGATTATATTGCTTGTGGTAAAGCTGAACCTAGTAAAATTGAAAACATCGTCAAAGGTATATCAGAGGGCTGTCGCCAAGCTGGTTGTGCATTAATCGGTGGAGAAACAGCTGAAATGCCAGGAATGTATTCTACGGAAGAATATGATTTAGCTGGTTTTACAGTTGGGATTGTTGATAAAAAGAAAATTGTAACAGGTGAAAAGATTGAAGCTGGTCACGTGCTAATTGGCTTAGCATCTAGCGGTATTCATAGCAATGGTTACTCTTTAGTACGAAAAGTGTTACTAGAAGATGGAGAACTATCTTTAGAGCGTATTTATGGACGCTTAGAACTACCTCTTGGTGAAGAATTATTAAAACCAACGAAAATTTATGTCAAACCTATTTTAGAACTATTGAAGAAGCATGAAGTATACGGTATGGCGCATATTACAGGGGGCGGATTTATTGAAAATATCCCACGTATGTTGCCAGAAGGAATTGGTGCTGAGATTGAACTAGGATCTTGGAAAATTCAGCCGATCTTCCATTTACTTCAAGAAGTTGGGAAACTGGAAGAGAAAGAAATGTTCAATATTTTTAACATGGGTATTGGTATGGTAGTAGCAGTGAAGGAAGAAGATGCAAAAGATGTTGTCCGTCTTCTTGAAGAGCAAGGAGAAACGGCTCGTATTATTGGACGTACTGTACAAGGAGCTGGCGTTACTTTTAATGGGGGCAAAGCACTATGAGTAGATTAGCAGTTTTTGCTTCTGGAAGTGGATCTAACTTTCAATCTCTCGTTAATGCGGTAGAAGAAAAAAGATTGGATGCAGAAATTAGTTTATTAGTATGTGATAAACCAGAAGCACGTGCTGTTGGGCGAGCGCATTATCATCATATTCCGTGTTTCGCTTTTTCAGCGAAAGCATATGAGTCCAAAGAAGCGTTTGAAAAAGAGATATTAAAGAAGCTAGAAGAATATGAAATTGATTATATTATTTTAGCTGGATATATGCGTTTAATCGGGCCGACGTTACTAGAAGCATACGGCGGAAAGATTATTAATATTCATCCATCATTACTACCGAGCTTTCCGGGTAAAGATGCTGTCGGTCAAGCGTTAGAAGCAGGTGTGAAAGTAACTGGAGTAACAATTCATTATGTAGATGCAGGTATGGATACAGGGCCAATTATTGCGCAAGAAGCAGTGGTTGTTTCTGAAGGGGATACGAGAGAAAGTTTACAAAAGAAAATTCAGCAAGTTGAACATAAATTATACGTAAATACAGTGAATCAAATTGTTCAGTCTGTGAAAGAAGCAACTGTTAACTAACATACAACCAGGGGTGAAGGATAAATGAAAAAGCGTGCATTAGTAAGTGTTTCAGATAAAACAGGAGTAGTAGAATTTGTTAAAGGGTTACTAGAGCAAGGGATTGAAGTTATTTCAACAGGTGGTACGAAAAAGTTACTAGAAGAAAACGGCTTACAAGTAATTGGTATTTCTGAAGTAACTGGTTTCCCTGAAATTATGGATGGTCGTGTGAAAACTTTACATCCAAATATTCATGGTGGTCTATTAGCAGTTCGTGATAATGAAACACATGTAGCGCAAATGAATGAATTAGGTATTCAAGCAATTGATTTTGTTGTTGTTAACTTATACCCATTTAAAGAAACAATCGCTAAGCCTGATGTAACATTTGCTGATGCAATTGAAAATATTGATATCGGTGGCCCGACAATGATTCGCTCTGCTGCGAAAAATCATAAATTCGTATCTGTAATTGTAGATCCAGTAGATTATGATATTGTGTTAGCAGAACTGAAAGAGAACGGTGAAGTAGCAGAGGAAACGAAACGTAAACTAGCAGCGAAAGTATTCCGTCATACAGCAGCGTATGATGCGTTAATTTCTAACTACTTAACAGAGCAAATGGGTGAAGAAAGTCCAGAAACATTAACTGTGACATTTGAGAAAAAGCAAGACTTACGTTATGGCGAGAACCCACATCAAAAAGCAACTTTCTATAAAGCGCCATTCGCAGCAACTTCTTCTGTTGCATACGCAGAACAATTACACGGTAAAGAATTATCGTATAACAATATTAATGATGCAGACGCAGCGCTTAGCATCGTAAAAGAATTTACAGAACCAGCAGTAGTAGCAGTAAAACATATGAATCCATGTGGTGTTGGAGTAGGAACTAATATTCACGAAGCATATACTCGTGCTTATGAAGCAGATCCAGTATCAATCTTCGGCGGTATTATTGCAGCAAATCGTGAAATTGATAAAGCTACAGCAGAAAAGTTACATGAAATTTTCTTAGAAATTGTTATCGCACCTTCGTTCTCGCAAGAAGCTTTAGAAGTGTTGCAAAGTAAGAAGAACTTACGTTTATTAACTATAAATATTGAAAAAGCGACAAGTGCAAGCAAAAAACTAACTTCTGTACAAGGTGGACTTCTCGTTCAAGAGGAAGATACGTTATCATTAGATGAAAGTACAATTTCAATTCCAACGAAACGTGAACCTTCAGAGCAAGAATGGAAAGATTTAAAACTAGCTTGGAAAGTTGTAAAACATGTGAAATCAAATGCAATTGTTTTAGCGAAAGATGACATGACAATTGGTGTCGGTGCGGGACAGATGAACCGTGTAGGTTCTGCAAAAATCGCGATTACACAAGCTGGTGAAAAAGCACAAGGTAGCGCGCTTGCATCTGATGCTTTCTTCCCAATGCCAGATACATTAGAAGAAGCAGCAAAAGCGGGAATTACAGCAATCATTCAACCAGGCGGATCAATCCGTGATGAAGATTCTATTAAAGTGGCAGATACGTATGGGATTGCTATGGTGTTCACTGGCGTACGTCATTTCAAACACTAATAGAGGATGTTTAAAAAGTCCGGTCAAGATAACCTTCGCATGTCGTCGTTGCATCGCCAGTGCGGTACTCATGTAGGAAAGCTACACTCCGTGTCCTCCTGGCAAATGCGCCTAGACCTGCTCGGTGCTCTTGATCCTCCTTTTTAAACCTTTATTGAGATGGATGTTTAAAAAGTCCGGTTAAGATAACCTTTTATTGATATGAAAAAGCAAACTAGGAGCATAGCTTCTAGTTTGTACTTATTTAATTATTGGGGGATGAAATATGAATGTTTTACTAATTGGCCGCGGTGGGCGTGAGCATGCTTTAGCTTGGAAGTTTGCACAATCTGCAAA
Source organism: Bacillus sp. 196mf (assembly GCF_003217275.1). Taxonomy (NCBI): domain Bacteria; kingdom Bacillati; phylum Bacillota; class Bacilli; order Caryophanales; family Bacillaceae; genus Bacillus; species Bacillus sp. 196mf. The sequence goes on from NZ_QJTG01000017.1 coordinate 13,021, forward strand.
AGTGAAAAAGGTATATGTAGCACCAGGTAATGAAGGTATGCGAGATGTTGCAATACCAGTTGATATTGATGAAAATGATTTTGATGCATTAGTTTTATTTGCCAAAGAGAATAATATTGAGTTAACTTTCGTTGGACCAGAAATTCCACTTATGAATGGAATTGTTGATCGTTTTAAAGAAGAGGGACTTCGCGTATTTGGTCCGAATAAAGCGGCTGCTGTTATTGAAGGTAGTAAAGCTTTTACAAAAGAGCTTATGAAAAAGTATGATATTCCAACTGCGGCGTACGAAACTTTTACCGATTATGAAGAAGCAGTACAGTACATTCAAAAAGTTGGTGCACCAATCGTTATTAAAGCTGACGGATTAGCTGCTGGTAAAGGGGTAACGGTAGCAATGACGCTTGAAGAGGCATTACAGGCTGTGAAAGAAATGCTACAAGATGTGAAGTTCGGCGCGGCAAGTAAGAAGGTTGTTATTGAAGAGTTTTTAGATGGACAAGAATTTTCATTAATGGCATTTGTAAATGGAACAACTGTACATCCGATGGTAATCGCTCAGGACCATAAACGAGCTTTTGATGCTGATAAAGGCCCAAATACAGGCGGAATGGGTGCATATTCTCCAGTACCACAAATTCCAGAATCAGCAGTCCAAGAAGCGATTCAAACCGTATTACATCCAACTGCTCAAGCAATGCTCCAAGAAAATCGATCGTTTACAGGGATTTTATATGCAGGGCTTATTTTAACAAATGATGGTCCAAAGGTAATTGAATTTAATGCACGCTTTGGTGATCCTGAAACAGAAGTTGTATTACCTCGCTTAGAAAATGATTTAGTTGATGTATGTAACGCTGTATTAGATGAAAGTGAGTTAGTGTTAGAGTGGTCAGAGGAAGCAGTAATTGGTGTTGTACTCGCTTCAAAAGGATATCCAGAAGCGTATAAAAAAGGTGAAATTATTACAGGATTAGATCGTTTAGAAGATGCTATTGTCTTTCATTCAGGTACAGCGATGAAGCATGGGGATTTTGTAACAAATGGTGGACGTGTACTATTTATTGCTTATAAAGCGAAAGACTTACAAGAAGCGAAAGATAGAGTGTATAAAGAAATCGCAAAGATTGAGAGCGATGGCTTATTTTATCGTAGTGATATAGGATATCGTGCGATTGGGCATGAGATTACGCGAAGCTAACATATGTTAGCTTCTTTTTTTATAGGAAATAGAGTATAGTACGTTGAATCTTTTCAAGAGATTATAAACTATTTGTATCTATATACACTTTTTCTCTACCTGCTTACATCTTATTTCTCCAATTAATAATAGTAGTATTGAGATGATTAACGTAAGAGCAGCGACAAGGAGTGGGAGGGAAAAACTTTGCATTTGCTCCGCAATAATACCTGTAAAGATTGGACCGATAATTTGGCCAATCCCATAAACACCTGTCGTATAACCAATGATTTTATTACTTTCATTCGGTCTTATTCGTTTTGCTTCTGTAGTTGTTAAAATTGTAATTCCGACGAATGTAGCACCTAGAAGGAATGCACTTAGAAATGCCCCAAAAAGGTTTGGAATAAGGAGTGGAGAAAGTACACTTATAATTTGTAACATATAGGCGGATGTAAGAGCTCGTGTTGGTCCGTACTTCCGAGCAACAGTGGACCAAAGGTAACTAGATGGGATGACAGCAATACCGACAATAATCCAGTTACAAGATGCATAGAAGGGTGATAGTGTAATTCTTTCTACAATGGTGACAAGGAAGGTCCCTGTAATGATATAGCCAAATCCTTCGAATCCGTAAGCTAAAATAAGCCAAATTAAATAGCTTTTTCTATGAGATGTAGCTTGTATAGTACTTTTTGGTTGCTGTATAGTATGTCTACTGTCCTCTCTTAACCATTTCCATACAAGGATAGCTAAACTAAAACTAATAATTCCTAACCCAATCCATGCACCTTGCCAATTCCAAATTGAGTTGAATAAAGGTGCGAAACTTCCAGAGAAAATAATGCCAATTCCAACACCGCTATAAATCATGCCACCTAGCATGACTTTATTACTTTGAAATAAATAATCTAAAACAATACTAGAGGCAAGAACAAATACAATTGCACTTGTGAAACCACCGATAAAGCGAAGGGGAAACCATAAAAAGATATAAGAGGTTAAGCCCATACAAAGAGTTGAAAGAACATTGAAGAATAAACAGTGGTGTAATATTTTTTCACGATTTTTTATCGTAATGAATCCAATAAAGAATGCCCCAAGTAAATAACCAAGATAATTACTGGACGCTAAATATCCAGCGAGGTCATCTTCTATATGGGCTTGCTTTTCCATAAAAGAAATAATCGGTGTGTAGGCGAACCGACTAATACCCATGACAGCTATTAAAGAACATATCCCAGCTATAATCATTTTCCATGTTTTTGTTTCTTTCATATAATCTCCCTTCTTGAAATATCTTCTAATATATATGATAGAGGAATATATATGGGGCGTAAAATACTGATTTTTTATATGTAATATCAAAATTAATGATATGAACGAAGGGATATGAACGAATGAACTTACAAGATTTTGTAGCTTTTTATATGGTCGCGCAGGAGAAAAGTAGTTAACATACGCTGAAAAAATGATTCAATTATTAAATGAATCAAAAAGGCAAGTGAAACATACAGCGGAGCCTGGAGGAGTATTGAAAATTGGAGCGATGGAAACAGCAGCAGCTGTTAGAATGCCCACGATTTTAGCTAATTATCATATGCGCTATCCAGAAGTGGAAATTATGTTGCAAACGCACAATACGGAAGAATTAACGAAGAAGGTACTCTTATATGAAATAGAGGGGGCATTTGTAGCTGATTGTATAGCTGATCCAGCTTTAGAAAAGATAGAAGTATTCCAAGAGGAAATGATGTTACTTTCAAAGCGGAATGTTTTGTGGGATAACGGATATTCGGAATCGCAGTCTTTTATCGTTTTTCAATCAGGTTGTTTTTATAGAAAAGTTTTAGAAGAATGGTTACTATCTGAAGGGATTGTTCCAAAAAAAATAATGGAATTAAATTCTTTAGACGGTATTATTGGGTGCGTAAAAGCTGGACTTGGGGTGTCTATGTTACCACGTGAAGTAGCAGAGCAATTTGATAGCCATAAAGAACTTATTCATACACCGTTAGTACATGAAAACAGGTTTATTCCGACTTATTTTATTTATCGGAAAGATAGTGTGAGAACAGCAGCGTTAAGCAAGTTTATTGATGACTTGCTTTGTATAAAAACAGCCCGCTGAAAATTCAGTGGGCTGTTTGTTCATGCATCTTTATCTTTCTTCAATTTTCCTTTTTGCTTTGCCATTTCTCGAAGTAAATACTCGATGTGTGCATTGACGCTACGAAACTCATCATTTGCCCATTTTTCGATGACTGCGTGTAATTCAGGATCAATACGTAATGGAAAGCTTTTCTTTTTAGCCATAATTACTTATAGCCCTTAGTATAGGCTTCCTGTATTAATAACTGGTTGCGCACCTTTATCTGAAACGATGGCAACTAATAGGTTGTTTACCATATTCGCTTTACGCTCGTCATCTAATTCAAGTACGCCTTCCTCATCTAACATATGGATTGAATCCTTCGCCATCTTCACAGCACCTTCAACAATCTCTTTTCTAGCAGCTAATACCGCTTTTGCTTGTTGACGTTGTAGCATCGCATGGGCAATTTCTGTTGCATAAGCTAAATGTGTTAAACGAGTTTCTAATACTTCTACGCCTGCGATTTCAAGGCGCGCTTCTAACTCACGCTTTAATTCTTCAGAGATTTCTTCAGTATTCCCGCGTAACGTAATGCAAGTTTCATCTTGGAAATTGTCATAAGGATATTTTGTTGCGACGTGGCGGATTGCTGTTTCACTTTGAATTTCTACAAATCGATCGTAATGTTCAACACCGAACATTGCTTTTGCAGAATCAACTACTTTATATACAATAACAGCTGCAATTTCAATCGGATTTCCCTCAACATCGTTTACTTTTAATTTCTTACTATTAAAGTTTTCAACACGTAATGAGACAGTTTGACGGAATGCGAATGGAATTGTTAAAAATAAACCATTTTGACGAATTGTTCCTAAATAATTACCAAAGAACGTAATAACTTTCGCTTGATTCGGTTGAACAATACCGATACCTGTAGCGAGAATTGCCGCTAATATAATAGTTAGTGCTGCTCCTACAAAAATTTCTTGTGCAAGGAAAAATACACCGATAGCAGCTAAAATCAAAATTCCAATAATACCGAGAAAACCATTTACATAAAATACTTGTTTTTCTTTCATATGATCGCCTCCTGATATAAAAATGATATCACTTTTATATCATTTTAAGCAAGGGGTATGCACCTAATTTTCTGAAATTTATTGATTGATATCTTTTATGTACATTTTAAAGTTAGAAATAAGAATATACGTTCTGTTTTATGGTAAAATAAAGAAGACTTAACCGCCCACTGCAGCAGCTAAGTCCCTTTGAGAGCATCTTGCATCGTGACAAATGATTCAAAGCGGTTTTGCCAGGATTATTTCTTCAATCGCTGACTCAATCTCTTTGTCAGAAGCGTCATAACTTCCCTTTGACTTTGGCTTGTCATGAGCGGAAGTTTGATTCACTTCTTCTTTAGCATGTCCTTTTTCAGCAAAATTCATGCCAGGCATTTTAAATGCGCCCATATTCATGTATTTTCCAAATTTCCACGCTTCAACAATAGGGCAGAAGCGAACAATTCCCTCTGCAACTTTCATTGCACCAATCCATAGAAAAATGTTAGACCAAGTGCACCACGGCTTGCGTACAAGTTTAGTTGCACTACATCCGAAGAGGACAAGCCCAAGTGTAATTCGAATTAGAGCGTTTATTGTCCCGATGTTTTGCTTCATTAGAAAAACACTCCTTTTTATGAAAATTGAAATAGTAAATACTACTTCTCTTATTAGTATCCCGTGTGATTTTTGGGATATGTAATCCAACATTTGACGTTGAAAAAGATGTTGGAATCGGCGTGTGTGTCAGTAGCTTTTTTTGTTATAATGAAAGAATGCATTAAAAGAAGGTGAAATTAAATCCTTCTTTTTGAAAAATATTTGATAGCTATTTTAAAAAATCAAGATAAAAACTAACTGTTATTTTAAACAGAACTATAGATATAACTAGAGAAAAGGAAGGGTGTTTTCATGTACGATATTTCCGGATGGAAACATGTATTTAAGCTTGATCCAAATAAGGAGTTAAGCGATGAATATTTAGAAATGATTTGTGAGTCTGGAACGGATGCTGTTATTGTAGGCGGAAGTGATGGAGTTACAATTGATAACGTATTACACATGCTAGTTAGCATTCGTAGATATGCAGTTCCTTGTGTATTAGAGGTTTCTGATGTAGAAGCAATTACACCAGGATTTGATTTTTATTACATCCCAAGTGTTTTAAATAGCCGAAAAGTAGAATGGGTAACAGGTGTTCATCATGAGGCATTGAAAGAATTTGGGGATATTATGGACTGGGACGAAATTTTTATGGAAGGGTATTGTGTTTTAAATCCCGAAGCGAAAGTAGCTCAGCTTACAGATGCGAAATGTGATTTAACAGAAGCTGACGTTATTGCATATGCGCGTTTAGCAGACAAGTTATTACATTTACCGATATTTTATTTAGAATATAGCGGTACGTATGGAGATGTTGAACTTGTTAAAAATGTAAAAGCAGAATTGAAACAAGCCAAGTTATATTATGGCGGTGGTATTTCTAATGCAGAACAGGCGAAAGAAATGGCGCAATATGCTGATACAGTAGTTGTTGGAAATATTATTTATGATGATATAAAATCGGCGTTAAAAACAGTTAAAGCAGTAAAAGGAGAGTAGGTGCAGGCGTATATGAGTATGACAGATAAGTTATTAAACGGTTTAAATCCACAGCAACAAAAAGCAGTACAAACAACGAATGGACCACTGCTACTAATGGCAGGTGCAGGTAGTGGTAAGACACGAGTGTTAACACACCGTATTGCGTATTTGCTTGGTGAAAAAGGTGTAGCACCATGGAATGTACTAGCTATTACCTTCACAAATAAAGCAGCTCGTGAAATGCGCGAGCGTATTGATAAACTTGTGGGACCAGAAGCAGAAGATATTTGGATTTCGACGTTCCACTCTATGTGTGTACGTATTTTACGACGCGATATCGATCGTATTGGTATTAATCGTAACTTTACAATCTTAGATTCAGGTGATCAGCTAACTGTAGTCAAAAAAATTATGAAAGAGCGCAATATTGATCCGAAGAAATTTGAGCCGCGCTCTATTTTAGCGGGTATTAGTAATGCAAAAAATGAATTGTTATCTGCGGATAAATATGCAAAAAAAATTACAATGGCTGATCCATATGAAAAATTAACGAGCGATGTATACACAGAGTATCAAAAACGTCTTTTGAAAAATAATTCATTAGACTTTGATGATTTAATTATGACGACGATTCAGCTATTCGAACGTGTTCCAGAAGTATTAGAGTTTTATCAGCGTAAGTTCCAATATATTCATGTTGATGAGTATCAAGATACGAACAAAGCGCAATATCTTCTTGTTAAACATTTGGCAGCACGTTTTAAAAATCTTTGCGTTGTAGGTGACTCTGACCAGTCTATTTATCGCTGGCGTGGTGCAGATATTTCTAACATTTTGTCATTTGAAAAAGACTATGAGAATGCACAGGTAATTTTGTTAGAACAAAACTATCGTTCGTCACAAAATATTTTAAATGCAGCGAATGCTGTTATTGAAAAAAATACGAATCGTAAACCGAAGAAATTATGGACAGACAATCAAGTTGGAAGTAAAATCTCGTATTATCGTGCCGCAACTGAAAAGGACGAAGCATATTTTGTTGCGAAAAAAATTCGTGACGATCTTCAAATGGGGAAACGAAAATACACTGATTTTGCAGTGCTATATCGTACGAATGCTCAGTCTCGTATGGTCGAGGAGATTTTCCTTAAATCTAACATTCCGTACAAAATTGTCGGGGGAACTAAGTTCTACGACCGTAAAGAGATTAAAGATATTTTGGCGTACTTACGTTTAATCGGTAATCCAGATGATGAAATTAGTTTTGCACGTATTATTAACATGCCAAAGCGTGGTATTGGTGCGACTTCTATCGATAAAATTATTAATTACGGTGTACAAAACGGAATTTCATTAACTGCTGTATTTGATGAGATTGAGCATGTTGGAGTAAGTGCAAAAATTACAAAGGCAGTAAAAGAATTCGCAAGTTTATTACACAACTGGGTAAATATGCAAGAGTATTTATCTGTTACAGAATTAGTAGAAGAAGTTATTGAAAAAACAGGCTATCGCGATATGTTGAAAAATGAGCGTTCTTTAGAAGCGGAAGGTCGTTTAGAAAACTTAGACGAATTCTTATCTGTTACGCAAACATTTGAATCTCAAAGTGAAGATAAGAGCCTTGTTGCATTCTTAACAGATTTAGCACTTGTTGCTGATATTGATCGTGTAGATGAAGACCCAACTGCTGGTGAAGAAGTTATTTTAATGACGATGCACTCAGCAAAAGGATTAGAGTTCCCGGTTGTCTTTATTGTTGGTTTAGAGGAAGGGATATTTCCTCATACTCGTTCTCTTATGGAAGAGGATGAAATGCAAGAAGAACGTCGTCTTGCTTATGTAGGTATTACTCGTGCAGAAGAAGAGTTATATTTATCTAATGCGCAAATGCGTACTTTATTTGGTAGAACAAGTATGAATGCTGCGTCTCGCTTCATTACAGAAATCCCGGCAGAACTAGTGGAATCATTAAATGAAACAGCGCCGAAGCGTGAAAATTCGTTTGGTGCAAAAGGCAGAACAGCAAGTAGCAGTAAAATGACAACGACAACCACAACACGCTCTCGTTCAGCTTTCGCGCGTCCAGCAGCTAAGACGACAGGCGGTGAGCAAATTGGCTGGGCAGTAGGCGATAAAGCTTCCCATCAAAAATGGGGAATCGGTACAGTTGTAAGTGTAAAAGGTGAAGGTGATGCAAAAGAATTAGATATTGCGTTCCCAAGCCCAATTGGTGTTAAACGTTTGTTAGCAAAATTTGCACCTGTGACGAAACAATAGAAAGGAATGAGGATATGTCAAAAGAGATAGCAAAAAAACGTATAGAAGAACTGCGTGATTTGTTAAATACATTTAATTATCAATATCACGTATTAGACAATCCTTCTGTTTCTGATGCGGAATATGACCGTGATATGCAGGAGCTTATAAAATTAGAAGCAGAGAACCCAGAGTTTATGAGTGAAGATTCTCCCTCCGTTCGCGTTGGGGGAACTATTCTTGATATATTTGAAAAAGTAACACATAAGTCACCAATGTTAAGTTTAGGGAATGCATTTAACGAAGGGGATTTGCGTGATTTCGACAGAAGAGTATGTCAAGGAATTGATGGTGCGAATGTAAGATATATATGTGAATTAAAAATTGACGGGCTTGCCGTTTCGCTTCATTATGAAAAAGGACGCTTCATTCAAGGGGCGACACGTGGTGATGGTGTAACGGGTGAAGATATTACTCAAAATTTAAAAACGATTAAAGCTATCCCGCTTCTTTTAAATGAAGAAGTAACGTTAGAAGCACGAGGCGAAGCTTATATGCCGAAGCGTTCATTCGTTAAACTAAATGAAGAAAAAGAGCAAAATGGAGAAGACGTATTTGCGAATCCGCGTAATGCAGCAGCAGGTTCAATACGTCAACTTGATCCGAAAATTGCAGCGAAGCGTAACTTATCTATGTTTGTGTACGGTCTTGCGAATGTAGAAGAAAAAACAATTCCATCGCACAGTGAATCGCTTGATTTCTTAGGTGAACTCGGATTTAAGACAAATCCAAATCGCCGTACATGTGAAACAATCGAAGAGGTTATAGCTTATGTAGAAGAATGGCAAGAAAAACGTCCGCATCTTGATTATGAGATTGATGGAATCGTTATAAAAGTAGATGATGTTGCTCTTCAAGAAAGTCTAGGAACTACAGCGAAGAGTCCAAGATGGGCGATTGCTTATAAATTCCCAGCTGAAGAAGTTGTAACGAGACTAACAGGCATTGAATTAAGTGTTGGCCGAACAGGGGTTGTAACGCCGACTGCAGAGCTAGAGCCAGTGAGAGTTGCTGGTACGATTGTTCGCCGTGCTTCTTTACATAACGAAGATTTGATTCGTGAAAAAGATATTCGAATTGGTGACTACGTTGTTGTGAAGAAGGCTGGAGATATTATTCCTGAAGTTGTGAACGTTATTTTTGATAAGCGTACTGGTGAAGAAGAAGAATACCGTATGCCAACGCATTGCCCAGCATGTGAGAGTGAACTTGTTCGTTTAGAAGAAGAAGTAGCACTTCGATGTATAAATCCGACTTGTCCGGCTCAAATTCGAGAGGGATTAATCCATTTCGTTTCAAGAAATGCGATGAATATTGATGGACTTGGAGAACGTGTCATTACACAACTCTTTGATGCAGATTATATTCGTACATTTGCTGATTTATATGCATTGACGAAAGAGCAATTATTACAGTTAGAACGTTTTGGTGAAAAATCAGCAACAAACTTAATACAAGCAATTGAAAATTCTAAAGAAAACTCGTTAGAGCGATTATTATTTGGTCTTGGAATTCGCCACGTTGGAGCGAAAGCAGCACGTACATTTGCAGAGCACTTTGAAACGATGGATGAGCTTGTAAAAGCAACAGAAGAAGAACTAAAAGCAATTAATGAAATTGGCGAAAAAATGGCTCAATCTGTTGTGACATATTTTGATAATGAAGATGTATTAGAATTATTACAGCAGTTTAAAGAGTATGGCGTGAATATGACATACAAAGGTATAAAAATTGCAGATTTACAAAATGTTGAATCTTACTTCGCAGGAAAAACGGTTGTTTTAACAGGTAAGCTAGAAGTTATGGGACGAAGTGAAGCGAAGAAGAAGATTGAGGCATTAGGTGGAAAAGTAACAGGAAGTGTTAGTAAGAGTACGGATTTGGTTGTTGCAGGTGAAGCAGCTGGTTCGAAATTAGCACAAGCGGAGAAACATAATGTTGAGGTTTGGAATGAAGAGAGGTTCTTACAAGAGCTAAATAAGTAAGAGGTGCAAACTTACCATGAAAAAAATAGCATTAGCGATATTAAGCCTGGGCCTACTTGTAAGTGGGTGTAGTGCAGGTGCCGACAAAGATGAAAAAGTGGCTGAGAAATCGGGGAAAGCAAAAGAACAATCAGTTGTTCCAAAATACGCTATTTCGGATGAATATTATAAGACGACTATTCCATTTGATGGTGGAAATGCACGTGGTTTAGTGGTGCAAGGGCTAAATAGTCGTCTTGATATAGATGAATTTGAAACAGGATTAATGCGAATTGCAAAAGAATCATTTAATACGAAAGATAATTTTTTAAAAGGCGGAAGTGCTCTAGATACTCAAGTGATACAGATGCTTGTTAAAAGAAAACGTACAGATGCTGAACAAAAGGAACTAGAGGACAAATTAAAAAAAGATGCAGTTAAATTTCCTAATATAGGATTAAACCCTGCGTTAGGAACGGGATCCGAATCACTAGAAGTGAAAAATAAAAAAAATCCAATATATATTTCAAATATTTTAGAGCATGATTATTATGTGAAAAAAGGCGATAACAGCGAGGAACGTGTTGGTATGGTAGTTGGATTAGCAATGAATTCTGTTCAATATTTTAACGAAGAGCATGGTTATCCACGTGAAGCTGCAATCCCGGATGAAAAGATGTTAGCTGAAGGGAAAAAAATGGTGCAAGAAATTTTGAAAGTCATACATCAAAAACAACCTGATACAAAAAATATTCCGATAACATTTGCGATTTATCGCCAATCTCCAAAGTCTTCGCTCGTACCAGGTAACTTTGTTTCTTATGCAAATGTAGAAAAAGGTAGTGAAACGGTTGAAGATTGGAAACAAATTAATGAGAAATACTATTTGTTCCCATCAGAGCAAGCGAAAACAGATAATAAACGTGAAGATCTTGCAAGAGTATCCAACTTTAAGGCAAAACTAAGCGATTATTTCCAAGGCGACTATACAGCTGTTATTGGTACTGGTATGTATAGAGATGATGAATTAAGAGAAATGAAGCTTGATATTCCTGTCCAGTTTAATGGAAAAGCTGAAATAATTGGTTTTACACAATATGTGGCAGGGCTTGTTATGGAATACTTCCCGAATTATATGAAAGTACAAGTAACGATTAAATCTGTAGAACGCCCAGAAGCTATTATTATACGTGAAGCAAAACAAGATGAACCACTTGTGAAAATTTTAGATTAAATATGAAGGCTGTTCCTCTATGGAACAGCTTTTTTTCTTATGTAATTTTGTTATAATTTAAAATGTTGTAAATAATAGGGGTGAGGGGTAAAGTTCATGGAAGAATTAAGTTTTCAAGTCATTATTTTATTAATTGCATTCGGTTTTTTAGCAGCTTTTATTGATTCCGTTGTTGGAGGAGGAGGGTTAATTTCGCTTCCTGCGCTTATGTTTGTTGGCTTATCGCCAGCTTCGGCAATTGCAACGAATAAATTAGCAGCAACAATGGGGACGTTTACGAGTGCGATGTATTTCATTCGATCAGGAAAAGTTGATTTTAAAATTGTAGGAAAGTTAATCCCGTTAACTATTGTCGGAGCTGTTGCAGGTGCTTTAGTAGTAAAATTTATTCCATCGGATATTTTACGCCCATTAGTACTTGTAATGTTGGTATTTATTGCTATTTATATTATTGCAAAAAAGAATTGGGGAAGTGTGTCTACCTATAAGAAGATGACGCAAAGAAAAACATTAATATTTTTCTTTGTTATTTTAATGATAGGATTTTATGATGGATTTTTTGGACCAGGGACAGGGTCATTTTTAATTTTTGCATTTTTATTAATTGGTTTGGATTTTATTCAAGCGGCAGCATCTGGAAAACTTTTGAACTTTGTTAGTAATATTGTATCTTTAATTACTTTTTTATTTTTAGATATAATTCATTTTGAATACGGTATTATCATGGGATTATCAATGATCTTAGGTGCTTATTTGGGATCGAAGTTTGCGGTTCAAAAAGGCGTTGGATATGTAAGGACTTTATTTTTATTAGTTACTATATTATTGATCGGGAAAAATGTTTTGGAATATACTCATATTTTGTAGATTCATACGCATGTATGAATCTCTTTTTTTTATTATATTTTAAAAATTTATTAATTTTTAAAATATAAGTCTAGGAATATTTGAATAAATCTAAATTATCGTGTAGAATAATGTTGTAAAATGTAAACGTTTTTCTAAGGGGAGGCTAAAAAAAATGGTAGTAGCATACAAACATGAGCCATTTACAGATTTTTCAGTGGAGGCTAACAAATTAGCGTTTGAAGAAGGTTTAAAGAAAGTAGAATCTTATCTTGGACAAGACTATCCATTAATTATTGGGGGAGAAAAAATTACTACAGAAGACAAAATTGTTTCTGTAAACCCTGCAAATAAAGAGGAACTTGTTGGTCGTGTTTCAAAAGCAAGCCGTGAGTTAGCTGAAAAAGCAATGCAAGTAGCGGATGAAACATTCCAAACTTGGAGAAAATCAAAGCCAGAAATGCGTGCAGACATTTTATTCCGTGCTGCAGCAATCGTTCGTCGCAGAAAACATGAATTCTCTGCTATTCTTGTAAAAGAAGCAGGTAAGCCATGGAATGAGGCAGATGCTGATACAGCAGAAGCAATCGACTTTATGGAATATTATGGTCGTCAAATGTTAAAATTAAAAGACGGTATTCCAGTAGAAAGCCGTCCAATTGAATATAATCGTTTCTCTTACATTCCATTAGGAGTAGGTGTTATCATTTCTCCTTGGAACTTCCCATTCGCAATTATGGCAGGTATGACAACAGCTGCTTTAGTTTCTGGTAACACAGTATTACTAAAACCAGCTAGTACAACTCCTGTAGTAGCAGCGAAATTTATGGAAGTATTAGAAGAAGCTGGCTTACCAGCTGGCGTAGTAAACTTCGTTCCAGGTAATGGTTCTGAAGTTGGTGACTACTTAGTAGATCATCCTCGTACACGTTTCGTAAGCTTCACGGGATCTCGTGATGTAGGTATCCGTATTTATGAGCGTGCAGCGAAAGTAAACCCAGGCCAAATTTGGTTAAAACGCGTTATCGCTGAAATGGGCGGTAAAGATACAATCGTTGTTGATAAAGAAGCAGATCTTGAATTAGCAGCTAAGTCTATCGTTGCATCAGCATTCGGATTCTCAGGACAAAAATGTTCTGCATGTTCTCGTGCAGTAATCCACGAAGATGTATACGATCACGTATTAAATCGTGCTGTTGAATTAACAAAAGAATTAACAGTTGCTAACCCAGCAGTATTAGGTACAAACATGGGTCCTGTTAATGACCAAGCTGCATTCGATAAAGTAATGAGCTATGTTGCAATTGGTAAAGAAGAAGGTAGAATCTTAGCAGGTGGCGAAGGAGACGATTCTAAAGGCTGGTTCATCCAACCAACAATCGTTGCTGATGTTGCAGAAGATGCTCGCTTAATGAAAGAAGAAATCTTCGGACCAGTAGTAGCATTCTGTAAAGCAAAAGACTTCGATCATGCACTTGCAATTGCAAACAATACGGAATACGGTTTAACAGGTGCTGTTATTACTAACAACCGTGACCATATTGAAAAAGCACGTGAAGACTTCCACGTTGGTAACTTATACTTCAACCGTGGATGTACTGGTGCAATCGTAGGTTACCAACCATTCGGTGGCTTTAACATGTCTGGTACAGACTCTAAAGCTGGTGGACCTGATTACTTAGCACTTCACATGCAAGCAAAAACTACTTCTGAAACTTTATAAGAAATAGTAGAGGAGCTCTTCACAAAGTGTGGAGAGCTCCTTTTAAAGTTGAAACCCCATATATTACCGTCGTTCGAAGAGAATGAGCTAAAACCTATTAATAGCGGGATAAACATGTAAACAGAAATAAAATAATGAGAAAAATTGACGTATTAGTCATATTTTTTAGTATTCATTTTGAGAATTTCCTGTATAATACAATTTGAAAGAAAATCTATGGTTCGACAAGGAACACTCCTTTCGGTTTTGCTCACTGAAAGGAGTGTTTTTTTATTGACATAGATCAAGAGTCTTGATTTCGGAATCTTCAATAATTAGATAGAAGAAAAACTCTCTATTTAAGTAGTTGATTTGGAAAATATTAAATATATAAGAAAAAAATTAAATTTATTTTTAGGATTTTGTATAGTATACTAAGTGATTTTATAATCGAATATCTAGATTTTAAGTTTTAATTATTGTTTTAATATTTATTATATTCTGGCATAATAGATTTGTACTTTTGGAAAAGACAAAAATGGTGAGGGGAAATGTTATGTGGGAAGGGATGATTGTTAGATGAATAAAAAGAATTATGTTGAATATGTTGACGTACTACGTGTATTTTCGATGTTTGCGGTAGTGTTTCTTCATACTGCTGCAGGAAGTTTACGGGGGAATATCGGTTCGGGTACTTGGCATATAACGAATGCACTGACAACTGTATTTAGTACGAGTGTACCTATCTTCTTTATGATTTCTGGTGCGATGTTAATGAGGAGTAGTAAAACGGAATCACTTAAAATAACTTATACAGAACGTTTGCCAAAATTAATTGTGCCATTTATTATATGGTCAACTATTGCTGTGTTATACTTTACGCCAAGGCCGATACAAATAACAAATGTTATTAAGAGTATTTTATACATGCCGAATCAAGCAGCGACAGTACATCTTTGGTTTATGTATGCCATTATTCCTTTGTATATTCTTTCTCCTCTTTTGAAGAAAATGGTAGATGCTTTAAGTAAAGAGCTTATAAAGTACATGTTAATTCTTTGGTTTATAGTAAGTTCGCTATTGCCAACAATTGCAGTACTAGTTCCAAATGAATTAAAACCAATATTTACGTTGTATCCTAATTTTGATATGAACTTTTTAGGCGGATATATAGGGTATTTCCTCATAGGTTATTATTTAATGACATATGAGAAGAAGGTATCCAAAAGGTTGTTACTATCCATAATCGTTATAGATACATTTTTAATTATATTGGGTACTTGGTATGCAACGGTTAAAATAGGGGAATACTCTGAGGATTTTAAGGCATACGTTAGAGTATTCGAAGTAATGCTTTCAGGTTCAATCTTCTTATTAGTAAAAGAGTATTTTAGAAATTACTCAATGAATCCGTTTATGTTTAAGTGGATACAAATTTTATCTGCTTTTTCATTTGGTGTGTATTTAATGCATAATTTAGTAGTTGTATATATTGGGAATAGATTGAATATTTGGCCAGCGCAATCAATTTGGATGTTATTAGTTGCTTTCATAATAATTACAGTTATAACAATGATAGCAATTATAATTTTTGCAAGTATAAAAATCACATGTTATCCATTAACAGGAATGAGTTTTAAGGAAGCTTCTCGTACATGTAATATTCAATTTTTATGGGGAAATTGGACTCAATCAAAAGATATTAAAAATGATAATGTATCAATGTAAATAATTAGTGAGGTTTTTATAAGTAGAATATGAATTCCTCAAAATAGGGCATGAATAGATGGTAAATATAATATAGTCGAAAAAAATCCTTTTGAATTTTCAAAAGGATTTTTTTCTTTGGACAAACTCTTTTTTGCTAAGTATTTCCGCATATATATTATTCAAACTTGCTAAAATTGTATTATGAATATAAACAGCTGGTATAGTAGCGTTCTTAAAAGAAAGGTCTTTTGTAGCACAAGCATCATGTATAACGGTACATTGAAAGCCAAAATCGAATGCAGCCCTTACTGTAGCATCAATACACATATGAGTCATCATCCCGCATACGACGACATGTTCAATGTCTAAACGCTGTAATTGCTCTAGAAGATTAGTTTCTCGGAAGCTATTTGGATAATGTTTGACTATAACGGTTTCTTCTCTAAGTGGACGTACGCTTTCGTGAATATGTACACCTTCTGTATTAGGTAGGAAAAAAGTAGCGTCATCTTTTATAGCTACGTGTTGGATGTGAAAAATAGGTTCGCTGTTTGTTCTAAAGTGTTGTAATAACTGATTAGCATATTCGCTTGCTTCTACTGGATTACGCAATTCCATCTTTCCATTTGGAAAATAATCGTTTTGAATATCGACGAGTAAAAGAGCTGTTTTCATATATTTATCTGCCTCCGAGTTTCATATTCA
Source organism: Bacillus sp. 196mf (assembly GCF_003217275.1). Lineage (NCBI taxonomy): Bacteria > Bacillati > Bacillota > Bacilli > Caryophanales > Bacillaceae > Bacillus > Bacillus sp. 196mf. The sequence continues at coordinate 29,421 of NZ_QJTG01000017.1, forward strand.
AATAAATTTATTCAATTTGTAGAGAGGATTCTCCTGTTTAAAAATATGAGGAAGAAGAATTTTAAATAACCTTGAAAGTTACTATTTTCTCATGAATTTTCATCTGAAAATTTTAATAAAGGAATAATTAATATTTTTCTAAAAAATGCATTGACTCTTATTATTCTGAGTTCTATAATGAGAATTAATTAAATGACAATTAAATCGATACATTCTTATCCAGAGAGGTGGAGGGACTGGCCCTACGATACCTCAGCAACGGGTTTTTTAATACCGTGCTAACTCCAGCAAGCCATATAAAGGCTTGGAAGATGAGAAGATGTGAACGAGTACATATAAGTGCTCTCCTTCTTATCTTTATGGTTGATAAGAAGGAGAGCACTTTTTATTTTACCTCGAAAGCTCTACTTCAAGTTTTTACAGCATATAGGAGGGGAAAAAATGATTTCTTTTAACAATGTAAGTAAAGTGTATGAATCAGCTGGGCAATCTGTTCATGCGGTGGAGGATGTAACATTATCAGTTGAGAAAGGCGAAATTTTTGGCATTATCGGTTTTAGTGGCGCTGGAAAGAGTACATTATTACGCTTAGTAAATATGTTAGAGAGACCAACGTCAGGAACGATTGCAATAGATGATAAAGATATTACATCATTATCGACGAAAGAATTACGCAAACTAAGACAAAGAATCGGAATGATTTTTCAAAGCTTTAATTTATTTAATTCAAGAACAGTGTTTGGGAATATTGCTTATCCATTAAAGTTAGCGAAATTGCCAAAGAACGAGATAAAGGAACGAGTGAATGAACTGCTGAAGTTTGTAGGGTTAGAAGATAAAGCAAACTATTATCCAGAACAGCTATCAGGGGGACAAAAGCAACGTGTTGGTATTGCTAGAGCACTTGCGACATCGCCAGATATTCTTATATGTGATGAGGCAACATCAGCCTTAGATCCAGAAACGACGACAGAAATTCTAAACTTATTAAAGAAAGTAAATCGAGAATACAATTTAACAATTCTTCTTATTACACATGAAATGCATGTTGTGAAAGAAATTTGTCACCGTGTAGCTGTAATGGAGAAGGGAAAAGTTATTGAAGAAGGAAAACTGTTCGATGTTTTCACGCAACCAAAAACAAAGACGACTCAAAACTTTGTACGTTCTGTTATTAATGATCATTTACCAGAAAGTGTTCTAGCGAAAATTCAAAATGGTGGTCAAATTTATCGTCTAACATTTACTGGTGAGGAGACAGGGCAGCCGGTACTATCATATATCGCAAAAAACTATAACGTCGATGTAAATGTACTGTACGGAAATATTATTGAACTTCAAAATGTGCTATTTGGAAATCTGCTTGTAGAATTGCAAGGTGAGCAGAGGGAAATTCAAAAAGCATTACAACATCTAAGACTGCAAGTGCAGCTGAAGGAGGTAGAAGCTCATGCGAGTTGATTGGAGTATATTTTGGCCGCGCATACTAGATGCGACGGGGGATACCCTCTTAATGGTAATTGTAACCCTTATATTCGCTACAATTCTTGGTATACCGCTAGGTTTACTTTTATATGTAACGAGAAAAGGAAACTTTTTAGAAAATAAATGGGTCTTTTCTATTCTTAACATCATAATTAATACAATTCGTCCGGTACCATTCATTATCTTTTTAGTAGCGTTAAGTCCACTAACGAGAAGTGTTATCGGAACGACGATTGGAACAGCAGCAGCAATTTTCCCGATGACGTTAGTCGCATCAATTGGTATTGCTAGAATGGTTGAAACAAATCTTGTTTCCGTTCCGAAAGGAGTAATTGAGGCAGCACAAGCAATGGGCGCCTCGCCAATTAGAATCGTTTTTGAAATCCTTGTACCAGAAGCGTTAGCACCATTAATCTTAGGTGTCACATTTATGACAGTTGGTTTAATTGAATTTTCTGCAGTTGCTGGGCTTGTCGGTGGTGGCGGTCTTGGTGACTTGGCAATGACATATGGTTATCAACGTTTTGATACATCAGTTATGTTTGTAACGGTTGTTTTACTTATTATTCTCGTACAGATAGCTCAAAATTTAGGAAACTACTTTGCGAAAGTCTTGTTACGTAGATCATAAAAAGGAAGAGAGGAAAAGAAAATGAAGAAAATTTTAGCATTTGCATTATCAGCGATTGTAGGAGTCTCAGCATTAAGTGGCTGCTCAAGTGGAGACACGGGTGCAGGAGCGAAAGAAAAAGTAGTTCGCGTCGGTGTAACTGGAACGGATGGAGACGCTTGGGAAATTTTGAAGAAAAAAGCTGAAAAAGAAGGGATTAAGATTAAACTGGTGGAGTTCTCTGATTATACAACTCCAAATAAAGCTTTAGCTGATGGAGATATTGAATTAAACTCATTTCAGCATATTGCTTTCTTAGAGCAATTTAAAAAAGAGCATAAGTTAGATATTACAGCTGTTGGTACAACACAAATTGCGCCAATGGGTTTATACTCTGGAAAATATAAGAAGGCAAATGAAATTCCAGATGGTTCAGAAATTGCAATTCCAAACGATCCAACGAACCAAGCACGTGCATTAAAACTTCTTGATGCAGCTGGAGTATTAAAGCTTAAAAAAGATTTTGGCTTATTTGGAGATCCAAGCGGCATTGCTGAAAATCCGAAGAAGTTAAAAATCACGCCGGTTATCGCACAGCAAACACCTCGTGTGTTAAAAGATGTAGCGGCATCAGTTATTAATAACGGTGTTGCTGGTCAAGCTGGATTAGATCCAGCGAAGGATCCTATTTTCTTAGAAGATCCAAAGAATGAAAATGCGAAGCCTTATATTAATATTTTCGCAGCTCGTACGAAAGATAAAGATGATCCAACACTGAAAAAAGTAATTGAACTATACCATTCAAAAGAAGTAACAGATGCAATTAAGAAAGAAACAAATGATGGTTCAATTTCAGTAGATCTTTCACTTGAGGAGCTTGAAAAAATCGTGAAATAATCATTGGGTTTAATGGACTAACAGAAGGAACCCCTCCGCTGTTAGTTCGTTCAACATATAATCTACTTAACAAACAAACCCTAATTCTGTACCTTCCAATTTTGTATAACATAGAATCCAATGTTTGTTAAGTAGAGTAATGGACCAGGAGTTTTTCTGGTCTTTTTTTATGAATGAAAGTAGCTAGCGAACAGTAAGGTAATCTGAAAAAACAATTGTTTAGATTGTTTTTTCAGATTAGGCAGAAAACTTTCTTTAAAATAGTATTCTTTTATGATAGATTTATAAATATAAAACTAGAATTTACATAAAAATCCATCATGGTAAATATACTTATCTATAATGGGTATACAGCTAACGAGGGGGAGAACGATGAGAAGACGTAATACGCAAGCGTTCACGTTTTTAGCATGGACTTCATTTGTTTGTGCGCTTTCAGGTATGCTAATTGGGATTTATACGTTAGATGAAACGCTTAGTGTAAAAGGATACTATTTAATTGGAACATTATTTTTAACGATGTCTTGTTTTGTATTACAAAAAACAATTCGTGATAATGAAGAAGATAACGAGAGATTTCCGAAAAATAAACCGTTAGATAAAGAGTAAATTGTAAAGAAAGGCATTTGCCTTTCTTTTTTTATGTAAAAATGGCGTAAGTACTCTGTGTTGACTTGCTTGAAGTACTGAAAATTTGGTATCATCAATAGTATTGTAGATTGAACGATATATTATGGAGGTGGCCTAGCCGTGTCAAGAATTTCCGTTGAGAATGTAAAGCACGTAGCACATTTAGCACGTCTTGCAATTACTGATCAAGAAGCAGAAAAATTTCAAAAACAACTAGATGCAATTGTTACATTTGCAGAACAGTTAAATGAATTAGATACAACAGATGTAAAACCAACAACTCATGTATTAACTATGAAAAATGTTATGCGTGAAGATGTACCAGAAAAAGGTTTACCAGTCGAAGAAGTATTAAAAAATGCACCGGATCACAAAGATAATCAAATCCGTGTTCCAGCAGTATTAGAATAGAGGAGGGGAATTTCGATGTCATTATTTGATCATTCAGTATCAGAGTTACATAAGAAGTTAAACAACAAAGAAATTTCCGTTACGGATTTAGTAGAAGAATCTTACAAACGTATTGCGGATGTTGAAGATAACGTAAAAGCTTTTCTTACATTAGATGAAGAAAATGCACGCGCAAAAGCGAAAGAATTAGATGCAAAAATCGGCGCTGAAGATAATGGTTTATTATTCGGTATGCCAATTGGTGTAAAAGATAACATTGTAACTAACGGTCTTCGTACAACTTGTGCGAGCAAAATGTTAGCAAACTTCGATCCAATTTATGATGCGACAGTTGTGCAAAAGCTAAAAGCTGCTGACACAATTACAATCGGTAAATTAAACATGGACGAGTTCGCAATGGGTTCTTCAAATGAAAACTCAGGATTCTACGCTACGAAAAACCCATGGAACTTAGATTACGTTCCAGGCGGATCTAGTGGTGGTTCTGCAGCAGCTGTAGCAGCAGGAGAAGTACTATTCTCTCTAGGTTCTGATACGGGTGGTTCTATCCGTCAGCCAGCTGCATATTGCGGTGTTGTAGGTTTAAAACCAACTTACGGACGCGTATCTCGTTACGGATTAGTAGCATTCGCATCTTCACTAGACCAAATCGGACCGATTACACGTACAGTAGAAGACAATGCATACTTATTACAAGCTATTTCAGGTATTGACCGCATGGATGCAACTTCTGCAAACGTTGAAGTTGGAAACTATTTAGCTGGTTTAACAGGCGATGTTAAAGGTTTACGCATTGCTGTACCGAAAGAATACTTAGGCGAAGGTGTTGGCGAAGAAGCTCGTGAGTCAGTACTAGCTGCTTTAAAAGTATTAGAAGGTATGGGCGCAACTTGGGAGGAAGTATCTCTTCCACACTCTAAATACGCTCTAGCAACGTATTACTTACTATCTTCTTCTGAAGCATCTGCTAACCTTTCACGCTTTGATGGCGTGCGTTACGGTGTTCGTTCTGATAATGTAAATAACTTATTAGACCTTTACAAAAACACACGTAGTGAAGGTTTCGGTGATGAAGTTAAACGTCGTATTATGCTTGGTACATTTGCTCTTAGCTCTGGTTACTATGATGCATATTACAAAAAAGCACAACAAGTACGTACATTAATTAAGAACGACTTTGAAAATGTATTTGCTAACTATGATGTTATTATTGGACCAACAACACCAACTCCGGCATTTAAAGTGGGAGAAAAAGTTGACGATCCAATGACAATGTATGCAAATGACATTTTAACAATCCCAGTAAACTTAGCGGGTGTTCCAGCGATTTCAGTTCCATGTGGATTCGGTGCTAACAACATGCCACTTGGTCTACAAATTATTGGTAAACACTTCGATGAAGCGACAATTTACCGCGTTGCACATGCGTTTGAGCAAGCAACAGACTATCATACAAAAAAAGCAAGTCTGTAAGGAGGCGAGCATAGATGAATTTAGAAACAATTATTGGTTTAGAGGTTCACGTTGAGTTAAAAACAAATTCGAAAATTTTCTCTGCGAGTCCAACAGAATTCGGAGCGGAGCCAAATACACAAACAAGTGTAATTGACTTAGGATACCCAGGGGTACTTCCTACTTTAAATAAAGAAGCAGTTAACTTTGCAATGAAAGCTGCAATGGCATTAAACTGTGAAATCGCAACGGAAACGAAGTTTGACCGTAAAAACTATTTCTATCCAGATAACCCGAAAGCTTACCAAATCTCTCAATTTGATAAGCCAATTGGTGAAAATGGTTGGATTGAAATCGAAGTAGACGGTAAAAAGAAACGTATCGGTATTACACGTCTTCATTTAGAAGAAGATGCTGGTAAATCAACGCATACAGCTGATGGTTCATTAGTAGACTACAACCGTCAAGGTATGCCTTTAATCGAGATCGTATCTGAGCCAGATATGCGTACGCCAGAAGAAGCATATGCATACTTAGAGAAGTTAAAATCAATCATTCAATACACTGGTGTATCTGATTGTAAGATGGAAGAAGGTTCCTTGCGTTGTGATGCGAACATTTCTCTTCGTCCAGTTGGACAAGAAAAGTTCGGTACAAAAGCGGAACTGAAAAACTTAAACTCATTCACTTACGTACAAAAAGGTCTTGAGCATGAGCAAGTGCGCCAAGAAAAAGAATTGTTATCTGGTGGCATCATCCAACAAGAAACACGTCGTTATGATGAAGCAACGAAGAAAACAATCTTAATGCGTGTGAAAGAAGGATCTGACGATTACCGTTACTTCCCGGAGCCAGACTTAGTTGAACTTTACATCGATGATGAGTGGAAAGAAGCAGTTCGAGCTTCTATTCCAGAACTTCCAGATGCACGTAAAGCTCGCTACGTTGCAGAACTAGGCTTGCCAGCTTATGATGCACACGTGTTAACATTAACGAAAGAGATGTCTGATTTCTTTGAAGCAACTGTTGCAGACGGTGCTGATGCGAAATTAACATCGAACTGGTTAATGGGTGAAGTACTTGCATACTTAAACAAACAACAAAAAGAATTAAAAGACGTTGCATTAACGCCTGCTGGTTTATCTAAAATGGTTCAATTAATTGAAAAAGGTACAATTTCTTCTAAAATCGCGAAGAAAGTATTTAATGAATTAATTGAAAAAGGTGGAGACCCAGAAGAAATCGTTAAAGCGAAAGGTCTTGTTCAAATTTCTGACGAGGGTACACTTCGTAAAGTTGTAACAGAAATTCTTGATAATAATGAGCAATCTATCGAAGACTTTAAAAACGGTAAAGACCGTGCAATTGGCTTCTTAGTTGGTCAAATTATGAAAGCTACAAAAGGACAAGCAAATCCACCGCTTGTTAACAAAATCTTACTTGAAGAGATTAATAAGCGATAATAGTAGTGACTTTTAAAGATTAAGCAGAAAAACACCCGTACATGGGTGTTTTTCTAGGTTAATCAAACGTTTGTTTAAATGAGACAAAATCGTTTAAACAAACGTTTGATTAACTGTCAAAAGTGGAAAAATGTTTGTATAGCAACTATGGTATGATAGTTGCAAAAAGGTGGGAATAATGATAAATCTAAACATAGAGGTTTTTTTCATCTCATGAAATAATAGATAGTTATTATTCGTTATATGTAAATTTTTATGGAAGAATGGATAGAAATAAAGTGAAACTTTAATCAGTAGGAGGTTCATCCAACAATGATTATTAGCCCTCACCAATCGGGCATTTACTGCCCGCAAATAGCGGGATAAATTTTTGGGTCAAATAAAAAAACCATTGAAATGAATATTTACTTTTGATGGACTACACGAATCGGGTTCTTACTGCCTGTTTGAGCGGGATAAAAGAAGGATAGCAAGATGAGAGGAGGTAGGCATGGGAATACTGAATAGAAGTTCAGTATGTTCTTTTTCGATACATAAAGAAATTTCCTGTGCTAATAAATGATGAAGCGAGCAAGAATTATTTATAATCCTACTTCTGGGCGTGAGCTATTTAAGAAGAGCTTACCAGAAGTATTACAAAAATTAGAACAAGCTGGCTATGAGACATCTTGTCATGCGACAACGGGTCCTGGAGACGCTACTGTGGCGGCGAGGCAAGCTGCGGATCGTAAGTTTGATGTTGTTATTGCGGCTGGTGGCGACGGTACGTTAAATGAAGTAGTAAACGGTTTAGTTGGGCATGAATTCCGTCCGAAATTTGGAATTATTCCAGTTGGAACGACAAATGACTTTGCACGTGCGATTGGTGTACCTCGTTCTATTGAAGAGGCAGCAGATATTATTTGCGAAGGAAAAACAGTGCCATTAGACCTTGGTAGAGCGAACGATACATATTTTATTAACATCGCTGGTGGCGGTCGTATTACAGAATTAACATACGAGGTACCGAGTAAGTTAAAGACAGTATTAGGACAACTTGCTTATTACCTAAAAGGTATCGAGATGTTACCATCATTACATCCAACATATGTTGAAATTGAGTATGATGGAAAATTACTACAAGAAGAAATTACGATGTTTTTAATTACGAATACTCGTTCAGTAGGTGGATTTGAAAAGGTAGCACCGTATGCATCTATTAACGATGGGTTATTTGACCTATTAGTACTGAAAAAAGGTTCTATCGCTGATTTAATTAAAGCAGCAACACAAGCACAACGTGGTGAACATATTAATAATCCAAAAGTGTTATATACACAAGCGAACCGAATTAAAGTACATTCACCAGATAAACTAATGATTAATTTAGATGGTGAGTACGGTGGAGATGCACCGATGGAATTCGAAAATATATATCATTGTTTAGAACTATTTGTTCCTGAACATCAAGAGGATGCCCTGTAAAGGCATCCTCTTTTACTTTGTTAAAATGAATTGTAAATTGGGAGTTAGTTTGATTTTTATGGTATTTTTACAATTCTTTTATGTTACATCCATATTTTATTGATACACTGGAGGAGATAAGAAACGAGAGGTAGGATGCTATGGAGAAGGTAAAAGCAATACTATTTGATAAAGATGGGACATTAATGGATTTTCATTCAATTTGGATAAAAGTAGCTGAAGAACTTGTAGCTGAATGTATAAGTTTATATCATTTACCAAGTACAATAGGGCAGACCTTATTAGAAGAGATTGGTGTAGAGGGAGCATTTGTTAATCCGAGGAGTGCAATAGCTGCTGGAACAAGCCTTGATGTAGCGAAGGGGCTTTGTAATTATATTGAGTCTGCTAGAGAAGAAGAGATGCATCAGTGGGTAAGTGAGAAGTTATTTTCCCTTATGTATGAGCATCGTTCGCATATGAAAATGACAGCGGATTTACCGAAAGTGTTACAGGCATTAAAAGATAAAGGATTTATATTAGGGGTTGTCACGGCGGATGATTTCGCACCAACAGAATTATTTTTAAAACAATATAAGTTGGAGAACTTTTTTGATTATATTATAGCCTCGGATACATTCCTTGCGCAAAAACCAGATAAAAAGATTATAGAAGTGTTTTGTGAGAAATTTAATTTAGAATCATGTGAGGTTGCGGTTGTTGGAGATACGCCAACTGATTTACATTTAGCTAAAAATGGCGATTGCTATGCAATTGGGGTGCTATCTGGTACGGGAGACCGTCCAACATTAGAACCACTTGCTGATTTAGTGTTAGATTCTGTTGGAGAGTTTATTTCTCAATCGGGTGAGTTTTTCTGGGAGAAAGAAAAGTCTAATGTGTAAGGAAAATAAGTCTATAAAGACTCTTAATGAGTCTTTATAGACTTATTTTTTATGCCTGGATACAAAGAATATAGGATAAATGCTAGAAAAGAAAGTTGGCATATATTTTGCAATAAGAAGAGAAAACAATGTAAAGAAAAGGATGGGGTACGCAATGAACACAAAAAAGTTTGCTAAAGTAAATGAACAAATTCCAGGACCGAAAGCGGCATCTTTATTAGAACGCCGTCAAAATATAGTACCAAAAGGAGTAAGTAACGGCATCCCAACGTTTGTACAATCTGCAAATGGTGCTCTTGTAACAGATGTTGATGGCAATCAGTACATTGATTTTGCAGGAGCAATCGGGACAATTAACGTAGGGCATTGTCATCCAACGGTTAAAGAAGCGCTCCATAAACAAGTCGATCAATACATTCATACTGGATTTAATGTCATGATGTATGAGGCATATATTGAATTAGCAGAAAAGCTTGCGGCATTGGCACCAGGAAGTTTCGATAAGCAAGTCCTATTTTTAAATAGTGGTGCAGAAGCAGTTGAGAACGCGGTGAAAATCGCTCGTAAATATACGAAGAGACCTGGTATTATCGCATTTTCTAAAGGTTTCCACGGTCGTACATTAATGACAATGACGATGACAAGTAAAGTGAAGCCATATAAATTTGGGTTTGGTCCCTTTGCTCCAGAAGTATATAAAGCGCCATTTCCATACGAATATCGTCGCCCAGAGGGATTAACGGAAGAGCAGTATGATGATTTTATTATTGAAGAGTTTAAGAACTTCTTCATATCGGAAGTAGCACCAGAAACAATTGCAGCTGTTGTAATGGAACCTGTTCAAGGGGAAGGTGGATTTATCGTCCCAAGTAAGAAATTTGTTCAAGAAGTACGCCGCATTTGTTCAGAGAACGGCATCTTATTTGTAGCGGATGAAATACAAACAGGCTTTAGTCGTACAGGAAAATATTTTGCAATTGATCACTATGATGTCGTTCCAGATTTAATTACAGTGTCTAAATCATTAGGGGCTGGTGTACCGATAAGTGGTGTCATTGGACGTAAAGAAATTATGAATGAATCTGCACCAGGTGAACTTGGTGGAACGTATGCAGGAAGTCCATTAGGATGTGCAGCTGCATTAGCTGTTCTCGATGTAATAGAAAATGAGAAATTAAATGATAGAGCGATAGAATTAGGAAAAGTCGTAATGAACCGATTCGAAGAGATGAAAAATAAATATCATTGCATCGGTGATGTGCGTGGGTTAGGAGCAATGTGTGCATTTGAGGTCGTTCAAGATCGTAAGACGAAAGCACCTGACAAAACGTTAACGGCTAATCTATGTGCAGAAGCAAATAAGCGTGGGTTACTTTTATTATCAGCAGGAACGTATGGAAATGTTATCCGTGTGTTAATGCCTTTAGTTATTACAGATGAGCAACTTGAAGAAGGTTTAACAATAATTGAAGAATCATTGCAAGCTTGTTATGAGCAAACGAACATCGCTCGCGTTTAAAAACTGAAGTATAAATAGCAAACATTCTAGCTGACTCTATATTAAATGCAGAAAATTCGCTTTATAATAAAGATAGTGAAGTGGATCGATGGATTTGAAGTTAGGGGTGGCTAGGATGGTTGCAGAAAAGGAACGAGTGTTAATGGATTTAAAAGATGTATTTGAATATGCGTTTGACGAAATTTTTGTTACAGATGAGCAAGGGATCGTTGTGCGTGTAAATAGTACATGTGAAAGGCACTACCAACTAGCTGCAGAAGAGTTAGTTGGTAAGCATGTAAAAGAACTACAAAAGGATGGAATCTTTTATCCATCAGCGACATTAGAAGTGATTGAAAAAAAGAGGCCAATTGAACTCGTTCAAACTACAAAATCAGGAGAGTATTTACACGTTCGTACAAGGCCTGTTTTTGATGATGAGGGAAATTTAAGAAGAGTGATTAGTTATTCTCGCGACCTTACTGAACTCTATCAATTACGTCAAAAGGTAGAGGAAATGGATAATCAGCTAAAAACATATAAAAAAGAATTAAGAGAAACATATGAGCATGAAGGACTTATTTTTAAAAGTCTAGCTATGCAAAAAATAGTCGATACAATCAAAAAAGTATCTGTAGTGGATAGTACTGTTCTCGTTTTAGGCGAGACTGGAGTAGGAAAAAGCCGATTAGTACGCCATTTACATGAAGTGAGTCACCGTAAGAATGAAAGTTTCTATGAAATTAATTGTGCGGCATTGCCAACTAATTTAATTGAATCGGAGCTCTTTGGATATTCAGGTGGATCTTTTACAGGTGCGAATCGTGAAGGGAAAAAGGGACTATTAGAATCCGCGCATAAAGGAACTCTTTTTTTAGATGAAATCGGTGAAATGCCGATTGAAATTCAAGCGAAGCTTTTGCAAGTATTGCAAGAAAAAACATTTCGTCCTATAGGCGGAAGAGAATTAAAAAAAGTAGATGTTCGAATTGTGGCGGCAACAAATAGAGATTTAAGCGAGATGGTGAAACAAGGAACATTTCGGAAAGATTTATACTATCGTCTGAATGTCATTCCAATTGCAATTCCCCCGCTTAGGGAAAGAACAGAAGATATTTTACCGCTTATTTATCATTACTTGCAGCACTTTAATAAAAAGTACGGACGTGATGTGAAACTAGCACCGGGTACATTACAAATGTTTGTCGGATATCCGTGGGAAGGAAACAATAGAGAGATAGAGAATGTAATTGAGAGAATTGTTATTACTGTCGATGATGTTGTAACGGTAGAGGATTTGCCACTCTCTATGCAAGAGGCTGCAGTTGAACAATCGGGGCAAAGCCTTTATAAAATGCTGGAAGAGGTAGAGAGAAATATTATTCTTAAAGCGTATAAAACGTATGGATCAAGTTATAAAGTGGCTGAGTTTTTGCAAATTAGTCAATCTGCTGCTACTAGGAAAATTAAGAAGTTCATAGAGGAGGAAGAAAATATTGGATAAAAAGGCGACTTTCGTAAGTATAGATAAAAAGGCGATGTATATAAATGGTGAGTGGATTACACTACAAGAACAAATTGAAGTAAATAATCCTGCGACGAAGGAAATATTTGCAACTGTACCAAAAGGCGGAGTAACAGAGGCAAAGCAAGCTGTTGATGCTGCGCATGAAGCTTTTAAAACGTGGTCTAAGTTAACGGCAGCAGATCGTGCCACGAAGTTAAAAAAGTGGTTTACGCTTATTGATGAAAATAAAGAAGAGATCGCAGCGGTTATGACGAAGGAACAAGGAAAGCCGTTTGCAGAAGCGCTTGGTGAAGTAAATTATGCAAACAGTTTTGTTGAATGGTATGCAGAAGAGGGGAAACGCGTATACGGTGAAATGATTCCTGCTTCTCATCCGAATAAGCGCATTTTAGTTATGAAGCAACCAGTTGGCGTTATGGCAGCTATTACACCTTGGAACTTCCCAGCTGCTATGATTACGAGAAAGGTAGCCCCAGCGCTTGCAGCAGGCTGTACAGCCGTTGTGAAACCAGCAAGTCAAACGCCATTAACTGCATTGAAATTAGCTGAATTAGCCCATGAAGCAGATATTCCAAAGGGCGTAATCAATATCGTAACAGGTAGTGCAAAAGCAATTGCTGATACATGGATGGAAGATGGTCGCGTTCGAAAAGTGTCCTTTACAGGGTCAACGGAAATCGGGAAAGAGTTAATGGCTAGTGCGGCGCAAACGATGAAAAAAGTTTCGCTTGAGTTAGGGGGACACGCTCCGTTTATCGTAATGAATGATGCAGATTTAGATAAAGCAGTAGAAGCGGTGATTGGTTCGAAATTCCGTAATGCAGGACAAACGTGTATATGTACAAACCGAGTATTCGTTCAAGAAGAAGTATACGAAGTATTTGTAGAGAAGTTCCAAAAGGCAGTAGGGCAGTTGAAAGTAGGAGACGGTTTCGGTGACGGAACGACTGTCGGGCCACTTATTGATGAGAATGCAGTTTCAAAAGTACAAGAACATATTGAAGATGCTATTCAAAAAGGTGGAACAGTTTTATATGGTGGTCAAAAGGTCGCAGAGTTAGAGGGACATTTCATTCAACCGACTGTAATTGGGTTGGCAAATGATACGATGCTTTGTATGAATGAAGAAACATTTGGGCCAGTGGCACCAGTTGCGAAATTTAAAACAGTTGATGAAGTAATTGAACGTGCAAATAATACACCATACGGTTTAGCTGCGTATATTTTCACGAAAGACATTAGCCAAGCATTCCAAATTAGTGAAGCGCTAGAGTACGGTATTATTGGTCTAAACGATGGTCTTCCATCAGTTGCACAAGCACCATTCGGTGGATTTAAAGAAAGTGGTATCGGCCGTGAAGGAGGCCATTTCGGCATCGAGGAATATTTAGAAATTAAATATATTTCATTAGGACTATAAGTAGTATACTAGAATCTCTATAAGGTAACAGAGAAGGAGATTCTAGTATGGTATATTGGCTATTATTACTTGTTACAATTATTTTTGAAGTAGCTGGAACAATCGCAATGAAACTATCAAATGGTTTAACAAAGCTCGTTCCAAGTGTACTTATTTTCGTATTTTATGGAATTTGTTTCAGCGTGTTTGCTATCGTCGTTAAAAAGATTCATTTAAGTATTGCTTATGCCATTTGGTCTGGCGTTGGAACGTTACTTATTACAATCATTAGTGTGTACTTTTTTAAAGAGCATATTAGCTTATTCCAAGCATTTTGTATTCTCTTTATTGTTTTGGGTGTCATTGGGCTTAAGGTTTCATCGGCATCATGAAAGCTATCTTTTGTAGAAGATAGCTTTTTTCTATTTGTGCAGTTAGCAATTAATACGACAAAATATGACAAGAAAGAGTAAAGCGTTTTGTTATGATACATATGAAATATTGTCTTATGTGGAGGAAAGAGTATGTTAAAAAAGGTGAGTCAAATTGTTTTAATTTTTGGCATAGCTTTTAGTTTAAGTGCTTGCACTGAGACTAAAGATAGTAATGAAAGTAAACAAGAAGATGTTCAAGATAAAGTGTATAAAATAGGGGAGACAGTAGACGTAGATGGTTTGCAAGTAACTATCGATTCAGTTGAATTAGGATATCCGGATTATGATGAGGATAAAAAGAAAGAAGAGATTTTGGGGGTTATTTTCAAAGTGGAAAATAATAGTAAAAAGGAAATACCTTTTGCATTTTATGAATTTGAGATTACCGATAAGAAAGGTACAAGATTTAAAGAATATAATAACCCTGATAGCTTTATTAGTAAAAAGTTAGCACCAGATGAAAAAATTCAAGATATCATGCTATTTGACGTAGCGAAAGAAAATACGTATATCGCTACATATAGACCGGAGTTTACGCATGAAAATAGAACGATAAAATTTGAATTGAAACCAAATAAATAAAGAAACACATTGGATTATCCAATGTGTTTCTTTATGGTAATAAATTTAAAACGCCCAGTTACCTTTACGGAAGATAGGCTCATGTCTGCCATCAGCAGTAATACCGTCAATATCAAGCTCAGCTGATCCAATCATGAAGTCGTTGTGTGTGATACTAGCGTTTGCGCCGTTTTCAGCAAGTTCTTCTTTAGACATTGTTTTTCCGCCAACTAAGTTAAATGCATAAGCATTTCCGATTGCAAGGTGGCAAGATGCATTTTCGTCAAATAGTGTATTGTAGAATAAAACATTTGTGTTTGAAATTGGTGAGTCATGAGGTACTAAAGCTACTTCTCCTAAGAAGTGAGAACCTTCATCTGTTTCTACTAAATGTTTTAAAGCTTCTTCACCAGCTTCAGCTTTATAGTCTACGATACGCCCGTTTTCAAATGTTAACGTGAAATTATCGATAATATTACCTGCAAATACTAACGGTTTTGTACTAGAAACTTGGCCGTTTACACCTGTTTTAAGTGGCATTGTAAATACTTCTTCAGTTGGAATATTAGCCATAAATGGTACGTTCTTTTCATTTAAGCTACCAGCACCAGCCCATACATGTTTTTCTGGAAGTTCGATTGTTAAATCTGTTCCAGGACCTGTATAGTGAAGAGCTTTATAATGCTTTTCGTTTAAGTAATCCACTTTTGTATGTAATGTTTCATCATGTTCTTTCCATGCTTCTACAGGATTTTCTAAATCAGCACGAGTAGCTTTGAAAATAGCATCCCATAACTTTGCTTCTTGTTCTTCTGGCGCTACGTCAGGGAATACTTTCGCAGCCCATTCTTTCGTAGGAACAGAAATGACACACCAACTTACTTTATCTGCTTGTACGTAATCACGGTATACTTTCATTGCTTCTCCAGCTACTTTATGAGCTGTTGCAATACGCGATGCTTCTACACCTTTTAATAAATCAGGATTTTCTGCATAGATAGACATAAATGCAGCGCCTTCTTTTGCTAATTCTTCACGAGCATGTGCTTTCCAAGATGGAAATTCAGCGAAAGCTTCTTCAGGAGCTAGATCGAACTTTAAGCGTGTTAACGTCTCATCATTCCAATCTACATATACGTGTTTTGCACCAGATTTATATGCTTTTTCTGTAACGAGGCGTACAAATTGTACAGCTTCAAGAGGTGCACTAATTGATAAAGTTTGTCCAGGTTGAATATTAACACCAACATTAACTGCAAGAGCAGCATATTTCTCTAACGTTTGTTCAAATGACATATGTATAATCTCCTTTAATTTGAAAGATTTCTTACTATATATAATACAAGAAAATTCTAAAAATATATATAAATATAAAGTAAAAAGAGAGCTCAAAATGTATTGAGCCCTTATATTTACTTAATTGAAGAAGCAAACTGCTCTACAGTCGTTGTATGGTGTATACGAACGCGCTTCATCTTTAACAATTCATCAGGTTCACCCTTCGTAATGAATTGCCCAGGCTTTGTCGTCGTCGCAAATTGATAATACTTCTTCGTTTCTGTAACAACCTTATCATCTACATGACCGAATGGATAAGCAATCGCGATAACAGGCTTACCTGTTATTTTTTCTAGTTTTTCTTTTGAACCTTTTAACTCTTCCTCATAGTTTGTAATTTTCGGTAAGTCTGCATGTGTTGCAGTATGAGATTGCACCGAGAAAATGCCGGAATCAACCATTTCTTTTATTTCAGAAGTAGACAATGCTCCTTCTACATCAACGTTATCAACAATCATATATTCTGTTGCTGCCGGTTTAAAAGTATCATCTTTTAGCTTTTGTAAAACGCGAAATGCATTCATATTATTTTTCATACCGTCATCAAATGTAACGAAAATCGGCTTATTTACTTTATTTATATCGCCCCAGCGTTCAAACGTTAACAGCGTATAACCATTGTCCTTTAAATGTTTCATTTGTGCTTCAAAGTTAGCTGGTGATACGAATAAGTCTTTAATACCTTGACCATGATAATCATCAATTGCGTGATACATAAGAACAGGAAACTTTTGTTCGAAAGTAATAGTAGATTTCGTAAGCGGGATTGTTTTCCCATCTTCTTTCATTCCTGTTGCTTCAATTTGGAACTCACCGCGTTTTCCTTCAAATTCCTTTATATCAAAAGGAAGTGTGAATTGCTTCTCTTTTTCTTTAGAAGAAAAAGATTTAGCACTTTCCTTGCCATCAGCTGTGCGCCAAATTTTATATTGTACTTCATTTAAAGAATCTTTTATGTCTGTAATATGAATACTTGTGTTTGTAGATTCGTGTGTAACTGCATTATATGAGATTTTACCTTGTTTTTGCACAGTCTCTTCTTGTTTCTTAATCCCTTGAGCCGTTTTCTCTTTTTTAGGTTCTAGACTTACATTGTTAGTATTACAGCCTGCTAGAATGGCAGACGTACATAAAGCAATTGCTGCGTATTTTCTCATGAAAATCACCTTCTATTGTGTAGTATGTTGCATATTGACATTAAAATCCCCACCGCTATAAGAGTGGTGGGGATATACCCTTGTTCATCATATCATTTGAAGAAAATGAGGGGAATATGATTTTTAGGAGGCTATTAAGGTAATAGATTAGTGACTTTGAATAGATGTATTTTTTTGTTTCTTATTAGAATTAATAATGATATAACCGACTACAAAGATAAGAGGAATAATGAAGACATAGATAGGCATTCCCCATACATAATAGCTTTTCAGCGTTAAGACTAGTAAATGTAAGAAATCGAAAATTGCGTGGGCTTTCATAATATCCTCCGATGTTTTTTGAAAATTATAACATTTTAAACTTGTTATTTGTATAATTTGGAAAGTAATTTAAGCTAATTTTAAAGTAAGAAGAAGACTTATTGATATGCAATTTTGCATACAGATATGGATTTTATTAAAATATAAAGATTTTATACTATAATAAAAACCCCTAAAACTAAGTAAGAATAATGTATGGAGTGGAGAATAGAAATGAAATATAAAAAAATAATATATATCTTTTTCATATCACTATTTATAGTTGGTTGCCAAAGTGAAGTGAGTAAAGCGAATAGTGTGGAAGAGTATATTCCATCGCATCTTATGAATGCGGAAGTGACGGCGGATATCATGACACTAGAGATGGATCGTGATACACGTAAAAAAGTAGAGGTTATTACTAAAAAGATGAGTGATCATGTGAAGAATGATAAAGAGTGGTACGTAAACTACATATCAGGGCATATAGATAAACAGGTGAAGCCGTATCATCCTAACTTTGGTATTACAGAAGAAGAATATCACTTTTTTAGAAACGCCGTTGAGAATAGTAGTTTATCTAATACAAGTGATGGAAAACTTCAATTTAAGCAAAAAAGTAACCATGAAATTGAAATTGTTTCAAGTAGAAACCTAGAACTATTCCAGTATCTGGTAATTGATACAGAGAAGAATATAATAAAAACTTCTTTTGGAGAATGTCAGTATGTTGGAGAAATAAAGCCATCTTCAGAAAAAAGAATATTAGGTCGAGTAAATGGCAAACAATGGATGTTACAAAAAGAAAATTTAATCTATTTATTCTCTTTAGGAAAGCTTGAAGGAGAAGATAAATCTGTTATGGTTATTTCAGTAAAAGGTATACACGAAGGAAAACTTATTAGTAACGAGGAAGTAGTCGAATTCCGTTCGGTTTCATAAAGAATCAAAAAAATCACCTTACTTGTTAAAGTAAGGTGGTTTTTTATTAAATAAACAATCCAGCGATTGTCGCAGATAAAATAGAAGCAAGTGTTGATGCAAATAGCATTTTCCAACCAAATTTAGAAACAACGCTTCCTTGTTTTTCAGAAAGGGCACGGATTGTACCAACGATTGCACCAATTTGGCTAATACTTGCGAAGCTAATTAAGAATACTGTAACGATTCCAACTGTACGTGGAGCTAATGTTGTAGCTGTGTCTTTTAAATCAAGGATTGCTACAAACTCATTTAAAACAATCTTCGTACCCATAATACCACCAGCTGGGATAATATCTTGAGTTGGAATACCCATTAAGAATGCGAATGGAGAAAGTACGTAACCGAAGATTTGTTGTAAAGTAACAGCATGTCCCATTGCGCCTGAAGCTGCACTAATTACGTAGTTTACAACTTCCATCACACCGATAAAGGCGATCATTAATGCGGCAACGATACCAGCGACTTTTAAACCATCAAGTGCACCGTTAATCATTGCGCCGATAAAGCTGTCTCCGAATAGAGTTCTATCAAATTTCTGAATCACTTCATCTTCTTTTTTCGTATCAACTGGTGTTAATAACGAACAAACGATTAAGCTTGAGAATAAATTTAGCGGAAGAGCTGCTAGTACGTATTTTGCATCTAACATCATTACGTATGATGCTGTAACAGAAGCAGAAACGGAGCTCATCGCAGAACAACAAATGATAAACATACGATTTTTATTGAAATGCTGTAAATCGTTTTTAATAACGATTAACGCTTCACTTGAACCGAAGAATACAGAGTTTACTGCGTGGAATGATTCAACGCGTGGTAAACCAGTAATTTTTGAAATAGCACCGCCGACAACGCGAACGATGAATGGTAAAACACCTAAATAACTAAAGATTGAAAGTAGTGCTGAGAAAAATACGATAATTAATAATACGTTTAAGAAAAAGACAAAATCTCTGTGAATTCCATTAAAGAGAAAATCGACACCTGTCGTACCAAGTTTAATTAGTTTGTTGAAAACTTTACTAATGAAAATAATGATTTGTTGACCAACCTTTGTAGCAAACATAAACCAACCGATTAAAATTTGGAAACCAATCATAATTGCAATTGCACGGAAGTTGATTTTACTTTTGTTGTTTGACAAAGCAAAACATAAACCTAACACGGCAAGAATACCGATAATGCTCATTACATATTGCATGTAGTTGCCCCTTTCAGAAGTTCGTATAAAGTTTGTACATAAAACGCTCGTTATATTACTAAAAATAAAAGAACGAGGTTTTATGTCATACGTAAGATGTCTGACCTTTTAGAAAAATAAAAAAAGACCCATATGGATTCACTTTCATCTATGAGAGAAAGCTAATCAATATGAGTCCTTTTTTGCGCATAGCCTAATATTCATTAGTTTTCCCCATAGTCCAGCAATTTAAGGTTGCCGGGTAGAAACTCTCGATCCATATTATCAAGTATATATGAGGTAACATCGTCCGTATTAAATTAGTAGTAGCGTAACATTAACAGAGAACTATCGTCAATAGCTTTTTTTCTTCCAATAGAAAAAGACCATATAAGTATGATAAAATGTAACGCAGTGTTATGAAAAAGAGAGGTCGGAAAATGAGTACTAAAATGACGCCACCAGTTGAGAAAAACGAGTTTATAGATGTAGTATTTGAAGATTTAACACATGATGGTGCCGGTGTTGCGAAAGTAAAGGGCTATCCTATTTTCGTTAAAAACGGATTACCAGGTGAAGAAGCGCAAATTAAAATTATTAAAGTGAAGAAAAACTTCGCATTTGGTCGTTTAATGAAGCTTCATACAGAAAGTCCATATCGTAAAGATGCAGAATGCCCAGTATATAACCAGTGCGGCGGTTGTCAGCTTCAGCATTTAACTTATGAAGGACAGTTACAAGCGAAAGAAAAACAAGTACGTGACGTTATGCAGCGTATCGGAGGACTAGGTGATGTTCCTGTTCATCCTGTACTTGGCATGAAGAACCCGTGGGTATATCGCAATAAAGCACAAGTACCAATCGGAGAACGTGAAGGCGGACTTGTAGCTGGTTTCTATCGCCAAGGAACGCATGACATCATTAATATAGAATCATGCTTAATTCAGGCAGAAGAAAACGATACATTAATTCAAGAAGTAAAACGTATTTGTGAAAAGCACGGTATCAATGCGTACAACGAAGAGCGTAACAAAGGAACACTTCGTCACGTAATGGCTCGTTACGGACAAGTAACAGGGGAAATTATGCTTGTCTTCATTACGCGTACAGCAGAATTGCCGAACAAAAAAGCAATCATTGAAGAAATTGCAGCGAAATTCCCAGAAGTAAAATCGATTGTTCAAAACGTAAATACGAAGCGTACGAATGTAATTTTCGGAGACAAAACTACAGTACTATACGGATCAGAATATATTTATGACTTTATCGGTGACATTAAATTTGCGATTTCAGCACGTTCATTCTATCAAGTAAACCCAGAACAAACGAAAGTGCTATACGATAAAACGTTAGAATACGCAAAATTAAATGGTAACGAAACAGTAATCGATGCCTATTGCGGAATCGGATCAATCTCGTTATTCCTAGCGCAAAAAGCGAAAAAAGTGTACGGCGTTGAAATCGTCCCAGAAGCAATCGAAGACGCAAACCGAAACGCAGCACTAAACAATATGACAAACGCTGAATTTGGCGTAGGAGAAGCAGAAGTAGTCATTCCAAAATGGTACAAAGAAGGCGTAATCGCCGACACAATGGTCGTAGACCCACCGCGTAAAGGCTGTGACGAAGCATTACTAAACACAATCATCGACATGAAGCCAAACCGCGTCGTATACGTATCGTGTAACCCAGCAACATTAGCACGTGACTTAAAAGTACTAGAAGAAGGTGGATATAAAACACAGGAAGTACAACCTGTTGATATGTTCCCGCATACGACGCATGTGGAGTGTGTGGCTTGGCTTAAGTTAGTATAATAGGAAAGCAGTTGATATAGAAAAAATCTATACCACCTGCTTTTTGGTTTACAAAAATACCATTCATAAGCGATTTTAGTTAAAATAAATATTGCTGATTTTCACAAATTATAAATTGAGATTTTGAAATTGTATTCATAGTGAGAGGATTTGAATTTGAAATGATAGATAATTTTTGGCGTGAATTACCACGACCATTTTTCGTACTTGCACCAATGGAAGATGTGACAGACGTTGTTTTCCGTCACGTAGTAAGTGAAGCAGGTCGTCCGGACGTATTCTTCACAGAGTTTACAAACTCGGATAGCTATTGCCATCCAGAAGGTATGAAAAGTGTACGTGGCCGTTTGATTTTTACAGAAGATGAACAACCGATGGTAGCACATATTTGGGGAGATAATCCTGAATACTTCCGTCAAATGAGTATCGGTATGGCAGAACTAGGATTTAAAGGCATCGATATTAATATGGGTTGCCCAGTACCGAATGTAGCATCAAGAGGAAAAGGCAGTGGTCTTATTCTACGTCCAGACGTTGCAGCAGAACTTATCCAAGCAGCAAAAGCGGGCGGACTACCTGTCAGCGTAAAAACAAGACTTGGCTTTAAAGAGTTAAGCGAGTGGGAAGATTGGTTAACGCACATTTTCAAACAAGATATTGCAAACCTTTCTATTCATTTACGCACAAGAGAGGAAATGAGCCAAGTAGATGCGCATTGGGAACTAATTCCGGAAATAAAAAAATTACGTGACCGCATTGCACCAAATACGTTAATAACAATCAATGGAGACATCCTTGATCGTAAAATGGGGCTGGAACTTGCTGAAAAATACGGCATTGATGGCGTAATGATCGGACGAGGCATCTTCAAAAATCCATTTGCTTTTGAAAAAGAGCCAAGAGAGCATAGCAGTAAAGAACATCTAGATCTTTTAAGACTACAACTTGATCTTCAAGATCAATACGCAGAAGTACTGCCACGCTCAATCACAGGGCTTCACCGCTTCTTCAAAATTTATGTAAAAGGCTTCCCTGGAGCTGCTGAATTGAGAAATCAATTGATGAGTACGAAATCTACTGATGAGGTGCGTGCTTTGTTGGATAGGTTTGAGGATAGTGTTGGTATGGCTCAGGATAGTGAGACGGTTTAACGCTCTGAAGATAGAGGAAAATGGACTGTATTAATTTGTGGGTAGTTATTTTATTTAGTTTTGAGTTTTTTTGTGAATGTAACTTTTTTTGTTGATACAGTCTGCTTGCTGAAAAAAGAAGTCTTTGAGAATATAATGAACTAACGAATACTCGTAAGGAGAAAAATGACAAGAGCTGGAGTAGAGTACATTAGGCTCTATCGAGGTATGAAATGTAATCTGAATAATAGACAGAAATAAAAAATCTCTTTATTTGAGCATGGCCATCAAGTTAAGAAAATGTATGATTTTTATCTAAATAGGACCTCCTTACATGCAGAGTGCATGTAAGGAGGTCCTATTTTATGTTTAAATTA
This sequence comes from Bacillus sp. 196mf, assembly GCF_003217275.1. Taxonomy (NCBI): domain Bacteria; kingdom Bacillati; phylum Bacillota; class Bacilli; order Caryophanales; family Bacillaceae; genus Bacillus; species Bacillus sp. 196mf. The sequence goes on from NZ_QJTG01000017.1 coordinate 52,420, forward strand.
ATTAATTTAACAGAGGAAAAAATAAATCTGAATTTCCGATTATAAAAATATTGTTTTTCGACTTCTTTCGACATAATTTATAAAGTTAATTATTTAGTATTGGTATGAAGATCTTTTGAATAATAGTTATTTTTAAATATTCGATAATAATTTTAGAGTACTGTGGAATTTTCTTCTGATTTGAAGATTTTTTCTTATAGGAGCTACCAGAATTTTTTTATTTTAATTGGAGGGAAATTATGAAGAAAGTATTAATAGCTTTACTTACAGCAGGATTAATTACATCGGGTTGTCAAAAATTAACAGAATCAGTACCAACAAAAGAAGTAAGCCAAAATGTTAAGCAAGATGAGAAGAAAATTATGACGAATGAGAGCAATGATATTTCGACTTCAAATTTAAGTGGAATAGCAATGTACCTAAAAAAAACTTATCGACTTGAAGATTTAGAGAGAACGCTTTCATCCCCAAGAACAAAAGAGGAAACTAGATGGTTATATGTAGATAATTATGCTAAATATACATTTGAAAGTGATGGGAAAATTATTAATCATATTAAGATTGAATTATTAGAGCCAAAAGATTTGAAGTATAAGGATGCCTTCAAATTATTAGGTCTTGATATTATGTTAGGTACTAAAATTGAATCAGAAGGCACTGAGGCGGAAGGGTATGCAAAATATGATGTTCGAGGAAATGATGCGGAAAGTGTGCAGATTGAGAAGTTTTCAGGAACTGGGGGCGGTAGCATATCTGTAAGTGTGGATGGGGCTTTCAAAAATAAAGAAGGTACTGTTTGGTTGGATTGTGACCGGGATGGTAATGTGAAATTTATTGAAATGAATTATAAGGGTAAGGCGGTAGGAAATGAAACAAGTGTTGCTAACGAGAAATTAGAACCCTTTGATGCAGAGGCAGGATCGGAAGTAGGAAAGAATATTGCAAATATAAAAGTTTATGATACGAAGGATTTACTTATTGAACAAACCGGATTAGCCCCATTTTTATTTCAAGCAACGCTGTATGATAATCCAAATATGTATTATACAGCTGATTTTCCGATAACAGTTCGAGTTGATAATAAGTCTACGGTAGAAGAAGCTGTGAAAATCGGAAATGAAATCAACAATTTAGTGGTAAGTGCTGTAAATAAAAAGTTTCCACATAAAAATTTTAGAGTCAAAACGTACATTTATCATACAGAATTGGATTCATCAGGTAATTTTAATGCTACTACATCAAAAAAATTGAAAATAATAGAAAATTAATATGTGAAACTTTGGGGATTTGATTTTAATAATAGGGCAGGGAGAAATAAAATAATGAATTGTACAGCATGTAATAAGAAATTATTGAAAACAAATAAGTACTGTACTAGTTGTGGTACAGAGAGAATAAATTTGGATGAATCAGAAGAACTATTTGATAATGGAGAATTCCATAACGATATTACGCCCCAAAATAGAAATGATAAAAACATAAAATTAATAAGAATTGCAAAAAAATCTCCTTGGTACGTGTGGATAATTGGGATTGTGTTTATAGTTATATTAGTTAACGTTCTAATTCAAAATAATAGTCCACAAGAAACAGTAAAAGGCTTTTTTAAAGCTCTTGAATCAAGAGATTTAAACAAAGCAGGTGAGTATATACATCCGAGTCTCCCTTGGGATGTAGAAGCTGGAAAACGTATTGGAATTCCAAAAAATGCGTCAATAGATATATTGAATATAGAAGAAAGAAAAGTTGGAGATAGAGCAAAATTAAAAGTTACGATAGATATCTCTCCAAAACCTTTATACGGCCCTAATCCTGACAATATTACTATTGATTTGAAGAAAGTTGACGGAAAGTGGCTAATTTATGATATGCAATAGTCTCCTATATGGATAAAATTCATCGAAACCCATAAACTCTAGTTTGTATAGAAGAAATATAACAATGTAAGAGACGAGCAGTGTATTTGAGGAATCAAAGCACTGCTTTTATAGTTAACAAATATAAACTAGAATGTAGATCTAATGAACTAAGAAAAAATGAACCGAAAAGTTACTGTAACCCTTCTATAGAATCAAATTATTGCTTGGATTGTAGTATAGCCTCTATAATCATAAATTTGGTTAAGACTACAAAACCTCCTCCTAAAATGTTAAAGTAGTAACTTAACGACATTAATTTACACATGCTAAAAGCATTACTATAATCAACATTTCAGGAGGAAACCCAATGGCAATGAGCAACAACGATATATTAAAAAGAGTAAGATACGCTTTAGATATAAAAGATATAGATATGGTGGAAATCTTTAAACTTGGCGGGATGGAAGTAACGAAAGAAGACGTAGTTGATATGCTTACAAAAATAAAGAGAGCTCCTCAGCATGAAGCTGAAAATGATGAGGTAGCTGAAGATGAGTACGTAAAAACATGCGATATGCTGATGTTAGAGGCATTTTTAAATGGATTTATTACTTTAAAAAGAGGAAAGCAAGATCCGAAACCAGGGCAGCCTGCACCTGTACAGAGCAAGGAGAGTGCCAATAACCTTCTTCTAAAGAAAATGAAAATCGCACTATCTTTAACGAGTGAGGACGTACTTGATATATTAGATAGCGTGGGCGTTACGGTAACAAAAGGAGAGTTAGGCGCTCTATTAAGAAAAAAAGGTCATAAAAATTACAAAGAGTGCGGCGATAGATACGCAAGGAATTTCATTAAGGGATTAGGTGTAAAGTATAGAGGATAATGAGTTCGTTAAAGCAGTAAATGATATAATAGGTAGAGTAGGACGTTCGTATCCTACTCTTTTTTATTTGTAAAAATACTATGCTAGGTGATGAAATGGTACATACATATTTAGGCGAGACAATTAATTTTCATATAACTTATAAGAAGAAAAAGTCCGTGCGTCTTTTTGTGGATTCGTATGGAAATGTGGAAGTGCAGGCTCCGAAAGGGACACCTGTTGAATACTTAGTCCAGTTGCTAGAGGAAAAGTGGGATTGGATTCAGACAACCTGTAAGGAGATGGCTGAGCGAGCGCGTGGACCACAGGAAAAGGATTACGATCAAGGAGAAGGCTTTTTGTATTTAGGGAATACGTATCCGATACAGATTTCCCAAGATGTAAGCATTGAGCAAGACAATGCGATTTTTGAAGGGGATAAGTTACATATTTATGTGAAAGAGCTTAAGGATGAGAAAATACAACAAGCTTTAAAACGATTTTATTATAAGCAGTGTAAAACCTTAGTAGAGAAGAGCATTAAAGTGCATCAAAGTAACTTTAAGACAAAACCACGTTCTATTCGTATTACAGATAGTAGTCGTACTTGGGGTACTTGCGATTCGAATTTACAACTAACGTTCAATTGGAAGCTAGCGATGGCACCACAGCGAGTAATTGACTATGTAGTCGTTCATGAAATGTGTCATATGGTTCATTTAAATCATGATCGCTCTTTTTGGCGTCTTGTCGGGAAGATAATGCCTGATTATAAGGAAATGGAGAACTGGTTAGCTTTATCTAGTTGGAAGATGACGGTTTAGGAAGGGATATCGATTTTTGTCGGTAAATCGATATTTCTTGTCGAATCGTTGATGGGCAAAAATACCTTGGTCCAATTCCACAAATTTATGGGTTATTGATATGCAAATTCATGAGTTAAGTCACATGAAAAGTAATAAAAAAAGTTGAAGCGATAGAAACGTATAGATAGAATATTCTGTTAAATAACATGTTCGCTAATGGGCGTATGCCGTATCGTTTAAATGTAACTGAAATTGATAATGAACAAGCAGAGCGAAATGATTCAAAGATTTATTGCATTGCTATTGATTTAAAAAATGATAAGAAACTAGTTAAAACTGCCGATGTACCAGAAGGAGATTCAAATAGAGCTTGGTATATTAGTTAATTCTGGTCTAAGTAAAGGTTGATTTTATTATATGTTATCGTAAAAATGTTGTAGAGCAAGCAAAAAAGGAACTCTTTAATATTAAAGAGCTCCTTTTTGTTATGTTTTTTGAATTTCCTTAAAAATACCCTTAGAATTTCAAGATAAAGTGAGTAAAATGCATGTGTAGAAGGGAGGTTTTATATTATGCAAAATCAAACAAAAACTTTTTATCTAAAAGTTAAATTTTTCGGATTCAAAATGATTATCAACTATTCTTTATAAGAGGATACAGCCTATTTTAATTAAATACTAAAAGGTAGAACAACTTTTCACTTCTACCTTTTAGTATTAGCAATGCTTTATTCAAAAGTTAGTTGCAGCGATTAATTGTGTAAACTCCCCCTGAATTATAAACTTCTTTAATATAGTACAATTTCTCTTCATAAAAGAACGTACTTTTGTGGTGAGAGTAAATATTCTTTTATTTTTAGGAGGAATCGCGATATATGACTATTCAATCCTATCGAATAGAATCATCTTATGTGTTGATTTACGAAGCTTTTATGCTTCAATAAGCTGTATCAAAATGGGATTAGGTTCCATGCATACAAAATTAGCTGTAGTGAGTGATGTAAATGGGGAAAAACGGATAAATTGTTCTAGCCGCAACTCCCCCCCCTTAAAAGCCTTAGGCGTAAAGAAAATGGAAAGGTTATACGAGATTTCTTGAAGAAAAGACATTCTTGCGGTAAATCTAATTATGGGAACTTATATTAAATGCTCCAATTACATAACAAAATTAGCATTACAATATGTTCCTATTGAGGGTTTTCACCAATACAGCATAGACGAATTTTTTATGGACATTACAGATGTCATCAATTTATCTTTATAATTATATATAACGTCATAAAGAGAATATAACCTTAAGTTTATCAATGCTTCAACTTTATACTAAAATAGTGATTGTTTGGATGTTCCTTCAGTATTTAATAAAAGAAACACCCATATTATATGCGTTAACTGGTATAATTGTAGTATTGTTCAGATAGTAAAGATTACATGAAGCAAAAAATTACTAAAAGGGGATTAAACATGAAGTATGTTGACGAAATACATGGAGAAATTTTCATAGATGATGAATACGCTCTGGAAATTATAGAAACTAAAGTGTTTCATAGATTAAAAAATTTAAAACAGCAGGGTAATACGCACTTTGTACTCCCTGGTACGATTCACAATAGATTTTCTCACTCTTTAGGTGTATATCATGTCATGAAACTGATGTTACAAAATCTAGAACAACAAGGATATAATATTGAAGATTATGAAAAAAGATTAGCGCTATTATCCGCTTTATTACACGATATAGGACACGGACCCTTTTCACACTGTTTTGAAAATATTACTGGATTAAATCATGAAATTTGGAGTGGAAGGATTATCCAGGAGCATACTGAAATGAAAAAGGTTTTTCTTAAAAACCCAAGAATCCAAAAAGATATTATTTCTGTTATATCCAAAGATAATAAATTTCCTGTTATACAAGGGCTTCTATTCTCTAATCTTGGAGCTGATAAACTAGATTACTTTAGCAGAGATTTATTTTATTCTGGATTAATACAATTAGAGAATATAAATATTAATAAGATAATTAAAGGAAGTAAGATTCAGCAAGATAAAGTTATTATTTCTCCCACAATTATTAATGAAATAGAAAAGCTATTTGTGATAAAGAAAAATTTATTTAATACAGGATTTGCTAGTGAGTTTGTAATCGGAAAAGATGTATTATTAAAGATGATCTTTAAGCAGGCTTCGAACTTGTTTAAAATTAACCAATTGAAACATATACCTAACTATCTGATTCCTATACTGAGTAATAGTAAGAGCATGTGGAGTGTTGAACAATATACGGAGTTAACTGATTCCTATATTTTAGAGAGTATCATCCATTGGAGAGATGAAGAATATGACGATCAACTAAAAAGACTTTGTAATAAATATCTTTCTAAGGAAGATAACTTATTCTGGGATACGTTGGATACAAATAATTCATATCAAATTAACAATGATTATACAGAAGTTATTCAACAGGATCCTAAATATGGTCTTTATACAGGGGGGATTTTCTTAAGAGAAAATAGTGTATTATTCGACCTTGCAGAGAAGTCCAATCTTATAAAGGATTTATCGAAGAAGGAAAATTTAAAATCTTTAGTTTATAATTTATAAACATAACATTACAATTTTCGATAATTTTGAAATTAAGAAACGAGTGAGCTTTATTATTCTGCTGAAGCTCACTCGTTCCTACTAAACTAATGATGACAATCTATGCATGTAAATTCAAGTTAATCTTGATGAGGGACTGTGATGAAATCGTTTAAATAGCAAATGAAACTAAATCTAAAAAGATAACAGTTTGCTAATTTTGTTAAAATATGCCATCCTGAAAATTGAAAATTCACTTTGTATTTTTAGATAATTCATCTATCATTACATGCAGTAAATTAACAAGAGTGTTAACATCATAAAACTTATGAACAAACTCTTTTTCATCTTTATAAGGCTCTTCAGTAAACAAATCAGAAACGATGCCTTCAATTGGGGTTTGTAGCATAATTGTAGAAGTGAGTCGATCACTTTCTTTAATTACTCTATGTATAACCTCCTTTGATAGAGTATAGAAGGACCCTGCTTCAATGGTAGCATCAAATACCCAGTTTAAATTCTCTCTCCCCAAATCTTTTAATTGATGTCCGACCTCTCCTGAGGGTAAAGGTAATGTTCTGTAATGATACAGCTCCTCCCCAAATAGTTCATTAAGCTTATATGTTTTAAACGTAAGAGCACCTGTTAAAACCTTAGAGCTAAAGTCCCAAGGATGGTTATGTACGTGTTCCGCATGAAACAATACATGGTCTGGCCGCCAAATGTGCAGACGAAGTCTATATCCGACCTCATAATTTTCAATTAAAACAATTTTGTCAAATCCATTAGCATGAGTATACGATTTACTAGCTATTTCTGCTAGTTTTTCTTGATCATTAAGAAGAGATTTCAACAGAATAATCAATTGCTCATTGGTACATACAGGTTCTAAAAGTTTTTTTGTTTTTTCTAAATTACTAGTGCTTATGGAATTGAAATTAATATCAATCCACTCCTCTACTTCCCTGATATTACTAAACATAACTGGTTTAATTAACTCAATCATCATCTATTCTCCCTTTCCTTTATATAAATATTTTTATAACTATACATAGAGTTAAGTATTTTGAATATTTTAATAATTTTAAATTAGATACATTCTTTAAAAAATGTTGACTTTTGGAAAAAGAATAATTTATATTTTTATATAGTTCTATATTTTATAGGCATTTTATTCCCATCTTAAAGAAAGAAGGAGAAATTATGAATAAAAAGAAAATAATGGTTGTAATAGGGACACGTCCAGAAGCAACTAAAATGTGTACAGTTATTCAAGAATTGAATAGACACAATGAAGAATTTGAAACATTATTAGTGCTAACAGGGCAACATCAAGAACAGTTGTATCAAGCATTAGATGCTTTTAATTTAAAGCCTGATATTGATCTGAACATAATGCGTGAAAGACAAACATTGACCTATATTACATCTGAATCCTTAATTAAATTAGGTGAAGTTATAGAAGATAAGAAACCTGACATGGTTCTTGTTCATGGTGATACCCAAGCTGCACTTTGCGGATCATTAGCCGCTTATTTCCATAAAATCCCTACAGGGCACGTTGAAGCTGGATTGAGAACTTACAACAAATATTCTCCTTGGCCCGAAGAAATGAATAGACGTATTGCTGATTCTATCAGTGATTTACTTTTTGCACCTACTTCTATGAGTAAAGACAACCTATCAAAAGAAGGATATCTAAATGAACAGATTTTTGTTACTGGTCAAACATCGGTAGACGCCGCTCTTGATACATATAAAGATGAACATGTATTTGAAAATTCTACATTGAACCAGATAGATTTTGCTGCAAATAAAATAATAACGGCTACTGTACATCGTCGTGAAAATTATGGTTTACCTATGAAACAAATATTTAGTGCTATGAAGAGGATAGTAGATGAACACCAAGATGTTACTTTAATTTATCCAATTCATAAAAGTCCAACAGTAAGAGACATTGCCTACCCTATTTTAAAAGGCCATGAACGTATCAAATTAATTGAACCTTTGGGTTATCCAGATATGATTAACCTTTTAGGTCGTACTCATCTAATAATGAGTGATTCTGGTGGCCTTCAAGAAGAGACTGCTGTTTTTGGTAAACCGCTTATACTACTGCGAGATACCACTGAAAGACCAGAAGCTGTTGAAGCTAACGTTGTTGTATTAGCAGGAACCGAAGAAGAAAACATATATTCTCTTACTAATCGTTTATTAACTGATAATTCTTTATATAACAGTATGAAGAACTCTGAGAATCCTTTTGGAGATGGTAAAGCTTCAAAAAGAATTATAAATATTTTAAAGAAATACTTTGATTTCTCCGAAAGTTATCCCAGTGAATTTATCTCTATATTAGACAGAGAACCTCAAATTAGTAAATGAGTTTAGTTAAAGGTAATTCTTTTTAAGAATTACCTTTATTTAATGACTAAGATACTCACATTAGAGAAACTTCCAATGAATGTCTTCCATCTGAATTTCCTTTTCTACATTCACTGCATACTTTTCATCAATTTCAGATAGGATCTTATTTTGAACTTGGAAGTGACAAAATGGACAGGCACTAGCATTAATTCTTTTTATTACTTCTTCCCTGAGTTTGCTATTCCAAATCTCATTAAAACTCATATCCTTAATATTCCCATATTTCCATTCATCGTCCATAAGTTCCTTATAGATTGCATAGCAAGGAACTACATCACCAGTAGCAGCTACATAAGCATAAATTCCATCTTGTACAATCGGACATTCTTTAAGGTGCGTCGGAACATGCTTTTGAGAGTTTTGGTTAAATTCATTAAGGAAATGTTCAAACTGATGAGGCATCCCAACATTATTAGCGTATTTTTCTAATTTTGGGAGTAGTTCCCTCAGTTCTGATAGGGGACGTGTGATCTGCTCTGATTCTAAGTCTAATAAGGCACGATACATTATGTAATCTGCTTTAGACTCTACACCTATGTCTATACACTTAAAGAAAGCTTCATCTGATTGGGAATCCTTAGTCATTATGTATGCCAAACCAATTGTAGGCCAATCTTGATTTAGTCTCCTTCTCTCATCTGACAAAATTTTACAATTTTTGATAACTTGTTTGAAATTTTCTGGTTTATGTGGACTCATAAGTCTTACATATGTCTCTTCCCAAGGAACATCAATGGAAATTCTTATCCAAGAACATTTCAAATACGCCTGTTTAATTTTTTCAGTTAATAATACACCATTGGTAATGACCCCTACTTCAATCCCAGCATCAACTAGCCTGTGAACAGCTTCTGAAAAATAAGGATGTACAGACGGTTCACCACCACCTGATAAAATAACTGATTTTACTGTAGGAGTGCAGTTTATTAAGTCTGTTACTAGATCTCTAAAAGCTGGTACCGGTAAATATTCACCCTGTCTGATATCATTATATGAGCAAAAAACACATTTTAAATTACACCGATTAGTTGGATGAATTTCAATACAAACTGGAGCGCTAGTAGATACTTCTCCCCTCTTCCAGCTATATTCTAATCTACTAGCATGACCCAAAATCCTATTTCTTACACCTGTTGTACCAGGTAATGTAACATTAGACATTCTTATGCCCCCTGTATCTTCTAAATAATTTAAAAGTTTTCTAAAATAACTATTCAACAATATCAAAAACAAAGAAAATGTTCTGACAATTAAAAATGATAGCAAATATCTTTTTTTTCTGTCAACCATTTTTTTTTATATTTACTAGTTATTGGCTATGTGTTAACATAATTTTGAAGTTTTTTATTTACAAAAAATTCACAAAAAAATTACAAAAACACACTTGATTTGTAAACTTCATCGAGTTAAATGGAGAGAACATTTATGATTAATGTTTATTTAGTTGAAATCCCTTTGATTTATACTGAAAATCAAATTAATACATATCTAGAGCAGATACCCATATCAGAAAAGAAAAGAATAAACAGAATGCAAAAAAAAGAGGATAAACTTAGATCCTTAAGTGCTTATTTACTAACGCGTTATATAATATGCAGGAAATTAAATGTAGAAAAGGGTTTGTTTTCTTTATATCGAAATCCATATGGAAGGCCCTGTTTAATTGAGGACATTGAGAATTGGAAAGGAGACTTTAATATTTCTCATTCAGGAAAATGGATAGCCCTAGCTATATCAGATTGTGCTAAGGTCGGAATAGATATCGAAGAAGTAAAAAATATAGATATAACGGATTTGGCTAATTTTGTTTTTTTGAACGGGGAATTAAGAAGATTCTATAGGGAAAGTATTGAAAGACAGATTGAATTATTCTATGCAGCATGGGCTATAAAAGAATCATTTTTTAAAATGATTGGAATAGGTCTATCTTTAAATATTATTCCTCCTAGTACAATTAAAATGATTGATAGCACAAATATTAGTGTATGTAATTTAGGTAATCTTGTATGGTCCCAGAAACTATATGAGTTTGATAAAGGATATAAGCTAGCTGTATCCTCAATGGATGAAGAATTTTCAAAAAAAATAAACTACATTAACTTTTACGATTTATTAGATTAAATATTGGTGGTGACAACATGAAAAATAAAATAATAAATGATTTAGACTCAGAGATGCTTTTTAAGTTACCCATACAAAAGGAGTATGATGTATTACAATCTTGCGAAATTAGAAGAAAAACATTAGTAATAAAAATAAGCAATGCAATATTAAATTCTAATATTACTAAACAGCTTAATATTTCATCACATGAAACCTTGTTAGTCGCTTTAGCTACGGTAGTTTATAGGTACTGTAATAAAAAAATAATTAATATTCCTCTAATTAATAATAGGGTTCTCTCTAAGGTCGATATTAACTTTGATGAAAATAGAAATTTTATAAATGCACTAAATCAACTACAGAGAAGCACAACACATAAGATTAGTGCTTCTGCAGTTAGAAATTCCCCTTTTGTAGTTACCGATAACTCTATACTCGAAGAAGATAAAGTTTTTAGAGATTATAAAGGGATATTAATTTCTGTATGCCCTCAAGATAAAGATATTATTTTAAATGTTAACTATATAGATATCCTATTTGACAGAAAAGCACTTGAAAGTTTTTTCAATCACGTTATTAAAATTATATGTTGTATAGTAGATAATCCCTATCAGGACATTAACTTTATAGATTATTTGACTGAGGAAGAGAAGCATGAAATTTTTCTTAAATTAAGTGATACTAGAACTTCTTATCCAGATACCAGCTGTATTGGCGAATTATTTGAGCAACAAGTAAAAGCTACTCCAAATAATATAGCAGTTGTATGTCCAAAGAAAACATTGACATATAAAGAGTTAAATCAAAGAGTGAACCAATTGGCTCATTATTTAAAGGAAGAATTAAGTATAAAAGAAGAGGATTTCATTGGTTTATGTATACCAAAATCTTCGGAACTTATAATAGGAATTCTAGCGATCATTAAAGCTGGGGGAGTTTATGTTCCAATAGATCCGGAATATCCAGCAAATAGAATTTCACATATTATTGAAGATACAAAAATGCATGCAATACTTACAACAGAAGAAACGTCCACAAAGTTACAAGAACATAATATTCTCTTAGATAATACCAAGAATATTAATGTGGAACATATACAATGCGAATTATCAAATTATAATACTAGTAATCCAATTACAAGTTGTCATTCGGAAAATCTAGCATATATTAACTATACTTCTGGCTCCACTGGTAAACCTAAGGGAGTCTGTATTCCTCATAAAGGAATAGTTAGATTAACTATAAACAACACATTTATTGATATTAGCGAAACAGATGTATTTTTACAACTTTCATCTATTTCTTTTGATGCTGCTACATTTGAAATCTGGGGATGCCTATTAAATGGAGCAAAATTAATCATCCCTTCTAATTATTTATCTTTGAATGAACTTGCAGATGTTCTTGATTACCATGAAGTATCTATTTTATGGCTTACAGCTGGACTTTTCCATCAAATTGTTGATGAAAATCTACAGATTTTAAATAAAGTAAAAAAATTATTAGCAGGTGGGGATGTTTTATCTGTTAACCACGTAAGAAAAGTAATTAATACTTTCCCTACAATTCATTTTTTAAATGGTTATGGTCCAACTGAAAATACAACATTTACATGTACCTATAAAGTAAATAATTTAGATACTAGTGTAAGAAGCATTCCTATTGGTAAGCCTATTTCAAATACAACAGTATTAATTTTAGATAAGAATGGTCTACCAGTTCCAATAGGGGTACCTGGAGAACTGTATGTAGGTGGGGATGGCTTAGCCCGAGGATATTTAAATTTGCCACAGAAAAATAAGGAGAGTTTTGTAAAAAGCATATACAATACGGATAATGATTCAAATCTATATAAGACGGGGGATTTAGTAAAACTCCTTGAGGATGGAAATATCGTATTCATTGGCCGAGTTGATAATCAAGTTAAAATTAGAGGATTTAGAATTGAATTAGATGAAGTTCATCTAGCCCTCAGTAGGTATGAATCTATTAATAAATGTCTAGTAAAGGTCTGTTATGATGGATTTGGGGAGAAAAACTTAGTGGCTTATTTCACTTCTAATGAAGAAATCAATTCAGTAAAAATAAGAGGATTTTTAGAACAGATTCTTCCTAAATTTATGATTCCATCTCTATTTGTACAAGTAAATGAGTTTCCATTAAATAAAAATGGAAAGGTAGATAAAGAGGCATTACCTAATCCATATTCAGTTAAATTAAGTAATAACAACTCTGTTGATGATATAAAAAGGAATACTGCAACTGAGAATGAGATCTGTTCCATATGGAAAGAAGTATTACAAGTGAACACCGTAAATCCTTGTGATAATTTTTTTTACTTAGGTGGACACTCTCTCAAGGTAATGCGAATTTTATCTAAGATTAATAAACGGTATAATGTGAATCTATCAATGTATGACTTTTTTGAAAACCCTACTGTATCTGGTTTATTAGAAAAAATACATACATCTAATTCTGAAGATATCAAAGACACTGCAATATCAACCATAGCTGATAAAGAATCACCTCTTTCAGTTGCACAGGAACAAATGTTATTAATGGATGAAATGCAGTTTGAAAACCCAGCGTATAATGTAGTTTCCGCTTACAAACTTCGAGGGAGAATTGATATTGAAGTGCTAGAAAAGAGCATTAACTTAGTAATTCAACGTCATGAGATTTTAAGAACTTATTACGATACTAGTGGTTATACACCTTTACAAAAGAGTATTCCTAATCATAAATTGAAGATAAATTATATAGATTTAAGCACCCTTCTTATAGACCGAAAACAAGAATGTGACAAATTGTTATTAAAGGAATCTCGTTACATTTTTAATTTATCTTCTCTACCATTACTACGAGTTACATTAGTGAGAACTGAATTACAAGAGTATATGCTACTTTTAGTCGCACATCATATAGCATTCGATGGATGGTCTTTGGGGATTTTTTACAATGAAGTTTCGCAATACTACCTCGATATTATTATGAATAAGGTACCAGACACGCCTCTGTTGCAGACGCAGTATAAAGATTTTTCTGTATGGCAAAGAGATTTATTGAATAGTCAAGCTATCAACCAGCAACTCAATTATTGGAAGGATAAGCTGAATGGAGCAAACACATACTTAGAGCTACCCACTGATTTTCCAAGACCAGCTATGCAAGAATTCATTGGAAAATATACAACGTGGCTTATGGATACAGAGCTATCAAAGAAAATTAATATTTTTTCTAAGGAAAGAAACATTACCCCTTATATCGTTTTAATGTCTGCTTACAAATTATTATTAAGTATATACAGTAAGCAAACAGATATCGTAATTGGAACACAGGTGACTGGTCGAACAAATTATAATTTCGAATCACTAATAGGATATTTTGTAAACAATATTGTAATTCGTACTGTTTTTACAACTGATTTAACGTGCGAAACAATTTTACAGAAAGTTCAATCAACGGTATTGGAAGCATACAAACATCAAGATTTACCTTTTTCAGCATTAGTAAAAGAGTTAGCTCCTAATAGGGATGCAAGTTATAACCCTATTTTCCAAGCGGCATTTGTGTTACAAAATTTCGATCAACCAGTACTTAACATACCGGATACAGAAGTTATAATACAAGATGTTGATAATGGCACTGCAAAATTTGATTTGAATTTAATTGTAGAAGAAAGAAATGAATCTTACCTTTGTAAGTGGGAGTACAATACTCACTTATTTCTACCAGAAACTATTCAAAGAATGATAAACAACTTTAAAGATATATTGGAAAAACTCCTTTCTAATCCAAATGGAAAAATTTCTGATATCTGTAATGTTTCTATAGGTGAACAAGATCAACTCTTAAACAAATGGAATGATACACACAAGGATTTCCCACAACCTAAATTGCTGAATGGCTTATTGGATAAGCAGGTTACAGAAAATCCTGATAAAGTTGCTGTAAGATATAAGAATGAAGAACTTTCTTTTAAAGAGTTACATAAAAAGGCTAATCAGATTTCAAAATACTTAAAATCTCTTGGTTTGTCATCTGATAAAATAGTTGCTATATATTTTGATAAATCAATAGATACCGTTGTAAGTATCTTAGGGATTCTTAAGGTTGGAGCAGCATATCTACCTATAGATAGTTCTTATCCTATAGATAGATGTAAATTTATGATTGAGGATTCTGAGTGTGATGTATTAATTACGAGTAGTAAATATAAAAAGAACTTAACAGATTTTCACAAGCACATTGTATGTATAGATGAGAATTGGGATTTAATTTCAACATATGACGAGTTGCCCCTCCAGATTGAAATTAATGAAGAAGATACAGCGTATATTATTTATACATCAGGTTCAACAGGGGAACCAAAAGGGGTAAAGGTTCCCCATAGAGCAATATATAATCACATGATGTGGATGCAGGATACATTCCCTATCACATCAAATGATATCGTAATACAAAAAACTCCATTGAGTTTTGATGCGTCTGTATGGGAGTTTCTTGCTCCGCTATTAACTGGTGCAACGCTACTATTGGCAGAACAAGGAAAGCATATAGACCCAGAGTACTTAGCAGGTATTATTCAACAAGAAAAAGTCACAATTCTTCAGGTAGTACCTACATTGTTACAGATGCTTTTATTAGAGCCAAAATTTTTAGAATGTATAAGTTTAAAGAGAGTATTTTGTGGTGGAGAAGAATTAACTCCAAATCTTGCAGAACAATTTTTTAAGGGTTTTAACATAGACTTAATTAATCTATATGGTCCAACGGAGGCATGTATAGACTCAACTTATTTTATTTGCTCAAAGAATGGAAATCAAAAATATATTCCTATCGGACGACCAATTGATAATGTAAAGATATATATTTTGGATAAAGATCTCCACCCTGTTCCGATTGGGGTTTCTGGAGACATTTATATATCTGGAGAGGGACTATCAACAGGTTATTACAATCGTCCAATTTTAAATAAGGAACGCTTTATTCCAAATCCTTTTGATGATTCATCTAAATCTAAGATATATAAAACGGGAGATGTAGGAAAATATTTAAGTGATGGAAATATTGTCTACGTAGGTAGATCTGATAGACAGGTCAAAGTAAGAGGACATCGAATTGAACTTGGGGAAATTCAATCAATAATAAATATGCATTCACAGGTAAAAGATACAGTTATAGTTACCACTAAGGATAAAATGAATATTATTGCATTTGTTATATCAAACAACCTGAAAGAAATTTTAGATTTAGATACTTTCATGTATGAGAGACTACCTAAATATATGATACCATCTCATATTATATATTTAGAAGATTTTCCAACTACACCAAATGGCAAAATTGATATTCAAAATCTCTTGAGTACTTTTGAGAGTTATAGAACGAAAAATCCTATCACACAACCAATGGATGAGATTGAGAAACAAATTTATCACATATGGTGCAATCTACTAGAAGTGAGTAGTATAAATGTACACCAAAGTTTTTTTCAGCTAGGTGGTCATTCTCTATTAGCTTATCAACTAGTTATAGCCCTAAATGAAAAATTTAACATAAAAATTTCTTTACGTGACATTTTTGAATTTAGTACAGTTGAAAGTTTAGCTAAAATAATCAAGCAGAAAATTCAAGAGATTTCATTGGGAACAGAAGGCGTAATGCCTTCGGAACTGAAACAAGAGGAAAGTATCATTAATTTAGATAATTTATCAGAAGAAGAAATAGACTTATTATTGGCTCAATTAGTAGATTAGGAAGGTGCTCATATGAACAAGTTAGATATATTAGAAAATCTATCATCAATTGAAAAAAGAAAGTTATTAAATGATCTTATGCATAAAAAAGGGATAAACAGAAAGGTTTATCCCTTAACTTACCAACAAAAAAGACTTTGGTATTTTAACGAACTAGAGGAAAATAAAAAAAATTATAATATTCCTTACTCCATAATGTTTGATGGGCAATTAAGTATCCCTTTATTAAGACAGAGTATTCAGCAAATAGTAAGCAATCATGAGTCACTTAGAACTCACTTTATTGAAATTGATGGAAATCCTTATCAACAAGTTTCTCCAAATTTAACGGTAGATATCCCTGTATTTGATTTGACTAATTTAAATCGGGAAAACCAAGAACATAGTATTAACTCATATAGGGAACAAGTTGCTAATCATATATTTGACTTAAGAAAAGGACCGTTATTTCAATTTTTACTATTAAAACTCACTGAAAACAAACACATATTAATTTTGAATTTTCATCATATTATTTCAGATGGTGGATCTTTAAAAATATTTTTCGAAGATTTAGAGAGTATTTACACATCTTTTCTAACAGGAAATCCAGAATGCCTAACTAAAGCAGCCTTTGCGTATGGAAACTATGCTGTTACTCAGCAGAATAGTTTCCATGATAGGGATTTTAAACAAGAAAAAGAGTATTGGAGATGTAAGTTGAAGGATGCAAATTTACTAATAGATTTACCAGTGGATGATAAAAGACCTCCTGTACAGACTTATCATGGAGAGAATTTTTCCTTTGTTATTCCCAAACATATAAAAGAACATATTGTAGATTTAGCTACTCAATATAATACTACTGTATATACTGTTCTACTTTCTGCGTTTGGATTATTGCTAAATAGGTATACAAGCCAAGAGACAATTCTTGTTGGAACACCAGTATCTTTAAGAGATTCAAAAGAATTAGAAAGAACCATTGGTTTTTTTGTGAATACTTTAGTGATAAAAATGGATTTCTCTACGGAAATTACATTTAAGCAATTATTAAAATTAACCCGTGAGGAAATAATCTCCTCACTTGAAAATAAAAACTTTCCTTTCGAAAAAATTGTAGAGGAGCTAAAAATAGATAGAAACCTAAGCCATAACCCTATATTTCAGGTAATGTTTTCATATGAGGATTCATCCAGACAAATTGAACTTCCTAATTTAACTGCAACACCGGAAGTAATTACAAATGGAGTTTCCAAATTTGATTTAACTTTAAATATTTATCAGAATGCAGACAATCTTTATGCAGATTTTGAGTATAACAAAGATATATTCAATCGTTCTACTATATTAAGGTATAGCCAGCATTTCTTAACTTTACTTAAGGATATCACTCTGAATTCCAATAAATCCTTGCATGACCTTAATATTTTAAGAGATAACGAGAAAGATGAATTATTAGATTTAGGAAATCATCAAAAAACGACCTATAGTAACAATTTTTTAGTAACAGATATGGTAGAACGCATTGCTAAAGAAAAACCGAATCATAAAGCGATTTGCTATGAAAGTCAGTTTATTAGCTATTATGAATTAGAGAATAAGTCTAATCAGCTAGCAAATTATTTATTAAGAAGAGGGATTAAGAAAGGATCGCTAATAGGCATATACATGGGGAAATCAATTGAAACATTTATTTCCATAATAGCAGTTCTAAAAGCAGGAGGAGCCTATGTTCCCTTAGATCCTTCTTATCCAAGAGAGCGAATACAATATATGATTCAGAATAGTAATTTATCAACAATTTTCACAAAAAAATCTTATTTAAAAGATCTTAATGATATCAACATTACTAAGATTTCTCTAGATACTAATTTAGAATTTAAGAATGAACCAATACTAAAACCTAACCTTAATATTAATGTAGATAATTTAGCATATGTTATCTACACCTCCGGTACAACAGGAGATCCTAAAGGCGTTATGGTCCAGCATAATTCGTTATCTTCTATTGCAAATTCATGGTTTAATGAGTTTGGGTTAAATGAACTAGATGTTAGGATTTTGCAAATAGCCAGTCCATCATTTGATGTATTCACAGGGGATTTAATAAAAGTTCTTGTAAGCGGTGGGACCTTATTTGTATGCCCAGACGATTTTAGGATAGATTTCTCAAAATTGTATAACTTGATAAGAAAGAACGATATTAATGTTTTGGAGTCAACTCCTATGCTTATTATTCCATTTATGGAGTATGTGTATGAAAATCAATTAGATATTGGTTGCTTAAAATTACTTATTATAGGTTCCGATAAGTTACCTGCTCATGAATACAAATGGTTAATTGAGAAATTTGGTAATTATATTCAGATTGTTAACTCCTATGGTGTAACAGAAGCTACAATTGATTCAAGTTATTATCAATTTAAAAAAGAAAAAAAATCACTTTCACAATTTACTAACACACCTATTGGAAAGCCACTTAGTAATACATCCTTTTACATACTAAACAAGCATTTACATCTTCAACCTAGGGGGGTAGTAGGGGAATTATTTATCGGTGGAAGAGGTGTCAGCAAAGGTTATCTTCAAAATTCAGATTTAACAAGTCAAAAATTTATCCAAAACCCCTTTAACACAGTTGAAAAAATATATAAAACTGGAGATTTAGCTAGATGGAATGATGACGGGGATGTGGAAATAATAGGTAGAACAGATGATCAAGTGAAATTACGTGGTTATAGAATTGAACTAGGAGAGATTGAGGAAGCTTTACAAAAGAGTCAATTTGTACAAGATTCAGCTGTAATCATTCAAAATGGTAGACTTGTTGCCTTTATAGTACCTTGCGAAAATTATAATAGATCAAATATGTTGCATATTAAGGAATGTCTTAAGCAAAGTCTTCCTAACTTCATGGTACCATCAGTAATAGTTGAGATTGAAAGTATTCCTCAAACTCCTAATGGGAAGATAGACAGGAAACATCTTCAGAATACGAATACTATAAGTGCAAGTAACAGTAGTGGGAAAAATAAATTTGAGATTCTAACGGAATCACTTCCAAGAACTATCTTGGAGTATGAGATCCAACAGATGTGGAAAGAAGTTTTAGGTATAAATAACATTAGATTAATGGATAACTTCTTTGATATTGGAGGACATTCCTTACTTTTAGTACAATTATTAGCAAAAATCAGAAAAAAATACAAAGTAGATATACCGTTGCCCTCTTTCTATAGCAATGCAACCATTGAAGACCTATCTTCAATTATAAATGGCAAAATAAATTTAGAAACAGGATCGCCTTTAACCTGTATTCAGTCTAAAGGTAGTAAAACTCCTATTTTTGTATTCCATCAAATTGGTGGATATTGGTTCCGATATTTAGAGTTAATCCAACAACTTGGAAATGAACATCCAATTTATGGGTTAAGTATCTCAAATCCATATGGGGACTATGACAATTTAATAGATATAGCTTTTTATTATATTAAGGAAATTAAAAAAGTTCAACCAGAGGGACCCTATATATTGTTAGGTCATAGCCTAGGGGGGAATATTGCTTTTGAAATAGGTTTGCAGTTGCAAGAAATTGGAGAAAAAATTGGATTTTTAGCTTTACTTGATACTTATCTACCCCCTTATAAAACAGGTATTAGTGATTTTGAACTACTTCTTGATTATATTGAAAGATATAACCTTTCTGTAGAACAATTGAAGCTGTTCGAAAATATGTCTCCAAATGAAAGAATTGCTTATATATTAGAGTTGGGGAAAAAACAGAATTATTTAGCGCTTGATGTTGATTTTGAAGAGATGAAGAGAATTTTAACTGTTTATCTGAAGTTAAATAGGGCTCTTGCTACTTATCCCAAACCACTTAATTTGTATAAAGGAGATATACATTTTTTTAGAGCTATTAAGGAAGACATAGACTCTACTCTCGGTTGGGATGACCATATAGATGGCGACTTAAATATACATCAGATTAATTCGACACACGGCGTAATGTTAACTAATCCTTATGTTCAAGAAATTAGCAAGATAATCCAAAAAAATATTGATAAAATATAATTTGTTTTATTTAGGTCAGCTTAGATAAGTTGGCCTAAATAATGGGGGATAAGAATGAACATTAATAGTATAAAACAGCTGAATAGGAATGTTAAGTTGAGACTGATAGAACAATTTGCTAGTAGTCTCGCAGGCAATATGATTTTTCCTTTTATGATTATATATTTCTCAGAAGCATTTGGAGAAGCTATTACTGGCATACTTTTTGTTAGTAACATTGTAATAAGCTTCGTCTCTGGTCTTTATGGTGGATATCTTGCAGATAAATTAGGTCGAAGAAAGATAATGATATATGCAGAGGTTTGTCGATTTATAGCGTTATTTATTATGGCTATTGCTTGCACAGAAATAGTAAACTCTCCAGTTATAGTCTTTTTTATGAATATTATTACCAGTGCTTGTTCTGGGTTCTCTCGACCTGCGGGGGATGCAATGTTGATTGATTCGAGTTCAAATGATGACAGGAAATTAATTTATACCATCGATTATATATTATGGAATGCATCTTTATTAATAGGTGGGATTGTAGGAGGCTTTTTATTTCAGGATTATAAATTCCAGTTGATTTTGAGCTTATCAATCATTTCATTAGCTTCATTATTTTTGTTACTATTTTTTATTCGGGATATGTACACTCCTCTTAAAAGATCTTTGGACAAACCCATTAATCTGTTTTCTGAGATAAATACTAATTATAAAGTAGTCATTAAGGATAAACTCTTTACGATTTTTTTAATGGCAAGCCTTTTAGAATTAGCTGTACAAATACAAGCAATGAACTATACTGGGGTAAGATTGGTTAAAGAGATGCAGAACCAAGAATTATTTCATTTCAAAGATATGCATTTTATGGTAGATGGATACAAGATGTATGGAATATTAAACTTTACAAACACTATTTGCGTGCTAGTTCTGGCTGTTTTAATTAATAAGCTTTCTAAAAAATTTAAAGATAAGAGTAATCTAACAGTGGGGATTATCTTTTATTCAATTGGTTTTTCCATGATTAGTTTTATTAATATGCCCATCCTATTGATTTTTTTAATGTTAGTAGTAGTAGTTGGAGAATTAATCTATATTCCGACGAAGCAATCTTTGTTGGCTGAAATTATCCCCACAGAAAATAGGGGTTCTTACATGGCTATAAATGGAATGACAAATAAGGGGGCAAGTATTTTAGGTTCAATTGCAGTAACAATAGGTGCATTTATACCATCTATTGGTATGTCAATTATATTTCTTACAATGGGTTTAATTAGTATAATTTTTTATCGTCAGATATATAGGTTGAGAAACGTATTAAATAAAGAAACTAAATCAATACCTGATCAAGAATATACAGGTTAAAAACAAACAGAATAAAGAGTATTTTTCAATCCCATATAAAGTCATAGCTAAAATGTTTTTCTTTAAATAAAAGCCTAATTTTCCTATAATTAATCAGCAGAAACTTAAAGAACACAGAGGTATTAAGTCTCTGTGTTCTATTTTATGTTCTATAACAGCGGCCCAGTCACAGACCCCAATACCCTAATCAATAATACGGTATCTTTTTTCTTCCAAATGAATTTTTTTGTTTATAAATCGCAATCTCCTATAAATTCCTATTTCATATGCAAGATTTCATGCTCACCTTTATTTCAATTCACTTTCATTTTAAGTTAAATTTATTAAGTGACGAAAAACACCCTTGTTATATTTTGAATTATGATAGATATATTCGAAAAATCGTTCGTATAATTTCATTTACCAATGAATTGTTCAATGAAGAGAAAGTAAAAGGAGATGTCACAGCAGACATCTCCTCTTTTCGAGTATATAGATTAGCGTCCAAACATCATAACAAAATCCCCATCCACTTTCGCCATCTCATACCCACGATACCCCTCCGAAAGCAATGCCTGTTGTCTCCCAGCATCACTCATCAGAATATGCTTAACATCCGTCCAATCACTTTCTCTATCTCCGCGCAATTCCTTCACAAAAACATACCGCAGACTACCACCATACTTCTCCTTCAGCGCAGCAATCTCCATCCCTTGCGCAAACTTATCCTTCAAGCTCGGAATGTTAAAAGGAGCAACGGTGCAGCATACATAATCATATTTGCTATCTTCTTTTTGTAATTCGTCCATGATGACGTTTGCTAATATTTTTTGCATCCCATTTCCTCGACAGTTCGGGTGAACGTTTGAGATTTCTTGATAGATGACGCGGTGTAGTTCACTTTCTGGCAAACCAATATCGAGCCCTAAATGTTCATCATCGATAGGAGGGACGAGTAGAGCGCGAAATGCGATGAGTTCGTTTTCGATAAAAGCACCGATCATCATGCCGTTTCCTTCTAGAATGTATTGAAATTCTTCTTGTGAGAGTGGTTGTAAACGACTTTTATCTTCTAGTGCTTCAACTACAATGTTTTGTAGTGATAAGATTTGCTCGATATGCTCTAGTGATAGTAATGTAACGTGAAATGATTCGTTATTTTGTTTTAATGTTCCTTCGTATAGAACCGTCATATGATAGTCCTCCTTTAGCGTACAACGTCTTGAAAGACGGTTAGTTCTTGTAGTGTATCTTCGTTTATTTCAATGCCGAGTCCAGGCTTTTCGTTTAAGCGAATGAATGGTACATCGTAATGTAAGTTTCCAATGTCTTTCGTAAATTTTAATGGTCCTGTTAGCTCTACGCTCGTAATGATTTTCTTTGAGAAAGCGACATGGAATCCTGCGGAAGAGGCAACAGATGATTCGACCATTGATCCCACTTGGCATTCAATGCCTGCCATTTCTGCTTGATGAGCGAGCTTTACAGCTGGATATATGCCGCCGCATTTCATTAGTTTTATATTTACTTTATCAGCAGCTTCTAATTTAATAATTTGGCGCATTTCACGAGAACTTTTTAATCCTTCATCAATCATAAGCGGGAGGTCTGTTTTAGAACGAATATGAGCCATGGCATCAATATCGTCCGCGATAACAGGTTGTTCAATCCAGTCAATGTTTAAATGTCCTAATGAACGCAGTGCTGTTAATGTGTTTGCGCTATTTTTCCAGCCTTGGTTTACATCAACGCGAATAGCAATGTCATTTCCTACACGTTCTCGTACAGCTTCAATACGTTTCACATCTTCTTTTACATTCGTACCAACTTTCATTTTGAAAGATTGGAAACCTTTTTGAATCATAGAAGCAGCTTCTTCAGCCATATCTTCAGGATCGGCAATACTTAAAACGTGAGTGACAGGGAATTCTTCATGATAGCGCCCGCCAATTAATTGATATACAGGTTGATTTAGTTTTTTGCCCATTATATCAAAACAAGCAATATCAATTGCGGCCTTCGCTGTTGGAACACCGTAAATTTTATTGTCCATCATGTCGTGTATTTTTTCGATATTCATTGGATTTTGTGCGATTAGAGTTGGGGTTAGCGTATGTTTTAAAGTATGGAAAGTACTTTCCCATGATTCACCTGTGACGTGATCATCAGCAACGCCTTCACCGTAACCGATAATACCTTCATCTGTTTCCATTTTGACGATAATAGAGGGCATATCAGAATAAGAGCCATAACTAATAACAAACGGATTGCGAAGCGGTAAACGAATTGCGTAAAGATGAATAGCTGTAATTTTCATTGAATAGAAACCCCTTCCTGTTTACAATAGTTTTATACATTTGATATAGTTGACGTTAAATAGTCGTTAATTAATGATAAGGAGTTAGAGAAAATGATGATAAAAATTGCAGTTGTTGGTTCAAAGGAGTTTATGGAGAACCTTTTTCCTATTGCTCAAAAATTAGAGGGAATAGAAATTGATCCATATATTTACCTTCATCCGGCGGAATCTTCTGAACTATTAAAGTGTCTAAAGCCTTGTGATGTCATCTTTTTCTCAGGTGCTTTACCTTATTATATGGCAAAAGAAATAAGAGAACAATTACGAATTCCAAGTACATACTTACAGCAAGACGAGACAACTGTCGCATCTTCAATTCTTTCTATCATGTATCATCAAAGTATTCAACCACATAACATTTCCATCGATTTAGTAGACCGCTCGTTTATTACAAATGTGTTCCATGATATCGGTATAAAAGAAAGTCCGCAAGTGTTGGATTATGAAAATATGCTGTGGAGTAAAGATGAGATAAATAGAGTTATCGATTTTCATGTAGCTAAATATCAATCTGGAGAGGCTCATTTAGCTTTAACTAGTATTCACGCTGTTTACGATGAGCTTCAAAAAATAGGTGTTCCTTCAGAGCGTATGATTGATCCAACGCAGTCCATTATACATGGGCTAAAAGATGCAAAAATAAAAGCTGAGTTAGCAAAAAGCTATTCAGCTACTGTTGGTGCTTGTATTATTTCTTTCCTAGAATTACGAACGAGTTTGCTTGAAAAACTAGATGTCATTTCAAAAGAACTACGTGGTTCATTTAAACAAGTGGATGAAATGACATGCATTTTGTATACAACTCGTGGTGATATCGAATCGATTATTAAAACAAATGCGATAAATAACTTGTTTGCAAGCGTAGAAGGAACGATAGCTATTGGATTTGGTTATGGAAAAACCGTGAAAGAGGCGGAGCAAAATGCAAAAATTGCTCAAAGTTTTGCAAAGAATAATCCAATAGATCGTTGTTTTTATATACTAACAAGTGATAAAGATTTGTTTGGGCCGTTCCCGAAAGAACAGAGAGTACAAAGTTTGAAAAATGATAATCCGGAACTAATGAAAATAGCGAAGGAAACGAAGCTTAGTCCGGCGAACTTGTCAAAAATCATTCAATTTAGTCAATCGCATCCGTCATTGAAGTTTACAGCAGCTGACCTTTCTGAGTACTTACAAGTGACTCGAAGATCGACAGAAAGGTTGTTAAAGAAATTAGTTGATTACGGGTATGCTCATATTTGCGGCGAGGAAATGCCCTATCAACAAGGGCGACCTCGCGCACTATATGAACTGAATTTACCGCTATTTTTAAGCTTCTAGTTGAGCTTTTTGTTTCTTTAGTAGTTCTGCTTTTTCAATGTCTGATAGTTTTACAATTGTGAAGCCTGTTATACCATAAATGATTGAGATAATAGGTACGATGAAATTCAAAATAGCATAAGGAGCATATTCAAATGCACCTACGCCAAGTGTTGCGAGAATAAATACACCGCACGTATTCCAAGGAACGAAGACAGAAGTTAATGTTCCACCATCTTCTAATGCTCTGGATAAGTTTTTTGAATGTAGTCCTTTTTCCGTGTATGCATTTGCGTACATTCTTGAAGGGACAACAATTGAAATATATTGTTCAGAGCAAGTAAGGTTTGTTGCAAAACAAGATGCGATAGTAGAAGCGATAAGCCCTTTTGCTGATTTCGCTAACTTTAAAATTTGATTTACAATTGAGCGAAGAATACCTGTATGTTCTAATACTCCTCCGAAAGTCATAGCGACAATTGTCATAGAGACTGTATTCATCATCGAATCTAAGCCACCGCGGTTAAATAGTTCGTCTACTAGCTTGTTTCCAGTGTCTATAACAAATCCAGCTTGGAGTGCACCGACAGATGCTGAGACAGAACCACCTTGAATAAAGACTTGTGATAAGAATCCTAAAATAATACCGACGAGAATCGCTGGTATAGCAGGGACTTTTTTAGCGACCAATACCATAACGACTACGGGTATAATGAGTAGGAAAGGCGAGATAACAAAGTTTTGTTGCAATACTTGTAACGTTTGATCGATGCTTTTCGCATCAATATTGTTAGCGCCGAAGCTTCTTCCTAAGACTGCGTAGACGATAAGAGTAATAATTAAACCTGGAACTGTAGTAAATAACATATGACGAATGTGTGCGAATAAATCTGTATTTGTTAATCCTGCGGCTAAGTTAGTTGTATCTGAAAGCGGTGACATTTTATCGCCAAAATAAGAGCCTGAAATAATGGCACCAGCAACCATTGGAGCTGGGATTCCCATACTTAGGCCAATTCCCATTCCAGCAACGCCAATTGTTCCCATTGTAGACCAAGAGCTACCAATTGCTAATGCAACGATAGAACAAATGACGGTAATGGAAACTAAAAATAGTGATGGAGTTAAAAGTTTTAAACCGTAATAAATCATCGTTGCGACGATTCCACCGCCAATCCAAGCACCAATTGTTAAGCCAACAAGAATAATAATGACGATAGCAGGTAATGCAAGACGAATCCCTTTATACATTGCTTCTTCAAGATCATTCCATTTGTAACCGTAACGCCAAGCGACAATAGAAGCAACGGTTGTACCGATAATAAGTGGAACGTGAGGGGTTTGTTTTAATACAACAATTGTAATCATCATAACTGCAACGGTAATGATAATAGGGATAATCGCTATTCCAAAAGGTATTTCTTTTTTCATAAAGTTCCTCCTTGTTACGTATGTTTGTTTGTATTTTTAGAATTGTCGTAAAATAGACGTTTATTAGGTTATGATAACTAAAAGTTTATGTAAGCGTCAACATAAAAAACAGAAAATAAGGAATGTTCTAGTTGTTTGTTTAGTTTGTAATATAGGTGAGTAGTAAGCTTTTTAAGTATTTAAAAATAAATAATTGACTTTTTTCTTAAAATTCAATATGTTCATAAAAACATCTGTTTTTCATAAGTATAATTAACCCGAATCGTTTGTAATGTGGGAAGGAGACTGGAACGTTGAAAACATTAGAACTACAAGAGCGCTTAACGGAGATTTTTCAGCATTTACACGAAAACCCTGAAGTAAGTTGGAAAGAATATGAAACGACAGCGTATATTACTGACTTTTTAAAAGAAGAAGGAATTTCATATAGAACATTTGATGATTGTCCAGGTGTAATTGCTGAGATTGGAGGCGGGAATCCAGTTATTGCGATTCGTGCTGATATGGATGCACTTTGGCAAGAAGTAGATGGAGAATTTAAAGCGAACCATTCATGTGGTCATGATGCTCATATGACTATTGTAATGGGACTTATTTTACAATTGAAAAATATGAGATGGAAAAGTGGTACGGTTAGATTTATTTTTCAGCCGGCAGAAGAGAAGGGGAATGGTGCTTTAAAGATGGTGGAGAAAGGTGCTGTAGATGATGCTGATTTCTTATTTGGTGTCCACCTAAGACCGATTGAAGAACTAACTTTGAAACAAGCAGCCTCATCTATTCGCCATGGAGCAGCAGGATTTTTAGAGGGTATGATTCATGGGGAGGATGCACACGGGGCAAGACCACACCAAGGTGTGAATGCAATTGATGTCATTTCCATGATTAATATCGGTTTGAAAAATATTTGGCTGCCACCGCAAAGTTCTTATTCAGTAAAAATGACGAGATGCCAAGCTGGTGGTGATAATTTAAATATTATTCCGGGAAATGGTCATTTCAGTTTAGATGTAAGAGCAGAGAGTAATATACTATTAGAAGAATTAAAGAAAAAGATTGAGCATGTAATAGAATCAGCTGCATCGATGGGATCAAAAACTTCATACGAATGGATGGATCTTGCACCGGGAGCGGAGGTTTCTGAAGAAGCAGAGCGCTTTATGCGTAAAGGTATTCTCGAAGCGTATGGGGAAGAGAGATGTACGGGACCACTCTATACGACGGGAAGTGATGATTTCCATTACTATACAGTGAAAAGACCACA
The DNA here is from genome assembly GCF_003217275.1 of Bacillus sp. 196mf. NCBI lineage: Bacteria > Bacillati > Bacillota > Bacilli > Caryophanales > Bacillaceae > Bacillus > Bacillus sp. 196mf. Next base: position 80,562 of record NZ_QJTG01000017.1, read on the forward strand.
TTTAAAAGCTGTCATGCTTGGACTAGGAGCAGATCTACAACCTGGATTACACCATCCGTATATGAGGTTCGATCATAGTTGTATTATGGATGGGGTAGAAATATTGAAACAAACTGTATTGAAAGTGTTAGAAGACAGGGGCTAGAGAGCTCCTGTTTTTTTGTCGTGAATTGTCGGCAAATCGATATATTTTGAGTTATGATAGATATATTGAGAAAATCGTTGATATATTTGAAGTTACGATAGATATATTAAGAAAATCGTTAATATAATTTCACATACCTATTAATTTGATGAAAAATGAGCCTCCAGTACATGGTGTATAATAATAAGTACCATTTTTTAATAGGAGAAAACGAATGAACGAACAATATTACGATGCAGTTTTACATATAAAAACAGTCGGTGAGCAAAAAGGGTTTAACAAGTCTATGCATTATCACCGCTATGAACCGACGCCGTATAGCGGGTTAGATGAGTTATTGAATCAATATGAGATACGAAGTAGCGACCGAATTGTAGACTTTGGGTGCGGAAAAGGGCGATTAAACTTTTATATGCATCATAAATGTGGTGCTTCAGCAGTTGGAATTGAAATGAATGAAGAGTTTTATAAAGAAGCAATGGATAATCGAGATCGTTATGCACGAAAGGCACGAAACAGTAAGGGGAAAATTCAATTCCAATGTTGTTTAGCGCAGGAATATGAGATTGATCCACGCGATAACCGTTTTTATTTCTTTAATCCATTTTCTGTACAAGTGTTTATGAATGTAGTAAATAACATTTTGCTTTCGGTAGAAGAATTGGAGAGAGAAGTGGATATTATTTTATATTATCCCTCTGAGGACTATATTTTCTTCTTAGAAAATCAGACTGCGTTTGAGCTGAAGAAAGAAGTTAGATTGTCAGGTGCTTATGAGAGGAATGGGAATGAGAGGTTTTTAGTTTATACATTAGGGTAATAAAAAAACAGGTGCCAAGGCACCTGTTTTTTTATTAGTTACGGATTAAGTAATCAAATGCACCTAAAGCTGCGTTTGCACCTGAACCCATAGAGATGATGATTTGTTTGTACGGATTATTTGTACAGTCACCTGCAGCAAACACTCCTGGTACGTTTGTAGCGCCGTGCTTGTCTGTTACGATTTCACCGCGAGCGCGTTCAACTGTTTCGCCTAACCAGTCTGTGTTTGGCACAAGACCGATTTGTACGAATACACCTTGTAATTCAACGTGATGAACTTCTTCAGTTTCACGATCAATGTAAGAAATACCGTTTACTTTATCAGTACCAGTGATTTCTTTCGTTTGAACGTTTTTCAGAACAGTTACGTTTGGTAAGCTGTTAAGACGCTCTTGTAATACAGCATCAGCTTTTAATTCTGGCATGAATTCAAGAACAGTTACGTGCTTAACGATACCTGCTAAGTCGATAGCCGCTTCAATACCAGAGTTACCTCCGCCGATAACTGCTACGTCTTTTCCAGTGAATAATGGACCGTCACAGTGTGGGCAGTATGCTACACCTTTATTTTTGAACTCAGCTTCACCTGGTACGCCAACATTACGCCAGCGAGCACCTGTAGAAACGATTACGCTCTTACTTTTCAGAATAGCGCCGTTTTCAAGTTCCACTTCAATAAGTTCTTTTTTCTCTAAACGTTTCGCACGTTGTAGATTCATTACATCGATGTCGTATTCTTTTACGTGCTCTTCAAGGCTTGCTACTAGCTTAGGACCTTCAGTCTTTTTCACGCTGATGAAGTTCTCAATGCCCATAGTATCCATTACTTGACCACCGAAGCGCTCAGCAACGATACCAGTGCGGATGCCTTTACGTGCTGCGTAAATTGCTGCACTTGCACCAGCAGGGCCGCCACCAACAACAAGAACATCGTATGGATCTTTATCAGAAAGCTCTGATGCATCTGGACCGTTACCCATTTTAGCTAAAATTTCTTCAAGTGTCATACGACCGCTTCCGAAAGATTCGCCGTTTAGGTAAACAGTTGGTACTGCCATAATGTCTTTGCTTTCTACTTCCTCTTTGAATGCAGCGCCATCAATCATAGTATGTGTAATACCAGGGTTAAGAACGCTCATTACGTTAAGAGCTTGTACAACATCAGGACAGTTATGACAACTTAGGCTGATATAAGATTCAAAATGATATTCGCCTTGAATGTTTTTAATTTGATCGATTAATTTTTGTTCAACTTTTGGAGCGCGTCCACTTACTTGTAGTAAAGCTAACACTAATGATGTAAATTCGTGTCCTAATGGAATACCAGCGAATACGACACCAGTGTCTTCACCAGGGCGGTTTACGCTAAAGCTTGGTGTTCTCTCTAATTCAACTTTTTCTACTGTAATCTTAGATGACATAGTAGCTAATTCGTCTACTAGAGCTAACATATCTTTAGATACGTTATCGTCTCCTGCGCTTACTTTAAGTAAAATATCGTTCTCCATTAACTGAAGGTATTGGGATAGTTGTGTTTTTATATCTGCATCTAGTATCATTTTGATCGAACTCCTTAGATTTTGCCTACAAGGTCAAGGCTTGGTTTAAGTGTTGCAGAACCCTCTTGCCATTTAGCTGGGCAAACTTCACCTGGGTTGTTACGTACGTATTGAGCAGCTTTAATTTTGTTAACAAGAATGCTTGCGTCACGGCCGATACCGTCAGCATTGATTTCCATAGATTGGATAACGCCGTCTGGATCGATGATGAATGTACCACGAGCAGCAAGACCTTCTTCTTCCATTAAAACGTTGAAGTTTGTAGTGATTGTGCGAGTTGGATCACCAATCATGATGTACTCGATTTTGCCGATAGTTTCTGAGCTATCATGCCATGCTTTGTGAGTGAAGTGAGTGTCTGTAGATACAGAGTATACTTCAACGCCTAAGTCTTTTAGAGTTGCGTATTGGTTTTGTAAGTCTTCAAGTTCAGTTGGGCAAACGAATGTGAAGTCAGCTGGGTAGAAACAAACTACACTCCATTTTCCTTTTAAACTTTCGTCAGTAACTTGGATAAATTCTCCATTATGGTAAGCATTAGCTTTAAACGGTTTTACTTCTGTGCCGATTAATAACATGTTAAAATTCCTCCTAAATGTTGGTTTTGAGCATCAAAAAATAGTGTGCTCATAAAATATATTTTTTAATTAACTATAATAATTCTAATTCGATATTAATTATCATATAGAAGTGGTTATTTTGTCAAGAGAATAAACCAACTTTATACCAATTTAATTAATATTTATTCTCAATTAAGACTAACAGGGAATGGAAAGGTAATTTTAAGTCTATAAATTTTAGATGAGTAGTTGAAAGTTTAGTGTGTATGTTAGAGATAGTGTGTAAGTTTAATTTCTTGGGAAGGAAATATTTCTTAGAAGTTGTAGTTTTGAAAAGGAACTGCTTACTTCTATTTTACAAAGAATTTTGTGATAAATAAAATAAAATGAATCGGAAAATTTTTGAACAATTTTTGTCATCCCAAATATATAATTAGGAAGTATATTACGATGATAGTTAGAAACATTGACTCAAAGTGCTAACAAGATATAATAAAACCTAGATATACCTTTCAAAAAGAAGAATATATATTTATAGGATGAAAAAATTCAACCTATTATTTTTTATAGCTTTTAGAAAACGCTTACAATTAGTGTGGAGGGGAAACCATGTCTAAGTTCACGAAGTATTTTTTAATGGAAGCTAAAGATGTGATTGCATATGTGAAAGAGAAATTATCTAAGTTTGAAAATGCAAAGGGGTTACAGTGTAAAGAAATAGGTGATGGCAATTTAAATTATGTGTTCCGCGTTTGGGATGAAAAAGAGAACATGTCTGTCATCGTAAAGCAAGCTGGGGATACAGCTCGCATTTCAGATGAGTTTAAGTTGTCGACGAATCGTATTCGTATAGAATCAGATCTTTTGCAGTTAGAGGATGAGTTAGCACCTGGACTTGTTCCTAAGGTGTATTTATTTGATAGTGTGATGAATTGTTGCGTAATGGAAGATTTATCGAATCACACAATATTACGTACAGCACTTATAAATCATCAAATATTTCCGAGGCTTGCGGATGATTTAACTACTTTTATGGTAAATACACTTTTGTTAACATCGGATGTTGTAATGAATCATAAAGAGAAGAAGGAATTTGTGAAGAATTATATAAATCCTGAATTATGTGAGATTACAGAGGACCTCGTATATTCAGAACCATTTACCAATCATAATAAGCGTAATGAGTTATTTCCGTTAAATGAGGGATGGATTAGGGAACATATTTATAGTGATAAAGAGCTTCGTATGGAAGTAGCGAAACGTAAATTTTCTTTTATGACGAATGCACAGGCATTACTTCATGGTGATTTACATACTGGTTCTGTTTTTGTAAGAGATGATTCTACAAAGGTTATTGATCCTGAGTTTGCTTTTTATGGACCTATGGGATATGACGTTGGGAATGTAATGGCGAATTTAATGTTTGCTTGGGTGAATGCAGATGCAACGATGTCACCTGGAGCTGAGAAAGATACGTATATGGATTGGTTACAAACTACGATGGTAGAGGTAATTGATTTATTTAAGCAGAAGTTTTTAGGTGCTTGGGATATTCATGTGACCGAGATTATGGCGAAGGAAGAAGGCTTTAGCGAAGTCTATTTGCAATCTGTATTAGAGGATACAGCTGCAGTGACAGGTCTGGAATTAATTCGCCGTATTGTTGGATTAGCGAAAGTAAAAGATATTACTTGTATTGGGAATGAGGAAGCACGTGCTAGAGCGGAGCGAATTTGTCTTCAAGTAGCGAAGAGTTTTATTTTACGAGCGAATCAATATAGAACGGGCACAAGTTTTGTAGAAACGTTAAAAGAACAGTCAATGCACTACGCGAAGTAAGGGGAGAATATGATGGAAGAGCAATTAATACCAATTCAGTGGAAAGATGATGCTTTAGTTTTGTTAGATCAAACGTTATTACCAAATGAAATTGTCTATGAATCTTTTAAAACAGCTGAAAGTGTGTGGAATGCAATACAAGTAATGAAAGTGCGAGGTGCACCCGCGATTGGTGTTTCAGCTGCTTATGGAGTGTATTTAGGGATAAAGGAATTTGCTGAAAGTACGGAAGAAGGATTTATGGATGAAGTAAGAAAGGTATGTACATACTTGGCGACATCAAGACCGACTGCAGTAAATTTATTTTGGGCGCTTGAAAGAATGGAAAGTGTAGCGATAGATAATGCTCACTTATCAATCTCACAGCTGAAAAATAGATTACTAGAAGAGGCAAAAGAAATTCATAGAGAAGATGAAGAAATTAATCATCAAATTGGAGAGCATGCATTAACATTATTCCATGATGAAATGGGAGTATTAACGCATTGTAATGCAGGTGCTTTAGCGACGACTAAGTATGGTACTGCGACGGCTCCAATGTATTTAGCGAAAGAAAAAGGATGGAATTTAAAAATTTATTCGGATGAAACGCGTCCTAGATTACAAGGTTCAACGTTAACAGCATTAGAACTGCAGCGAGCGGGTATTGACGTTACTGTTATTACAGATAATATGGCAGCTATGGTCATGTCACAAGGGAAGATTGATGCAGTAATCGTTGGATGCGACCGTGTGGCAGCAAATGGTGATGTAGCAAATAAAATTGGCACATTAGGCGTATCTATTTTAGCTAAGTACTACAACATTCCGTTTTATGTAGCAGCGCCAACACCGACAATTGATTTAAAGACATCGACAGGAAAAGAAATTCCGATTGAAGAAAGAGATGCTTCTGAAGTGATTAATCGCTTTGGACAATATTCAGCTCCGAAAGAAAGTAAAGTATATAATCCAGCATTTGATGTTACTCCACATCAAAATGTAACAGCGATTATTACAGAAAAAGGGATTGTAAAGGCACCGTTTACGGAGAATTTAAAAAAGCTATTTCAATAAGTAGATAAATATAAAAGTCAGTCATCATAAGCTTCATACTTAGGGGGATGTATATGTTATTACAAAAAGAAAGAGAAGAAATTGTAGCGTATGGAAAGAAAATGATTTCTAGTGGTTTAACAAAGGGGACGGGCGGTAATATTAGTATCTTTAATCGTGAACAAGGTCTTGTTGCGATTAGTCCAAGTGGTTTAGATTATTATGAAACAAAGCCTGAAGATGTAGTTATATTAAACTTAGATGGTGAAGTAGTAGAAGGAGAAAGAAAGCCATCAAGTGAACTAGATATGCACCTTATTTATTATAGAAAGCGTGAAGATATAAATGCACTTGTACACACACATTCTCCTTATGCAAAGACGATTGCATCATTAGGATGGGAACTTCCTGCAGTATCGTATTTAATTGCTTTTGCAGGCCCGAATGTACGCTGTGCGCCGTATGAGACATTTGGTACGAAGCAATTAGCAGATGCTGCTTTTGAAGGCATGATTGACCGCCGTGCAGTGTTACTTGCGAATCACGGTTTAATTGCTGGGGCAAATAATATAAAAATGGCGTTTACTATTGCAGAAGAGATTGAGTTTTGTGCTCAAATTTATTATCAAACGAAAAGCGTCGGAGAACCGAAGCTTTTGCCAGAAGATGAGATGGAGAATTTGGCGAAGAAGTTTGAAGGGTATGGGCAGCAGTAGAAATCTAACGGAAATGTTATTCAATGTGTATTAAAATGGCCGTGAAAGAATATATATTCTTCCATGGCCATTTTAGGATTTTAATTATTTAGATATATTTTTGAGTTGCGAATCTAATTTCCAAAAACCGATTCCTGAGAATAGTGCTGCTAATGAACCAATAATTGCAGCAATACCGATATCTCCGAACATCATTCCGCCCATTAAGATACCAAAAATTCCAATTAAGATAAGAATAATAGAAATAGCTTTCATTATACGATACTCCTTAAAACGTAAAAGTTATATGTGATAATATAACATTAATAGATTTTATAATCAAAAATATTTTGTTCAGGAATTGTATTGAGGTAGGAAATATGAATGGTGAATAAAGGGTTAGGAGAAGGAAACGAAAGGAAAAAACATCCTCAAAATTGAGGATGTTTTTACGCTTTCTTAAGCAACAAATACATAAAGTAAGGAGCCCCAATTAAAGCAACGACAATACCTGCTGGAATGCCATTAGGATCAACGATATTTCGCCCGATTGTGTCTGCTAGTAGTAATAACCATCCGCCAATTAAAACGGCGATAGGCATGAATATTTGATGTCTTGGACCTACTAAAGATTTCGCGATATGAGGAGCCATTAATCCGATAAAGCTAATTCCTCCTGTTACGGAAACAGCTGCGGCTGCAAGTGCAACGGCTGCGATTAATAAGTATCTTCGTTCTTTTTCAATTTCAATTCCAACACCGATTGCGACCGGTTCGTTTAATGCTAGAATGTTTAATCGATTTGCTTTATAGAAGACAAATGGGATTAATACAATTAGCCATGGAAGCATTGCTAAAACAAATGTCCAATCATCTCCCCAAATGTTTCCGGCAATCCATTTTGAGATAAAGTCCACTTTCATACGATCAGCGGATGAAATAAGGACAATCATCGCTCCAGATAGTGCAAATGCAAAACCGATACCAGTTAATGTTAATCGTATTGGTTGAAGTCCAGTTGATTTACTATATGAAAATACGTAAATTAGAACAGCTGTCAGAAATGCCCCAATAAATCCAACGACAGGTAGTAAGTAAAGAAATGAACCTACGTCTATTGGAAAGTATAAAAAGAAAATAGCAACAGCAACACCAGCCCCAGAGTTAATACCAAGAATACCAGGTTCAGCTAAATCATTTCGGGTAATTCCTTGCAGAATAGCCCCTGATAAAGCGAGAGCCATACCAGCTAATAATGTAATGACAATTCTAGGTAGTCTTAAAGAGTATAAAACGAACTCCTCTTTAAAAGTCCCTTGCCCCATTAATGTTGGGAGTAGTCGATCATAAGATAAAGATGCTGAACCAAGACCCATTCCAACTACAATGGTTGTGATGATTACTATAAGTAAAGCGAGTATAATGAGACGCTGTTTTCTTAAAATAGATTGCATCATGAGAATGTTTTTCCTCCTTTACGTACAATGAATAGGAAGAATGGTAATCCTACAATCGCGACAATTGCCGCAACTGGTGTTTCGTACGGAGCGTTAATAGTACGTCCGATTGTATCTGCAAGTAGCATAAAGGAAGCTCCAGCAATTGCTGACATCGGTATAACAAATCGGTAATCTGGACCGACAATTGGGCGTACCATGTGAGGTACCATTAAACCGATAAATGCCATATTTCCAACAAGCGCTACAGATGCACCTGCAAGTAAGATAATAATGATAAATAAAATAGTTTTAATAACAATAATTTTTTGACCTAGTCCAATAGCCACTTCCTCACTGAAACTAAGAACTGTCAATTTTTTTGCTAGTAAGATAGCGATAAAGATACTAATTGAAATGACTGGAATAATAATTTTTAATTGGCTCCAAGTTGTTCCAATTACGCCCCCAGCAGTCCAAAGTGATACATCTTGTGAAATTTTAAAGTAAATGCCAATTCCTTCTGAAATTGCGAGTAGAAATGCTGAAACTGCGGCGCCCGCTAATACAATTCGAAGAGGAGAAAGACCGCCTTTTTTCACCATACCAATTCCAAATACCATAATTGCGCCAATTGCAGCACCGATAAAGCAAGCTAACGTTAAGTAAAGATAGCTAATGGAAGGATTGAAAGCAAGTGTTAGTGCAAGCGCAGCATTTGCTCCACCAGATAGCCCTAATAATCCAGGGTCCGCAAGTGGATTTCGTGTTAATCCTTGCATAATTGCTCCAGAAACGGCTAATCCAGCTCCTACAAAAATAGCAGCAACTTCACGTGGTAAACGTATTTCTCGAATAATAGATATTTTGTCTCCTTTAGCGGAGGAAGTGAGTGCTAACCATACATCTTTTATCGAAGTATCTGCAGCACCTAATACCATTGCAACCATAAAAATAAGAAAGAATGCAATTAAGCTTAAAATTAGTTTGTATGTAAAAGCTATAGAACGTGGATTATCATGATCTTTTGTCATTCGTTTCACATCTTTTCTGTTCATAGAATAAAGGAAGAGGAATTCTTAAATTAAGAATTCCTCATGTTTGTATTATTTACCAAGAAAGTTCTTCTTGAAGAAGTCTAGTTGGAAATCTAATGTAAGTGGATCATTGAAATAGAATTCCATCATGTTTGCTTCATATACGCGATTATTTTTTACTGCTGGGATGTTTTTATATGATTCTGTCTCTTGGAATGAGTTATCAGTATCTTTGTTTTTACTTACGATTAAGTAATCACCAGCAAATTCAGGTAATACCTCAGTAGATAATGCGTAGTAACCTTCTTTTAATGCTTTTTCTTTTACTTTTTCAGGCATTTTTAATTTCATTTCTTGGTACAGAATTTCTGTTCCGCGGCCCCAGTTTTCGCCGTATACATAAAGCTGTTTGTTGAAGTTTTCTACAACAGAAACTGTTGCATCTTCACCGATTTTTGCTTTAATTTCTTTACCAGCTTCTTGTGCACGTTTCTTGAAGTCATCAACCCAAGTTTTTGCTTCTTTTTCTTTGTTTAATAACTTACCAATTTCTAAATGCTGTGTTAAGTAATCAACTTTTCCGTAAGTGTATGTTACAGTAGGAGCAATTTTCTTTAACTTATCGACATTTTTAACATTTGATAAACCAATGATTAAATCTGGATTTAGTTCAGCGATTTTTTCAACATTTTCATCTGATACTTCAGCAACATCTTTAAGTTTACTATCAAAACGTGGGTTTTGTTTAGACCATGAATCTACCCCAACAAGATTTACACCTAATGACATTACGTTACCAGCGAATGATGATAGTACAACAACGCGTTTTGGATTTGCAGGAACTTCTACTTTACCATTTTCAGATTGGTATGTAATTGTTTCTGATTTACTACCTTTTGCATCGTTCTTTTTGTCTGTAGAGCCATTGCTACAAGCACTCATAACAAGAACGAAAAGAACTGTTAGTGAAATAAATAACTTTTTCATCGTCTTTCTCCTTTAACATAGATGATATGTGTATACAATAATTTGTTTAACTGTAATCTTTTTGAAAGAGTAGTGGTAAAGCAAAATGATTTATTAAAAATCTTGAATATGAGATTTTATAATATAGTATTAACCATATTAATGAAAGAAGATGTAATCTCAAATTTGCTAATTATTAACAAAATGATAATGATTATCACTATTGATTCTTTAAATAATATAATTTTATATAGGTGTATTGTCAATAGTAATTTTGATTGTAAATTTTGCGGAAACAGGCTATATTTTATTGAGAATGATAATCAATGATTAATAGCTGAGGAGTGAGCACGAATGAATCGAGAAGAATTGTTTGATGTAACCGTGATAGGCGGAGGACCTGCAGGGCTTTATTCAGCTTTTTATAGTGGACTCAGAGAAATGAAAACAAAAATAATAGAATTTCAACCACATTTAGGTGGAAAAATACATGTGTATCCGGAAAAGATGATTTGGGATGTAGGAGGACTATTGCCAGTTACAGGTGATAAGTTAATTGAACAACTTGTACAGCAAGGGTTAACATTTCAGCCGGAAGTTGTATTAGATACAAAAGTAGAATCGATTATTCGTAATCAAGATGGTACTTTTACATTAAAAACAAGTAATGGCGAAGAACACTTTTCAAAAACAGTTATCGTCGCAACAGGAAGTGGTATATTGAAACCGCAAAAGTTATCTATTGAAGGTGCTGAGCGATTTGAAGTATCGAATTTAAATTATACAGTTAAATCTTTAAAGCGTTTCAAAGGTAAAACAGTTATTATTTCCGGTGGAGGCAATTCTGCTGTTGATTGGGCAAATGAATTGGAACCAATTGCGAAAAAAGTGTATGTAACCTATAGAAAAGAAGAATTATCTGGTCATGAAGCACAAGTAAAACAACTTATGAACAGCTCAGCGGAGTGTTTCTTTAATACATCGATTACAAAATTAATTGCTGGTGATAATCATGAAGCGATCGAATATGTAGAATTAACAAATCATGAAACAGGTGAGGTTTCTCACTTACCTATTGATGAAGTTATTATTAATCATGGATATGAACGCGACATTACATTATTAGAAAATAGTGAGTTAGACGTTGCAATTATAGATAATTATTATATTGCAGGTAATGCAAATAGTGAGTCTTCAGTAGATGGATTATATGCTGCTGGAGATATTTTAAAGCATGAAGGGAAACTACACTTAATTGCAGGTGCATTCCAAGATGCTGGAAATGCTGTGAATAAAGCAAAGCAATTTATCCAACCAGATGCAAGTGAGTACGGAATGGTTTCTTCTCATAATGAAGTATTTAAGAAGAGAAATCGCGAACTGATTAAGCAGATGATAAAATAATAAGGAACAAGTATACCCCCACATACTTCTCTATTCAAATGGATGAGAGATGTACGTGGGGGTTTTCCTGTTTACTATATTTTCAATCATTATAATGACACCGGTTTCATCAGTTCATATGATATGAACATTTTTATTGGTAAAGCATCTTAGAAAACAATTTAGCTATGTTTTGCTTGCGCAGAACATGGCTAAATTACGCTGTCCCTTTAGCGCGTTCATTAGGAAATGGCATATTTAGTATAGAAGCAATATATTGTTTTCCATGTTTTCGAGCCAATGATTCTAATATTTGACGGACGCGTTTTGTAAGATGGCCTTGTTTTTTGATGGCTTCACAATATGCGTCATAGAAAGCATATTTAGCCCAAAGGAAATCATCTTGTTGGAATAAGAAATGATTTTTGTACCATTCACCAATTGTATGATAACAATTGTTTTCATGTATTGCTGTGCTTTGAGAAAGAAAACGATCAGATAAAGATACATTCAAATGAGAAATTGTGTTTTCTGTTTCAACTTGTAGTGTTTTTTCTAACATTGTAATGATGTGACGAGTAGCCATATGTTAACTCTCCTTTGTGTAAATGGGTAATACCATTCTATATTTAAAAAATTCTTACTATATAATACTATACAATATATGGAATGCATCTACCTGCTTTTTGAACTGCATTTACAAAATCTTTTTTATTTGTTTACAAAAATAAAGTAAAGTAAGATACAGTATAGATGAAAAAATAATAAAGGAATGAACGCATTGTATATAACAGTAGAAGAGACTGCGGAGTATTTGAATTTACCAAAATCGTATATTGAAGAGTTAATTCAGCAAAAGAAAATTCGTGCGCTATTCGATGGAGAGCAATATTTAGTAAATAAAGAACAATTTAATACACATTTAGAACAAATGGAGAAATATAAGCAATTAGTGGAAGAAATATTGAACGAACCAATTCCAGAAGATATGGATGTTAAAGACGAAGATTAAACTATGGAAAATCCCTTATGAAGATATGCAGAAATGTATATTCATAAGGGATTTTTTGTTTGAAGATATCAAAAACATAAGGAGTTCTTAGCCTTTCCTCAAATTTTGATAGGTAGTAGTCTACCATGTTAAAAGCATATTTTTTTCTAGCTAGGACAAACATAGAGAACGTAACCTGTACAGATACATATACTATCAGTGCAAAAGCTTATAAATTAATGGAAGGGGTTTTCTCGTGAGTTTATTTCATTGTGATTTTCTGAAAGACTTAATTGGATCTTTTGTGAGAGTAAACAGGGGTGGTCCAGAATCTCAAAAAGGGACAATAATATCAGTATGTCCAGACTACTTCGTATTGAAGAATGAAAAAGGTGAGCTTTATTACTATCAACTTAGCCATCTGAAAAGTATTACGAAAAATGCAAAAGACTGTGGATCAAGTGATTGCGATTGGGAAGATTGCGAATGTGCAGACGACTTTGAAGCACTACTTCTAAGCTTCAAATATTGCTGGGTGAAAATTAATCGCGGTGGTCCAGAGAAAGTGGAAGGAATTTTACAAGATGTTTCTTGTGACTTCGTTACATTAATTGTAAAAGAAGAAGTTATATTAATTGCAATAAAGCATATTAAAAGTGTTAACTATAATGCATTAGCATGCGGAGAGAGCGATGAGAGCGACGATAGTAAGGAAAGTAGCGATAATTCAGGTCGCGCTCGCGCACAAAGACAATCAAGTAGAGGAAGATAATAAGAAAGGGGGATACAAAATTGGAGAACGTATTATGCTGTGACCAAATTAAATGTTTAGTTGGTGAGAATGTAAAAGTAAATCTTCGCGGACCAGAAAGTCGAGTAGGGACACTGGTATCGTTAGGAAAAGACTATCTTACATTACAACTACCTCATGGTGAATTAGTATATTATCAGTTGAAACATGTGAAGAGTCTAGTGAAGAAAGTGAAAGAAAGTAAATGTGGCGATTGCTATAGTTCATGTTTCTGCTCTGATGAGGATACTTTTTTAGATATATTAAAAGACTTGAAGTATAAGTGGATAAAAATTAATCGTGGCGGTCCAGAGTGTGTGGAAGGTTTATTAAGTGAGGTACACCATGGCTGTATTACACTAGTAAACGGCGATGAAGTTATTTATGTAATTAAGTCTCATATTAAGAGTGTGAGTCAAGTAGTTAAATGTAAAAAGAATGAAGATGAATAATGTTTAATAAATAAGAGGGGCATTATGAGGGAAAGAGAAGAACAATTTCTTATTTCGATAGTATGAAAAGGAATTACTTACTATTAAAACAGAACTTTGCCCTGATTATTTTTTTAGAAATGGAAGACAGGTAAGAAGAAATTCATAGGAAGGAGGATATAGATGAATGAGTTAAACAAAAGTATTGGAGAAAATATATATGTTAAATTAATCGGTGAAAAAAGATTTAAAGGTGTATTAATTGATGTAGGAAATGATATCGTTGTTCTTTACAATGGACAAGATTACGTATATATATCTTTATATCATGTACAATACTATAAATTTTTAAGACCATATGACGAAGAAATATTAAAACCAGATGTTGATTCTGTAATTAAGAGGGAATCCCCTTCAATTTCTTTGAGAAAAGTATTAAGTACTTCTAAAGGGATTTTTACAGAAGTTTATGTAGCAGGAAATGCTCCAATACATGGTTATGTTACAAGTGTGATGAACGATTATATTGTTTTTTATAGTCCGGTTTATAAAACGGTATATATATCTTTAAAGCATTTAAAATGGTTAATTCCGTATAAAGAAAACCAAGTACCGTATGCCCTCAATAAAAATGAACTCCCCGTAAATCCGTTAAATATTACGTTAGCTAGAACGTTTGAAGAACAGCTTATTAAAATGACAGGGAAAATTATGGTGTTCGATTTAGGTGAGGAGTCCAATAAAATTGGAAAAATGGCGAAAATTGATGAAGGTCATATTGAAATATCAAAAGCACGTGATGCAAAAATGTATGTGAATATTCAACATGTAAAATCTGTCCATTGTCCGTAAGCTAGTTGAAAGGGCTGGCTTTTTCTTTTATATGCAGAAGAAAAGGTCGAGCCTATTTGTTTAGCTCGATTTGAATATGAGGGGAAAATGAATTGAATATAAATATACTATGGTGTGATTTTTTAAAAAAATTTTGCACTTATTTATAAAGAAATGTGTACGAGCTATCTTTTTATGTATTCAATTTATTTTTTGAGGAGGAGCTGCTCAACTAATTTATTAAAGGGGTTTTGTTTGTGGAGCAGTTTCCTAATTCGTTATCAATTACATTGCTTGGTAGTGCTGGTGGAGCAGCAAAAGCAGTTTTAGCAATTTTAAATCAAGCGATAGTAAATGAAAAAGATCCAATTTATGAATCGATAAAGAATGTCAAATTTCATTTGGTTGATATAAAACAAAAAGATAGGACTTATTATGATGAGTTGTTTCCAAATTTGAAAGATCAATTGTTTTTATACGAAATAGACCTTCAAGATGTAGTGAAATTTAAACAACATTTAAAAGAAAAAAGGACGAGTGTTGTTATTGATGTTTCAGGGGCAGATACAATTCGAGTATTAAGCTGCTGTAATGAACTTGGAATTTGTTATATTAATTCAGCCTTGGAAAATGAGGCGGTAGATCAGGACGATAGTTTAATCGGCTTTCAGCTTACGGAAAGATATACAAGGTTTGAGAAGGAGAAAGAGAAATTTACAAATACAAAAGCGATTATAGGTTCAGGGATGAATCCAGGTGTTGTTCAATGGATGGTTGTTGAACTTATGAAGGAACGACCAAATGAAAGGCCAAGAGCATGTTATATTGTAGAACATGATACGTCGTTTTTGAATGATACAGCACTTATAAAGCCACATACACTTTATGCTTCATGGGCAGTAGAGCGATTTTTAGATGAAGCGATCTGGAGTTATCCGATGTATATGAGTCATCATCGTCCTCTTTACTTTTATGAAGATGTATACGCTTCAGAGTATAAAGTGAAGTTAGGAGAAAAAGAATTCTATGGTTGTTTAATGCCACATGAGGAAGTATTAATTTTAGGGAAAAACTTCAATATGGAAGTTGGTTTTCTTTACCGAATTAATGAGTATACAACAAATATAATTAGACAGAACTTAGATCAAGTAGAAGATTTATGGAACTGGAATCGTAAAGTGTTTAATCCAGCGGAAGAAGAGATTGCTGGAGAGGACCTGGTCGGTGTGTTACTCGTTTATGAAAATAGTGAGACATATATGTATAATGTGATGAATAGTAGCCAAGTTTTTCGTAAGTATAAAACGAATGCAACGTATTTCCAGGTAGGGTGCGGGATTTATGCGGGCTTGTGCAGTTTACTTTTAGATCAATTTGAACAAGGTGCTTATTACGTCGAGGAGTTGTTATTAAATACAGAAAGTAAGTACGGTGAGTATTTAAATTTATATATGAAGGATTTTGTAATGGGGCATAATAAATTTACTGATGGATTGTTACATGATAGGGTAAGATGGATGTAAGTTGTTACCAAAAGGAAGGAGAAATCTCCTTCCTTTTAGTATTATAAGGTTAAATATTGCCCTGAAAGCAATTTCATACTTATACTTTAAGGAGATAACAATGAAAGTTTTTTGTATCGATCAAGGGGAGTTTTTATATGAACAAATACAAGAGCTTGATTTATGAAGAAAGAAGAGCCTTAAAGGTATTTATATTATTATTCTATATTATATTCTTTTTATATGACGCTATATATTATTTTGTATATCCTGCTATGAATATTAGTGGAACAGCGGTAGGGTGGCCAGAAGGTAGTCTTGGGATAGGTGTGCCTATATTTGTAATAGCATTATTTCCTATTTCTATATATCTTCAAAAAAGAGGGTATGTATATTCTGTAAAATATTTATTTTTATTTGGGTACATGTTTATCAATCTTGTTAATAATTTAATGATTTATTTGCGAACGGATAGACCTTTTGAACATGGTAGTATGGTAGAAATGTTATTAATTTTATTTGCCCCAGTTTTCGTGAATAGGAAATACTTTTATTTAGTGTCCTTTAGTGTAATTGGAAAGTACGTATTTTTCACATTGCTATTACAAGATTTAAAAGTGATAATTCCACTTGTTTTATGTGTATTTTATTTCATTATTTCACATTCTTTATTAAAACGATTTCAATCTTATGTAAGAACAGTGGTTGAAATGATGAACAATATGAAAGAGACGGAAAATTTAGCTGTGATTGGGACTATGTCTACAACAATTGCCCATGAAATTCGAAATCCGCTAACAGCGTTAAAAGGGTTTACGCAAATGCAAAAAGAAAGAAATCCAACTGATACGATGAGCTACGACATTATGCTACAAGAAATTGAAAGGGTTAATGGATTTGTTAGTGAATTGATGTTGTTAGGAAAACCAAAGCCAACAAATTATGAAAGGTGTAATATACGAGACATCCTTCTATATGTTGTGCATCTAATGGAAAGTTATGCAACGCAATATAGAGTTAAATGTCATTTACAAGTAGATGGGAATTTACCGGCTATAAACGGTGATGATAAGCAATTAAAACAAGTGTTATTAAATATCATTAAAAATGGAATAGAATCAATGCCAGAGGGTGGAGAAATTTATATCCGTGCATATCAAAAAACGCAAGGACATTTGTGTATTTCTGTTGAAGACCAAGGATTTGGTATAGAAAATGAGAAGTTAGAAAAAATCGGCAAGGCGTTTTACACAACAAAGGAGAATGGTACAGGACTTGGATTAATGATTACATATAAAATTATTAAGGAACATCAAGGAAGTATCACAATCCAAAGTAGTGTAGGAGTAGGAACGAAAGTAGAAATTTTTCTTCCGAGCGTTTAATGTATTGAGAGAAAAGATTTTTCAGAAAAGTGTTCTTGTTGTGTAAATATAAACATTTTATAAAATGTTTCAAGAAGGGTTTTTTTTATAAAATACTTCGTTTATAATGGAGGAAAATATCGACATGAGATTGATTGCTCATGTAACGGTTCAGTAGTGTTATGAAAAGATAAGAAGGGGTGCACGCGCATCCTTTTTTCTATGCAGATATTATGAAAGAGGTGGTATGATGGAATTAACATTAAATTCGACTGTATGTTTACATACAATTCAATTTAGAAAAGAGCAAAAGAATTATATTGTAAAAGATACAATTACAGGAGAAAAATATGAAATGCCGCCACTTTGGATTGATGCACTAGCAATGATGCGTGACGGTTTTTTATTGGGAGAAATTGAGGAGAAATTAAAAGAAGAGTATCCAGCTGAAGAAGTAAATATGTTAGCGTTCACGAGGCAACTGTTAGAGCTGGAACTTGTTGAAATGGTAGATGGTGAAGAGATAGCTTGCACAAAGAAGAAAGAGATAGACTGTTTAGCTTGGGTGCGTCCTCGTGTGGAACAATTCTTTCTTAATTTAAATAGAAAATATAGAAGCAAAGGTCAGTAATGACCTTTGCTTTTTTTGTAGCCTCATTTAAAAAATAACAGCGAATGCTCTTGCGAAAGCACCGTCACTATCTTTAATTTTTAAAGGTGCTGCCGAGAAAAAGAAGCGTTTCGCTTCGATAGCATCTAGATTTGTTAAGTTTTCAATTAAATAAATATTATTCCCTAGCAATATGTGATGGATCGGTGATGTTTCTGTCGTTACTTCATCAGGAGAAATGAAATCTAAACCGATAGATTTTACTTTTAATTGAACTAATTCTTCAGCTAACTCTTCAGAAAGATAAAATGCTTCTTTCTCATAAGCTTCCGTATTCCATTTAGTGGATAGATTGGAATGAAAAATAACAATATCACCTTCGTTTATGTCAGCATTATGCAATACTGCCTTAGGTAATTTTCGCTCTTTAATGTGAGTTACATCGATAAGAACGGCTTCGCCTACAAATTGATCAAGGGGTAATTGATCGATGGTCGTTGCGCCTGAAATAAAATGCGCAGGTGCATCACAATGCGTGCCCACATGAACGACGGAATGAAAATCTGTAACTTGATAGCCTGCTTCTTCAACGCTTGTAACAGCTTCTAGTTGTATTTTTGGTGTTCCAGGAAATTGAGACATATTATTTTCAAATGTTTGCGATAGATCAATTACTTTCATTTTACATACCTCCAATATATGTTTTTCAAATAATAAAAAGCTCATCCTTCAATATCAAGAAAGATGAGCTTTGCATGCTAGTTGAGTTTTATCTTCCAAAATGCAATGCATTTTGCAGGAATTAGCACCTATTCAGTTTGTATAAACTGAGGTTGCTGGGCTTCAAAGGGCCGGTCCCTCTGCCTCTCTTGATAAAGAAGTATTCAGTTTTTAAAATCGGAATTTTCCGATAGTTAAATTGTAATTCATTTCCTTTTTGTGTGCAATACAAAATAGGTATTCACCCAAATAAAGCCGCTCGCATATTGTAGCTTATGTAAATACAATGCTGCGAAGGAGTGAGTGCAGTGACAGGAAATGTATTGAATTATTATGCTGGTGGTAATACAGCTAGAGGATTTCATAATTTATACGAAGAGAATTTAAAAGAATTAGACAGATTATTTATCTTAAAGGGTGGTCCAGGAACGGGGAAATCTTCTTTAATAAAGGCAATCGGTCGTGAATGGGTTGAAAAAGGATATGATATCGAATTTTTACATTGTTCTTCTGACAATAAATCGGTTGATGGTGTAATTATCCCAAAATTAAAAGTAGGAATTGTTGATGGGACATCACCGCATGTTATTGAGCCAAAAATGCCAGGAGTTGTTGAAGAGTATATAAATTTAGGAATTGCTTGGGACTCAGATAAACTAAGAAAGCAGAAGTTAGAAATTGAAAGATTTGTTTCAGAAGCAAGCAAAGCTTTTCAGTCTGCTTACGCACGTTTTAAAGAGGCATTGGTTATACATGATGAGTGGGAGAAGATATATATTGATAATATAGATTTTAATAAAGCGAATGAACTAACCGATCAGCTAATCCAGAAATTATTTGCAGATAAAAGCGGGAGACAATCTCTTGTAAAACATCGTTTTTTAGGAGCTGCTACACCGAAAGGAGCAGTTGATTTTGTCCCTAATTTAACAGAAGGGTTACCACATCGTTATTTTATAAAAGGGCGCCCAGGTTCTGGAAAATCAACGATGCTCAAAAAGTTAGCTAAGGCAGCTGAAGAAAAGGGGTTTGAAGTTGAAGTATATCATTGCGGATTTGACCCGAATAGTCTTGATATGGTTATCGTAAGAGAATTAGGTTTTGCAATTTTTGATAGCACGGCACCACATGAATATTTTCCAAGTCGCGAGGGTGATGAAATTATTGATATGTATGCCCTTATTGTTACGCCAGGGACGGATGAGAAATATGCGAAGGAAATTCGTGATGTTTCCATTCAATATAAAGCAAAAATGAATGAGGCGATGTCTTTCTTAGCGAAAGCAAAATCGGTTCGTGATAAATTAGAACGAATTTATATTGCTGCTATGGATTTTTCAATAGTAGATGCATATAAAGAGGAGATTCAAAAAGAGTTTGAACGAATTGCTACTACTGTAATCGAAAAGCAACAATAGACGTTTCATTAGGCTGTCAGTAATTTCTGACAGTTTTTTTGGTATGTAGTAAAATTAGTATTGTATTTGTCGAATTTCCAAGGAAATAATCAAAAAATGGAGGTGTTATGCAATGAGAGAGAAAATCGAGTTGGAGTTAGAAAGAATTGAAAAAGAGAATGATGTAAAAATTTTATTTGCGGTGGAATCAGGGAGTCGTGCTTGGGGATTTCCATCGAAAGATAGCGATTATGATGTTAGGTTTGTTTATATACATCCGGTAGAATGGTATTTATCAATTCATGACAAACGTGATGTAATTGAATATCCAATTAGTGATGATTTAGATATAAGTGGTTGGGATATTAAAAAGGCGTTGCAACTATTCGCGAAGTCGAACCCAGCTTTACTTGAGTGGATTCGATCACCAATTTTTTATTCGAAAAACTCTAATTTTCCAGAACTACTTCAACAGATGAGTGAGAAGAATTTTGATCCAAAAGCAACGATATATCATTATTTACATATGGCGTCGAAAAATTATCGTGAATTTTTGCAAGGTGAGAATGTAAAGCTGAAAAAGTACTTTTATGTATTACGTCCTATTTTAGCTTGTAAGTGGCTAGAAGAGAAAGCAACTTTACCACCTGTAGAATTTGATCGATTGATTACAGAATTACCATTAGAACGTAGTGTATTAGATGAGATTGAAAAGTTGTTAATAAAGAAAAAAGCAGGTACTGAATTAGATGTTGGATTGAAAATTAAGGTGCTAAATCAATTTTTAGAAGAACAAATTCATTACTATGGGCAATATGTAAAAGGAATTGAAAAGGGATCAGGGATCGATATTGAAATTTTAAATACACTATTTCGAGACATGCTGTTTGGAGCATATGAAAAAGAGCACAAGTAAGTTTGTGCTCTTTTTATTTTGTAGGAATGAAGAAAACAGATATAGCTGCGATAAGACCTGCAAAGGAGAATAAGTAAAAATTCCATGCTAAGTCATATTGCATTGTCATAATAATACCGATGAGAATAGGGCCAGCAATTGCACCAACTCGGCCAAGTCCCAGTCCCCAGCCTAAGGAGGTAGCTCGGATATGTGATGGGAAGTATTGTGTTACATATGCATTTAATATTTGAGTAATACCGACCGATCCAATACCAGCAAGGCCAATTAAAAGATAAATGATTGTAACAGATGGCTTAATTGTTAATAGTCCGATACATATGGCTGCCATAAGATAAGAGATGCTAATAACAATTTTTGCGCCTATACGATCAGCAATTGCTCCAGCGAATAACGCACCAACAGCTGCGGTAATATTTAGCATAAGTAGAAAAGACAGACTAGATCCAAGAGGATATCCCGCCTGGCGCATCATCTGTGGTAACCAAGTATTTAAACCGTATATTAAAAACATTCCCATTATATAAGTGATCCAAAAAAGTAGTGTTGCTTTTATGTATTCTTTTGAGAATAAAGTAAAAAATCCATTTTTCTTTCGTATAGTAGATGGAGCTTGATGAGTTTTATTTTTTACATGAAATTCAATTTGAAAACGATTAAGAATTTGGTTCACTTCTTCTTGGCGATTACGTGATAATAAAAATTGAATGGACTCAGGTAAATAGCGAATAATGAAAGGAATGAGGAGTAGTGGAATCATTCCGATACCAAACATAATTCTCCATCCGAAATCTTCTAACATAAACATAGACAAAATAGCACCTAATACGATACCTAAAGGATAGCCAGTAAACATAAGAGCATAAATAAAAGATTGCCTTTTTTTTGGTGAATATTCAACAGTAAGTGCTGAAGCCGTTGGGATAACACCGCCTAATCCGATTCCTCCTATAAATCGAGATAATCCAAATAACTCAGGAGAAGAAGCGATAGCCGCTAAACCCATTGTGATAGAAAAAAGTGCTAAACAGCATATAAGCGTCCATTTACGCCCAATTAGATCTGTAATCGTTCCAACTAGAATAGCCCCAATAAACATCCCAAATAAAGCATAGCTTGCAATTGTACCAGCGTGCG
This sequence comes from Bacillus sp. 196mf, assembly GCF_003217275.1. Taxonomy (NCBI): domain Bacteria; kingdom Bacillati; phylum Bacillota; class Bacilli; order Caryophanales; family Bacillaceae; genus Bacillus; species Bacillus sp. 196mf. The sequence continues at coordinate 102,728 of NZ_QJTG01000017.1, forward strand.
CTGGTGATAGCGCCCAGCTTTTGTCTTCTAGGAGCTTTGGTAGAACGGCACCGTAAATACCTAAATCATATCCATCAGCTAAAATGGCTAGCCAACAAATAAAAACAACAAGTTTTGTAATAGAGCTTGAAAAGATAGTTTCTGTAGATTCTAGATGAGGTGGAGCTGAAGGTTGCATAATATTCACCCCTTTTAATTTGTAGATGAATATATTATTTTATTTAATGTTAATATTTTCCTTCCTGTGTCGAAATTTATCTGAACAGGTTTTATAACAAATAAAGAAGTTCAACCGTAATTCTGTTGAACTTCTTTATTTGTTTACTCATTATCAACGCGTTTTAACGGTTGATCTGCTGGGCCTTCAAGAACGTCTCCCTCAATTGAAAAACGAGAACCATGGCAAGGACAATCCCAAGTACAATCACCATTATTCCATTCAACTTCACAGCCGAGATGTGTACAAGTTGTATCGACGATATGTAATTTTCCTTCTTTGTCCTTATAAGCACCTGCTCGTTTACCGTTAACATGTACGACAGATCCTTCACCAACTTCGAGATCTTCTGGCTTACGTAATGCGGTTTCAATCTTTCCTTCAATTAAATGTTTCGCAACATCAATGTTCTGGGAGAGGAACGTTTTTATATCTGGATTTGCATGGAAGCGTGATGGTGCATACAGTTCTTTATAGGGACTGTGGACTTTTAAGATGGAGTCCTTCAGTAGGTGAGCGGCAGCAGTTCCAGTTGTCATGCCCCATTTGCGATATCCAGTTGCAACAAAGATATTTGGATTTCTTTCGTTAATATGTCCGATATAAGGAAGCTTATCTAGAGTGATTAAATCTTGTGCTGACCATCTATAAGGAACCTCGTCTATTCCAAAAGTTGCTTCAGCAAAAGAATAGAGTGCTTCATAATGAAGCATCGTATTTATTCCTTGTCCTGTTTTATGACTCTCTCCGCCAATCAAAATTAATTTTTCTCCATTGTTTGTTATATAGCGTAAGGAGCGCTTTGGATCATCAATACTTAAATACATGCCACCTGGATAATCCGTTTTTGCTTTTATTGCAAGAGCGTAGGAGCGTTCTGCATACATTCGCGTAAAGAAAAAGCTATTTGCATCATAAAAAGGAAAATGTGAACAAGAGACGACATATTCACAAGTGATATGATGGCCCTCTTTTGTAATTATTTGTGGATGATCTCCCTTTTCCACATCCATAGCTGTTGTTTGTTCGTAGAGCTTTCCGCCCATCTCCACAAACTTTTCTAAAAGTGTTTTTAAATAAAGAAGGGGATGGAATTGTGCTTGATTTTTCATTATAAGCGCAGATTGTACTGGAATAGGAATCGATAGAGATTGAACATAGTCACAAGGTATATTTAATTTTTGATAAGCTTCATATTCTTTCGATAAATTTCTTAATCCGTTATCGGTAGTTGTATATAAATATGAATCTTCATTTGAGAAATTACAGTCGATTTTATATGTTTGAACAGTTTCATTTATGAATTGTAGAGCCTGATTATTTGATTCATAGTAAAGCCCGGCCTTTTCTACACCGAAATGGTTTATTAATTCATCATAAATAAGATCATGTTGTGCTGTTACTTTCGCTGTTGTATGCCCAGTCGTTCCGTTTAAAATACGACCAGAATCAATTAAAACAACATCGATGCCTTCTTTTGCAAGTAAATAGGCAGTAGTAATACCTGTAATACCAGCACCGATAATAGCAACTTTTGTCTTTATATTTTCGGATAAACGAGGGAAAGTAGGAAACTGAGTAGATTCAATCCAATAAGATAGCGGCAGTTGTGGAAATGTATCACTTGTCATTGCGGAAACCTCCTGATTTTAGAACAATTTTCTTTTTAATATTTCCATAATATATGAAATTCATGTGTGTTGTTTTAGAAGTAGTCTATTTTTATTAAAAGAGGTTATAAATTATTTTAATATAATTAATTAGATGGGGCATTATGAAGTGGTAGGATTTATATAAAACTAAATTCAAGTGATTCTGTTTGTTGATTACATAGGGAGTTATTGAATGAGATAGAGTCTATGGCGTTTAAGAAAATGTCTATATATAGTGGGTAAATCCTTATGGAATCTATACATTTTCTTTAGTGAAATAAAGTATGATTATAAAAATATAACCACCTTTTATTACTAGGTCATAAAAGGTGTTGACAATATAGAAATTCTATTGTTATGATTCATCATGTGGAAAGGTTGATAGAGAGTAAAAAGAGAAATGTTTTTCATTGATAATAAAAGCGAAAAATAAGTGACGATAGAGTGAGTATATTTTCCTTATAATAGATGCTTTTTGGATCATCTAGTAAAATCAATCTGGAAGCAAGAATTGATATATGTAAGTTGCGCAAGGCGCGGCATAAGAAAGGAGCAAAAGGATGAAGGAGCTTCATACGTTTGGGTGGTATGCAGCACGTGTATCACCACATTTGCCGAAAAAAGCATTTAAACCAGTGCCTACTCGTTTATTTGGTGGACTGGCTTATTTGCTTGTGGCATTGGCGGGGTTAATATCGATTGGTGTATTTGAATTGAATGTGTGGGCGAATCTAGGAATTGCGATTGTTCTTGGATTATGTTTTGCTTCACTAGGATTTTTAGGGCATGAAATTTTACATGGAACTGTTGTAAGAAAGGCATGGCTTCGTGACTTCTTAGGCGCGATTGCATTTATGCCATTATCAACAGGGCCAAAGCTTTGGAGAAAGTGGCATAATGCAACGCATCATGTTCATACACAGCATGAAGAGAATGATCCAGATGCATGGCCGACACTTGAGAAACTTAAGAAGAGTAAGTTTTTGAGTTGGGTATATCGTATGCCTTTACATGTACGTTCATTCTTTAGTTTTCTGTCACTAACAATTCAATTTACATTGCATTCGACTCGAATGTTCTTTCATTTTATAAAAGAGTTCAAGTCATCCAATCAAAAATCTGTATGGCTTCAACTTCTTTTGCCTTGGACAGTTTGGATTAGTTTATTGTTTATTATGGGACCTGGAAAATGGTTATTTGCATATGTCATTCCGTTGTTAATTGCTAACTTTATTGTAATGGCATATATCGCAACAAATCACCGCTTAAATCCAATTGTTCCAGTAAATGATCCGTTAGCAAACTGTTTATCAGTAACAGTGCCGCGCTGGGTAGACGTTTTACATTTCAATTTCTCATATCATACAGAACACCATCTGTTTCCTGCTATGAGCTCTAAATACTATCCGTTAGTAAAAGAGAAGATTAAAGAAATGTGGCCGGAACGTTATCACGAAATGCCGATGACAAAAGCATTAGCAGCCCTATGGAATACACCACGTGTGTATTATCACGGAAGTGAATTAGTGGATCCGCATAGAGAGCATTTCTATGGTTCTTTAGGAAATGGACTAGATCCTCATAATATTTCATATCGTGAGGAACATATAGAGGAAGACGAGAGTATTAAAAAAGTAAATCAGTAAAATTAATATATTTTTGCAGTGAAAAAGCAAGCCATCTCAGGCTTGCTTTTTCTTATAAAGAAACTTCCTTTTTGTTCTTTTTATGGAATTGGACGGAGTTAGTTTCTTTTCGTTGTAGTCGTTTTTCTAAAAGATTAACGAAATAAGTAAATAGAAGAACAAGTACGAGATAGTATGCACCAACGATTATGTAAGTATCTAATTGTTGGAAGTTACCTGCTGCAATTGATAAACCTGATCCCCATAATTCGGACAGTCCTACGTAAGCGACAAGTGAAGAGTCTTTTAATCCGATAATAAATTGATTTCCTAGAGGAGGAAGAGACAGACGAAATGCTTGTGGTAATATAATCCGGCGCATAGCTAAAGGGTAAGGCATACCTAAGGAGCGAGCGGCTTCCAATTGTCCCCGGTCGACGGATTGAATGGATCCTCGGAAAATTTCCGTAATATATGCACCGTTATGAATTGCTAAAGCGATTGCTCCTGCCCAAAAAGGGGAGAAAACAATGACAGATGTAATGCCAAAATAGAGAATTGCGATTTGAACGATTAAAGGTGTACCACGAATAATAGCAATATAGATATGAGCGATACTATTTAAAACTTTATTGTTAGAGATTCGAAAGAAAGCGAATAATAATCCAATTAATGAACCGAGTACTAGGGAAGTTAATGTTAATTGTAATGTGACAATAGTAGCTTTTAAGAGTGTGGGATAGGTAGAGATAAAAATTTCAAACATGCGTTTCACCTCATATTGTATAGATTTTAGTAGAGAATGAAATGCCCCACATAAAATGAACACTTAATCAGTGGGGCACTGTTTATGAATCTTTTGAATGGCTAACTTACTTACTTCGTTTTTTCCTCTTCACCAAGAATATTACGCCCGAACCATTTTTTACTGATTTTTTCATACGTACCATCTTTAATGATTTCATCTAACGCTTTATTTACTTTCTCAACCATTTCTTTATCATCTTTGCGAATAGCAATTCCCATTTCATCAAGATTTAATGGTTTTCCGGCTTCTTTTATATTTGATTTTCCTTCTTTTATCATACGTAGACCAACCATTTGATCCGTAATTACTGCGTCGACACGCCCAGGCTCTAAGTCCATAAGAGCAGTAATATCGCTGTCATATTCTGTGATTTGATCTGTATATTTTGCAACAAGATTTTTAAAGGTACTAGCTTTTACAACACCAATTTTCTTACCTTTTAAATCTTCTGGAGAAGAGATAGCGGTATTCTTTTTAGCTACAAAAATTTGGGCGCCAGAACGATAGTACGGATTTGAGAAACTAACAGCTTTTAAGCGCTCCTCTGTAATTGCCATACTACCCAGTATTACATCATATTTCTTCGCTTGAAGACCTTGAATTAGCGTTTCCCATGGGTTTGTAACTGGCGTAGCCTTCATGTTCATCTTTTTAGCAAGAGCTTCACCGATTTCTACATCAAAGCCGACAAGTTTCCCGTCATTTTCTTTATAGTTAAAAGGTTTGTATAATCCACTCATCGCATAGCGAAATTCTTTTTCACCATTTGATGAAGTAGTAGAGCTTTCTTTGCTACAAGCTCCTAGTATGAAGGATGTACATAGTGTAATGCTCGCAACAATGGTTAATAGTTTTCTTTTCATAAAACCCCTCCTATATATTGATCATACGGATGGTTTTTTAGTATGTTATTGAAATATTTTATTTGGATGATTAGTTGTGCACCGTATGAATGTATTCCTTTTCGTTTGAAACAGAAGTTACATTATAAAACGTTGCGTAAAAATTGTTTTGCTCGTTCATGTGATGGAGCTGAAAAGAATTGTGCTGGCGTAGCATCTTCTACAATCTTTCCATCATCCATAAAGATGACGCGATCAGCTACGTCTCTTGCGAAATTCATTTCATGAGTAACAATAACCATTGTCATCCCTTCTTCAGCAAGTTCTTTCATAACTTGCAATACTTCTCCAACAAGTTCAGGGTCTAAAGCTGAGGTAGGTTCATCAAATAGCATAATCTTAGGGCTCATTGCAAGAGCTCGTGCAATGGCAATGCGCTGTTTTTGACCACCTGAAAGAAGATGAGGAGTTACATCCGCTTTATCTTGAAGGCCGACTTTTTGGAGAAGTTGATTTCCAATATCCTTTGCATTTGCTTTCTCTAATTTTTTTACGTGAATAGGTGCTTCTATGATGTTTTCTAGTGAGGTCATATGAGGAAAGAGGTTAAAGTGCTGAAAAACCATACCGACATTTTCACGGACTTTATTTAAATTTGAATGCTTTGGATCAATTCGCTCACCTTGTAAGTGAATTTCGCCTTCATCGTACATTTCTAAAAAGTTAAGACAGCGAAGTAATGTACTTTTACCAGAACCACTGGCACCAATTAAAACAACAACTTCTTTTTCTTTTACTTCTAAATCAATTCCTTTTAACACATCAAGTGAACCGAATGATTTTACTAGATTTCGAACTTGAATCATACAAAACCCCCAGTTAAAAATATATTTTACAAATGTTGCCCCTTATTTCTGTTATTAGTCACAAATTGTCAGAATCCTTTATTTTTTTCGTGCAATTTGATATTCAAAGAAATAATAATTTTTAAAATCCCTATATCCTTCTATAATGAAAATATGGATAATAATATATAGGTAGTATTTATATTGCTTATAAAAAGGGGGAAAGGGAAGATGGAAAAAGAAAGGAAAACATTTTCTTTTGGATTACGTACACAACTTATGCTATTCACTACAGTTTTAGCTCTCATTACATATTCAACAAGTATATTTTTTATTTATGTGATATACGATTATTTTCAAAGTTATGTAAGTCAAACTGTATATAATATTATCGTTATGTTATTAGGGGTAGTATGGTCTGGAATTTTAGCATATGGAGCAGCCGTATTTTTAATTAAACCGCTTCGAAAGTTAGAGGAGGCGGCAAGAAAAGCAGCTGAGGGTGATATTCGTGAAGATGTTCCATTACCGAAGACAGATGATGAAATTAAATCTTTAAGTGTTGCATTTAATATGATGTTAGGAAACTTAAGGGGCATGGTAAAAAATATTGATACAACATTTTCTTATACAAACAATCAAGTACAGCAGATTAGAAAACAAACAGGCGAAGCAACGAGACAAGCGCAAGGTGTATCTGAGACTCTTGCAGAGATTTCTTCAGGCGCTGAGCAATCAGCAGCATCAATTCAAGCAATTGTTTCTGCTGTTGATACAACGACGTCTATTGCAAGTGAAGTAGAAGAAAAAGCGAAGCAGTCTGATACGTTGTCTTCAGAAATGGTTCAAGCTTTAGGGCATAGTACTCGTGTCTTTACGTCTTTAATTCAAGGTATTCAAACATTGGCAAAAGAAAATGAAGATTCCATGCAAAATGTACAGAAGTTAGAAGAACGAATGAAACAAGTAGAACATATTGTGTCTGTTGTGAGCGCGATTGCTAGCCAAACGAATTTATTAGCACTAAATGCTTCTATTGAGGCAGCTCGCGCAGGAGAGCATGGAAGAGGTTTTGCGGTTGTTGCGGAAGAAGTACGTAAACTTGCTGATGAAAGTGATCATTCTGCAAGAAACATATCTCAGTTATTACGGAATATGCAAGATGAAGTACAACAAGTTGCAATGAAAATGACAGAACAAGTGAAAATAGCTAAAGAAGAGGCGAAACGTGGGGAAGCTACGGAATTAATTTTAAAAGAAATGTCATCAAGTGTTATGGAAGTAGCCGATGCAACTCAGCAAATTAGTAGTTATATGAATGAACAAGTGAGCCACATTCATCAAACAGGAGCACAAACAAAAGCTGTAGCAGCAATTGCTGAAGAAACGTCAGCTGGTTCGCAAGAAGTGGCGCGTGTAACGCTACAACAGTCTAAAAATATGATAGTAATCGATCAATTATTAAAGGATTTAGAGAAGCAAGCAACTGATTTGAAACAAACAATTGAACGATTTTCAATGTAAAAGGAAGAACAGAATGCTGTTCTTCTCTTTTTTATTTAGTTTGATTTAATATTTACAGTTAAACTATGAACGTTTCCGCAACATTCTTTTCTCTCCCTTTCGGATGAAAATTATAGCGAGCTATAATATTAAAAGGGGTGTCTTTTATGAAAAAAGAAAAAAGACAACGGTTAATTAAACAATTTGTAAAGGAGTATGAAATAGATAAGCAAGAAAGATTAGTAGAATTGTTAGCAAAAAAAGATGTATTAGTAACACAAGCTACGGTTTCTCGCGACATTCGTGAGTTAAACTTAACGAAGGTACCTTCTCAAGAAGGATTAATGATATATAAAGTTTTCTCAGAAGAGCATTTACAAACTGATATAAAGTTAAAGAAAAAATTACGAGAAGTTGTTGTGAAAATTGATTGTGTAGATCAATTAGAATCCTTTAATATCAAGGAATACTTTTGATGAGGGAACGGTTTGGTAACAATTATAACAAATCAGCTTCCATAAAGGCAATAACTTCTGCTTGCTTTGACGGGTATAAGTGACTATATGTATTTAATGTTGTTGATACATTTGAATGGCCAAGGCGTTGTGCTACAACAAGAGGGCTAACACCTTTGTTAATTAGATAAGATGCATGAGAGTGTCTGAATTCATGGATTAATATGCGTTTAACACCTGATATAGAAATGTATTTTTCATAGTCTTTATGAAGAGTTGCTGTAGTGATGCTTTTATAAAGTTCTCCAAATACAACATAATCTTTCTTTAAAGGTATTTTTACTGTAGCATGATTTTTTAGTTCTTTCAATAAATCGATGGCATATGTAGGTAACAGAATAACACGATTAGAGGACTTAGTTTTGGGCGGAGTAATTTGTCTGTTATATTCGGTTTTGTTAATGTCTATTGAGTTTTCTTTGAAATTAATATCAGCCCATGTTAAAGCTAAAAGTTCCCCCTTTCGGGCGCCACTATAATACAGAGTTGAGAAAAATGCTTTATAAATTGGGTCATCTACAACTTCGATAAATTGTTTAAACTCATCAAATTCCCAAAAATTCATTCGTTTATTTGATTCTTTTTCAAAGTTGCCAGCAATTCTCGCAGGGTTACTTGCGAGACCATAAAACTTTATTGCAAAATTAAAAATTGAGGATAGTACGGTGTGAATCTTTTTTAAATAAACGGCAGAATATTGGTTTATAATTTCGTTTTGGTAAATCATGATATGTTGAGCAGTTATATTGTTAATTTTTGATTTTTCGAATCTTTCTAGTAAGTGATTTTCAAGGATCGTCTTAATGGTGCTAATCGAAGACTGTTTTCTTCTCTGACAATACCAATCAAAATAGCTATCTGCAACTTGAGCAAATGTTAAACTGGAATTTGTTTCTTTGTCAACTAATATTTTCGCTTCGGCTTCACGTGCTTCCTTTTTCGTTTTAAACCCACGACGCTTTACTTGCTTTTGAGTACCATCAAACTGACGGACTCTGACAACGAAGAAATATGTTCCGCGTTCTTTATCTTTGTAGACCACCATAGGAACTCCTCCTGTATATATAAAGATTGATAATTCGATTTATTGAGTAGATTATAACTTGTTTGTTACCAAAAGAAAAGGCTCCCAAAATAAATTGAGAGTCTTTTCTTTGACTTGAACCACTTTAATTTTAATAACATATAACTTAAAAACTACCCACTCATAATAGTAGGGAAGATTGGTAGGGAAACCAATCAGGATAATACAAGTAAGGATAAAATCATATTACCATAATGATTATGGGGCGTATATTGAGAAAATTCGTCATTTGTTTTTTTATAATATTGTAATGCGTTTTTTAATTGGTTGGGTATAATTATTGAAAAATGGCTGGTTTCTACATAGGTTTTAGCAGAATATAATAAATAATGAACCAATATTCATTACGAATTGTAAAATATGTGAACCTGTAGTTGAATAATTTCAAGATTTTTCTTTAAAGCTATATTGAGAAATAAATTTTAGGGTGGAATAGAATATGAGCCCGTGCTAAAATTGGCTCTGTATACAGTATATGGGCTTCTATAGAGTTAATAGACGGAATAATCTCAAAAAACAAAATAAATAAAAACATAAAAACTCGCAGAGCGTGTGTAAGAGGTGCCCCAACAAAGCCCCTCACACCGTTCATCCTAGCTACCTTAGGACAAACACTTGCATCATACGAGTTCCTCCTTAGTTTAACAGACATTCATCATTCGTAGTGCAGTTTAGAGGTTGAGAAAATAGGATGGTGGATTTTTTGTTTTTGAAAGGAGGGAAAATGTGTATTGGAAAAGCTTCAGGAAATAATTCTAAAACGAAAAGAGATGAAAGGGGAGAGTTTTAGAACTATTGGTGATGCTATCGGTGTTAGTAAATCCACAATTGAAAGAGCAGTAAAAGGCAATTTTGAAATCAAATTTGAAGTATTATTAAAACTTGTTAAGCATTTATGTGATGATGAAAAAGAACAATTTCAATGCATAGAGAATTATATTTTAAATGCCTCAGGAAACCTTAATTTAGAAAAAGTAATGTGTTTTTGTCACGTAATGGGCGAATACGGATTGCTAGAAAAATTGATTTCTAAGCATGAGGAGAATATTGAGGTTAAAAAGTACATAATTCTTTATAAAATTCAAAATAAAAGAAACAAAAATGAGATGAGAGGGCAGAAATTATTAGATGAGTTGTACAAACATAATATCTCCGCTTACCCTGAATGTCAGGTGCTATCAAATATCTTGAAAATGGAGAGCATGTATGACAAGCAGAATTACCACGCAATTGTACCGTTTGCAGATATAGTCAGAGTGGAACTTGATAAAATAGGAAAAGAAGGTGAGGATAAAATAAAAAATACGGATGGTGTACAAGATTATTCATCCCATGAACCAAAGAAGAGAAAAGGTAAAATTGATAGAACATATATTAAAGAGTGTTTGGAGATGAAGTTTAAAGAAAGACTAGCCTATATCTACTTGATGAGAAATGATTTGGTTAATTGTAGGAAAATTTGCAAAGAAATTTTATCAAGTAAGTTGGATATGATGATGATTAAAGCGACAGCTTGGTGTTGCTACGGAGAATCATTTACCTTTGAATCTTTGGAAAAAGCATCTAAATTTATTAAAAAAGCAATTTCTATATGTGAAAAACTAAATGTTCCGCAAAAGGCTCAGAAATACATTGCATTTACTAGCACTCTTGCTCATTTGCATATTGAAAATAATTACAGGCTTGAGGATATTGATTTAGAATCAATTCATAAAAGCGAGAAAGCTTACTATGAATGTTTATACGGTGATTGGGAGTTAGGCATGAGAGTATATGCAGAACTACGAAAAAATGGGTTTACGTCATTTCAGTTATACTCGTATTCAAAAGTCACGAATGATATAATAGGATTGAAAAAAGCTCTTGAACTCTTTGAATTGTCTGGTAATATTTTCTATTCGGGGTACGTAAAACGTTTATTAATGAAAGACGAGGTGAAAGCGGTTGAGTAAATTTACAGTGAGTATTATACTGTTTTTAGGTATTATGATTCCTTTAGGTGAAACTGTTTCAGCAGAATCAATTGAATATACCCATGAACGGGAGCAAAATAGTCAACTAATTATGTCCGCTAAGGAGTTAAAAAAATATAGGGCGGTGGATCCCAGGCGGGGGTTAATAGGTAAGTAAATAAGAAATTTTTCTGAAAGACACTACACAGTAGTGTCTTTCAGTGCGTTAAGGAACGGAACGTTATTTTTTTAAAAAGAAATTATGGGACAAAGATAAAATACGAACTAAAATTAAAGGAGGAGTCTTGGAAATGTGTGAAGATATCACTGTTGAAATCTTATGGGAAATTTTAATTAAAAGGGAATTAACAAATGATGATAGTATAAAACAATATATTGACCAAATTAAACAAGACATTTATTTCGAATCCTCAAGTGATTGTCAGTAACTAATAACAATTATTTTGGGGTTTCCCCATCACCTAAAGCAGCACGCATCATTCTAAGATACATTTCTTGCTCCTTGGGTGTTTTTTCTTTCAACTTTGTATACAAGTCATCGAACTCTTTTTTGAGTTTTGTATGTTGGTGAGTATCTAGACGAGGATCGTCAGAGAATCCTAATAAATAATCTGATGTACAACCAAAAACTTCGGCAAATTTGGAAACAGATCGTTCGCCTCTACCTCTACGATTATTTTCAATAAGTGAAATTGTGGATTTCTTTAAACCAACTCTTTCTCCGAGTTCATCTTGTTTCCAACCTTTTGCAATTCTCATCTTTTTAACTCTATCTCCAATCATTTTAAAATCCACCTTTATTTAAATTTGATTAATTATGCGTTATCTTCAGTTTAAAATAAAAGTTTGTCAATTACAAACTATTTAAAATGATTATAAGAACTCTATAAAAAAGTTTGCAAAAATAAAACTTTGTGTTAATATTTTATTTGTAATAGAAAAAGAGGTGATAGTGAAATGAAGTTAGATAATGAAAAATTATTAAATTTATTAAAAGATAAACAAATGAGACAGATTGAGTTCGCATGTGCAATTAATCTAGCACCATCTACAATATCGTTATACCTAAGCGGGAAAGGACAACCGGGTAAAAAAGTGCTATTTGTAATGTCGGAATTTTTTGATATACCAATTAATGATTTGATTAAAAAATAAAGCTTTTTTAATGAATTGACAAAATGTTAACTGCAACATCTATTTTTTTGAAAATGAGTTTGCAAATTGCGAACTTATTAATTTAAAGGAGCGATACCCATGCACAAAAAACTATACATAGCCAGAAAAGAGCAACGTATGACACAAGTGGCGGCAGCGAAATTGATAAATAAATCGAAAAGGGCTTATTACTCTAAAGAGCAAGAGAAAAGTGGTTTCACCCTAAAAGAAGCTCAGAAACTAGCAAGGTATTTTAAAACCACTGTGGACGAGCTGTTTGAGGAATAAGCGAAAGGATGGTAAAAGAAAATGACACCTGAAAAGTTGTTCGAAGAAAAGGAGTATTTAGTAATCGCAGCAATCAAACAAAGATTTGGAAGTATCGCAAGAGCCAGACAAATTGCAGAAAGGAACAATATGGAGTTGGACGATTTAATTCAAGTAGGTCGTATGCATTTATGGGCGTGTTGTGTGAAATGTGATGCAGAGAGAATAGATACATTCCATGCATACGTCATGAAAGGCATGAAATGGGCAATGAGTGATGAGCTGCATATGAAAGGAATGCCTTTTAAGGTAAGTGGAAAAGTGAGTCATGAGGAAAGGAATCAAATCAATATCCATTCGATTGATTGGCATCGAGATGAGGAAGCAGTACATGAATGTTATATAGTGTCTCCTATCGATGTGGAAGAAAAAGCGTTGTTATCAGTTGAATTTGAAGAAGTAACGAGTGTACTGGAAGAAAAAGAGAAATTAATCATTCTGCATGTGGGCGAGGGATACACCGAAAGAGAAATTGCAGTGAAACTTGGGATGGGTAGATCCACAGTAAATACAAAGAAAAATGAAGCGTTTTTAAAAATTAACCCTGAGTATAAACCGTTAAACTTAAGAACATTTTTCTTGGGCAAAAGAAGAAATAAGAGAAACTGCCAGTTGGGGCTGACGGTCTAATAAAAACACATGTTGAAGTCATTATAGCATGAAATGAGCTCGTGTAAAGGAGGACAAGCATGAAGAACGGCAAACGACCGACCTAGAGAGAGAAGATACATATTAATGCATATAATTTAAATTCTGATAATTGGTTGATCTATAAGAGGGCAGATGGGCAACTACATTTGATTCATCATCATACGAACTCAACACGAGTCATTCCGAGTGCATAGAGTGCGTGAAAAAGAAAAAGGACTCTAGCGGAATGCTAGAGCCGTCAACATGGAATGTGAGTATTCTACACGAATGTATTATAGCATAATTTTTGTGAACCTATATAGATAAATAACATGTAATTATGCATAAACTTTTGGGAGAAAGGGAAATGTGCCCAAGCAGTGAGCGCTATTGCATGTAAAGAAGAGGAGAGATCAACGTGACCAAATCAGTTCTAAAAAAAGACCTAGAAAAGAAACAAATACTCGATGAATTCTTACAGCATTGCGAACAAAAGCAAGTTAAAGCGCTACAAAAGAATGACCCATATCTATTTTGTATCTGGATTAAAGAAGCCCGATTAGCCCGAAGGGAATTGGCAGCACTCTATCGTGCGAAAGAAAAGCATGATGAGGAACGCACACATATTAAAGGGATTGTTCACCGCTTGAGAAATATAGGCGTGAATGCCGATGTTGTGGAGAGGGTGCATTATATTACGCTTTCTGAGGAGGTTAGCTGAATGCTAGAAAATCAAAACGTTTTAGGCAATCCGCACGATTCCCCGAGACAAGACTTCGAACACTATTGTAGCGACTGTGATGGTGAGTTGTATTTCGGCATGACATATTACGAATTTGAGGGGAATCTCATTTGTGAGGAATGCAATGAGAAGTTTTTAGAACGCCATGGCACACGTTTTGTGGCAGGGGAATAAAAAAGAACTCACGGCAATGAGTTCCTTAGAAAAAACAAATTTGAAGTTAGTATAACATGGAGAGTGAGTGAAAGAAACATGCAGGCGAAAGTATTGGCAAATACACTACATATGAATCGTAAGGCGTGGCTAGAAGCGCGTAAGCAAGGATTAGGTGGAAGTGATGTGGCAGCCATTACTGGGTTAAGTAAATGGAAGTCACAAGTACAGGTGTTTCTTGAAAAAACACAAGCTATTGAACAAGAGGATATACAAAGTGAAGCTGCGTATTTTGGGAATGTATTAGAAGAGGTAGTTGCCCAGGAGTTTGCTAAACGTACAGGTTTAAAGATACAGCGTCGAAATGCCATCTTACAACACCCTGAGTATCCTTGGATGCTTGCAAACGTGGACAGGCTCATTGTGGGAGAACGATTGGGCCTTGAATGTAAATCAGCATCTGAATATTTAAAAAAGGAGTGGGAGGGCGAAGAAATACCTGTTGCTTACCTTCTCCAGTGTCAGCATTATATGGCGGTTACAGGCTATGAAGCATGGTGGATTGCAGTATTAATTGGTGGTAATAAGTTTGTATATAAGAAGATTGAGCGTGATGAGGATATTATCCAGTATCTTATCAACATGGAACGTGACTTTTGGCTCAATCATGTTGAGAAGGATGAACCGCCTATGTTTGATGGTTCAGAGGCATCTACGCAGCTACTGAAGAAAATGTATCCAGAATCTATTGAAGATAGCTCTATCAGCTTAGGAAAGCAAGAAGAGCTACTTATTGAAGCGAGGGACCAAGTAGATAGGGAAATGAAGGTGCTGCAAGAACAAAAGGCAGAGTATGAGAACAAGCTGAAAGCGAAACTAGGTCCTCATGAGAAAGGGACGACGGAGAATTACACGGTTCATTGGAAGTCCTATAAGAGTAATCGTTTTGATAGCAA
>NZ_QJTG01000018.1:0-101786 GCF_003217275.1 Bacillus sp. 196mf
ATCGATTTTTGATGTTCTATTTTTGGTCCCCTTTGGTATAAAACCATTCATGTATTTATCAATGGTACGTCGATCAACCTTCAATTCTCGTGCTAGTTGACTTTTATTTATTTTCATCTTTAAGTTCTCCATTAAATTTTTAAAATTAGATAAGTCTGTAAGACTTTTAATTGTAAATTCCGTTGGAATATCTAGTTTGATATACACACTAACCACCTCAAAGTCAGTATGTAGAATCCTATTGAAAATGTACATGCTTATTCAAGTGTTAATGTGTACATTTAAACTAGCATTTATATAAAATGAACGAATTTATAGAAAGCGCCCCCCTGAATATTAATAAACTTGATAATAAATTGCATGTCTTGTCGAGAAGGATTGAAAGATTGAATGCCCTTTTAACCGCAATTGATCAGCGGATTAGTAAACAAGATAATGGAATAACGGTTAAGTTAGTAGGACATTTAAGAGAAATTCTTAAATATGTGGAGGATAATAATGGAAAATGCCCAGTGTGCTCTACAGAACATGGAGATAGGTTGCCAAATCTGATTAATACTAATATTAGTCAACATAAAGAAATTTTAAAAGAGGATACTTTGTATGCTGAGAAGTTTCTTGCAATGAAAAGAAGGGTAATTCAAAAGAAAGACCTAGTAATGTCTTTGAGGGAGGATATTCAAAATGAAATTAGTAATATAAAACAAAAACAGACTAGCTATAAGGTACAACTAGAGAAGATTAAAAGCAATAGTATGTTTCGTGCAGCATATATAGAAAAGTTGACTGATCAAGAATTAGAGGATTTGAAAGGAGAGTGTATAAATCGAATTTCAATCCTTAATAAAAACCTGTCAAATAAATTAGAGATTGAAAAGTTGAGTAATAAAGTGAATATTCTAAAAAAAATCCTTGGTACTAAACACGTTGCTGAAGATTTAGAGATAAGGAAGAAGCGATTAGAAAGAGCGGAAAAAAGGATACATAATCATTTAATCAGTAGAGGTGACGAAAAGGAAAGCTTGGAAAAAGAATATAAAAGAATATACCAAGAATACCCTTTTATTGAAGGTAAGAAAAAGTACGGAACATTACAATTAGAGATAGATAATTTAGAGTCTTTAAATTTGGAAATTGAAAAAGATTTGGATAAGATTTCTGAGTTACTAGAACTTCAACAAGTGTTAGATTTAAATAAAAAAATAGGTGTCGATATTCGAAGATACTATCAAGAAAGAAGCGATATAGCTCAAAATATTTTAAAACATAGAGAGATAGAAAAGTCGATAAATTATTTTATGAATAGTATGGAATCTGTTATTGGTAATGAAACAACATCATTTTTGAATGCCCGAGATTCATTAATTCAAAAATATTATCGATATTTAAATCCTATGTCTAATAGTAAAGGGGTTCAATTTAAATTAGATGGAAAAGGCTTAAATATTTGTATACCTATTCAAGATGAAAAGAATCAGGAAGTTCTTTTTAATGCTAAACATACGTTAAGTTCAGGACAACTAAATGTATTAGCAATTTCCATTTTCTTGGCTATTAATGAATCTCAAAAGGTAAGTAAATTAGACTTTATAGGTATTGATGATCCTATTCAAAATATGGATGATGTAAATAGATTTTCTATATGTGATGTACTAAATAGTCTTGAAAAGCAGGTTATTATCTCCACTCATGATATGGAATTTGTAAAACTTTTCGTGAAGAAAAATCAGCATAGAACAGAGCAAATTCAAGCCTACATGTTAGAAAGTCCTTTATTAGAAGTAGATAGGGTTAAACACATTACTTTTTAATTGTTTATCAAGCCGTTTGCTATTAATGCAGCTTTACATACTGATTCATTTAATTGTAAAGAATATGCTGCGTTTTGATTTGATTGAATTATAGTTCTGTATTTTAGAGGGAACATTTTAGTAATTTGATATGAATCAAAATTCTCTAATATTAACCAAATAGTTCTAGGGTCGGTTGTGAAGTGAGGAAGTGTTAATGGACCTTCCTCTTGTTTTTTTTCATTTAGTCTATACCAGTCATCTTCTTTTTTTGTCCAATTTAAAACTTTTTCTGCAATCAATTCGTTTTTTTGTATATCCGTTAATTGATCCCAGTTAATCATAAAAAATCCTCCTTAATCTTAATGTGTTTGCTTCTTATGAGATTTATAAGTTTGATAAGAATTCTTTATATAATTAAAAAGGCTCTAGTGATGATTTGCGAGTATATGTAACATCTTTTTAATTCAGTTATACCAAGATATGATGTGATTAACAGGCTTATGATTCTTTTATAAATCACAGAATTATATTTTGTGTAATATGTAAAAATCTATACTTTTGTTCCTTCTTTGTAATCTTAAAACTTTTCTATAGATGAGGAACGGTATGTACTTGCTTCAATAATGAGGTGAAGAGTAGAAAGTGGTAATTATTTAAAGGGCGGTGAATTAAACATTAAGCATAGCTATGAAGGAAGTGAAGTGGATTTAACATGACACTATCGTATATTCATTAGTTATAGAGAATAAGAGTGTTGTGTTTTTATAATGGGAAGACGGTGTATAGAAAGCATGTGTAAATTTGAAAGTTAGCATACGAATTATTTTTGATTATTAGTAATTTTTTGTTGTAAAATTATGCATTGGGATTTGTTTGTAAATATAATAGCAGTTTTGGAGGGGGAGACGAGAATCTTAAAAGAAGAATATGCATCAGGGGGGTATAATTATTGGAATTTTGCAGAGAAAAAAGAAGGTCAGCTGGATACTTTTTGAATAATGTAATGTGCAATCAAATGTTTATTGCTAGATGATTGGTTTGAATAGAAATGAAGGAGCAGTAAAAGGCATTCCAGAGCAAAGTTTATGGTTTGGGTTAGCTAAAACATCTGCAATTGTTATTTCAGAATATATTGTAGATGCAGATTTAACTCCTAATCAATATGTAGCATAGCTAAAAAAGACTAAATGGAATCACTCGATTTATCACCTGTTGTAATTATGGAGATATACAATGTTTTAAGTTTAAATACAAAATAAAATTTGTGTTGTATTTAAACCTAAATGAAAAATATTCAAATATTAGGCATTAATAACAAAAAGTATATATTTGTTATGAGTGCTTAGCTAATTTTGATAAAGGATGGATGAAAGCTGTGGGGATAAAAGAGGATTATATAAAGATTTATGATAATATTGTGATAAAAGAATTAGATGAGAAATGTTATATCAATCTAAAAAGATACGAACAAACAGTGCATCACTTCAAGCGATGGATAATTATAATATTGGGGATATATATACTATTTAATTTTAACGTTAAGATAAAATTAGAAACATATTCATTCGAATATTTTTATAATTGGAAGTACAGTTTTTCAATTATATGTGCTATTATTATGTATTTTATTTTGTCTTACGGTATGCGTTACTGTATATATAGAACTATCAAAGGGATTTATGAAAAAGAATTAAAGGCGAATAAGAAAGGTAATGCTCAGACGGAAAATTCTATTATACAGGCGATTAAATGTGTAGCGAAATGTTTATTTTGGGGAATGAAATTATGTATTAAATTATGTATCAAATGTATTAAAAGAATAATTTTTCCTGATTTAGAGGCAGCAAAGATGTTTAAGAATAGAATTCGTAAATTCACTATCCAAAATATACGAAATGGAAATAAAATTAATGGTCGGATCATAAAAAATCACTTCATAAGAAAACAGAATGCAAATGCAGATGATTTGCTTATATCAGAAGAAATTAAAAAAACATCAAATGCAAACGATGTTACCGATAGATTAAAATGTCAGTGTGATAAACACTATATTGATAAATATGGTTTATGCATTCAATGTAATGATTCTATAAAATTTATGACGAAATTTCATGTTAAATTTTCTAATTGGTATAATTTGTTAATATCTGTGATTTTAACAGCAATTATTATTTATTTTGTTACTCATAACAATTGTATATTCCAAAAAGAAATAATTTTAGGTCTATCTTTTTTGTTATTACTTAGACTGCTTTCTAGAACTGTAGAGATTGCTAAAGCTTTTTACGATGATGTTGTTCAAGTGGGAGCTAGGATTTTTACAGGTGGAAGTGAAAAAGTTTATCTTCATGCATGGAAAAATTCTTATATTAGAAAACCTTTGAGAATATCTTTGGCAATACATAGCCTTTTTGAATTAATGCTAATGTTTGTATGTGCATATATGTTAACCGTTGCTGTGTTTGGAAATCAAGTAGGCTTTGAAGATAAGCATACTAATAATAAATTAGTTGAAACCGTTGAAGTCGATTCAAATGTTATTAATATAAACATGTTGAAGGAATCCGCTTCAAGTAAAGTAAGGGACTATATCATCGAAGGGGCAATTTATGAATTCTTTTTATACGCTATATCGATCTGTTTTTTTAACATCTCATATGTTAACTATGGGTTTATAGTATGGAATATTTTACATGTTTGGCAAGTTGCGATGAGTATGATATTGATTATTTTGTGTATTGCAGCATATTTAGGTAATGATGATGATATGTACACAAGGGAAAGCAACTTTTTTGCTAGAACACTTAGGAAAATCTCTGAGAAAAATAATTGATAAATAAAATTGACTGTTTTCATGAAATAGATGTTCGTTGAATTAAAATTGTTAAAAAATATCGGTTCATTTAAGCACCTTAGCAGAACGAAGGCTGGGCGTCCTATTGGCATCAACGTATACTTCGTGAAATGGACTTAACATCTGATGAAGCAATTGAATTTGCGAAATTAAATGCAGGTGTTGTACAGCCATCAAAAACAAGTATTAATCCATACTACCTCGGTATTAAAATGTTTGAAGATATTGAAGAACGGTACAACAATCCGACTGAAGAAATGAAGCGACGAGGCGTAAAACCAGGATCTGGCCGTGATAAAATGTTTGAAGTACGCGAAATTGAATGGGACGTATCGTTCCTAAGAAACTACTTAAATAAAGATCTCGTTATGCGAGAAGATATGTACTTATTTCAGCGCCAAGGAAAAGAATATAAGTAATTAATGGTAACATGTATATGACCAGTTTGTAAAAGTGCAGCTTATGAATACTTCTTATAGTATTCATAAGCTGCACTTTATTTTTATTATTGGTACAAAATATTATTTTTATATAACTGCT
Source organism: Bacillus sp. 196mf (assembly GCF_003217275.1). NCBI lineage: Bacteria > Bacillati > Bacillota > Bacilli > Caryophanales > Bacillaceae > Bacillus > Bacillus sp. 196mf. Next base: position 5,188 of record NZ_QJTG01000018.1, read on the forward strand.
CAGTTATTTTACTGAACCTTTTACTTAAAATTTGTTCAAACCATTCTTTTTTAATGTTATCTTTGTTAGCAGAGACAGGAATATTATATTCTTTTGAATTATCAAATAAACATTTATCAACACTCATACAAATCTCATTAATTATTGGAGTGTCTTTACCAGATATACTAAGCGTAGCATAATATTCAGGGAAAGTTTTTTTGGTTTTTTCTAAGTTAACTTCTTTTGGAAGCAGTGTTAAATTTGAAACACAACTCATTGGTAATCCGCCGATATGTTCAGCAGCATCTTTTAAACGATTAATTGGAAAGATATGATCGATATGGTGATCCTGATGTGCGGCACTGAAAGAAACAACGTTATGGTATAAATATTTAATGAATAGTATTGTTCGATCATCTATGGAAACACGTTTTTTTTCTTTTTTTGAAAGTTGTTCATCGAACCATAATTGTAAGACATTCTCCCATTGTTTCTTCTTCGGTAAATTAATGTAATGTAGTGATTCTAGCTCGTTATTGCGTACTGGCTCTAAAACAAAAGTACGAAGATGCTTATCTCCAGTACCGCGCCAAAAGTTCAATAGAATATCATAAAGATAGTGTGCAGGAATGCTTTTACTAAGTCTTTTTTTATATTCACTCCATAATGGGCGTTCTTGTAATGAATTATTATATTTTAAGTGGAAGATGGTACTAATAAGTGTTACAAGGTGAAAATCACTATGAAAAATTTTCTCTTTTTGCTTTTTCTTTTTGTAAGGTCTAAAAGAAAGGATAGGGTATAATAAATCATTTGCAAATTTAACAGAGCTTAATAACGCTTTTTCAAAGTGATTTAAGTTTTGTGAGGATAATACATCCTCTAAATTATTCATTTTTTGTATATCTAATAAACAACAGGCAGTAACAAGATTGAATACTTTAGAATCGACTTCGTCAGCTTTGTCTTCATTATAATCGCCGAATAGTATAGGGTACTGTTGTTGTAAAAACTTTCCTAAACCAAAAAGATATTCAAAGAGTGTAATATCTGCTGATTCTTGTTTAAAGGTTGTTTCATCATAATTATCAATGACGAAACCTTCCTTTTCCCATGCTTTGTATCTTAATGCGATCATTTCAAGAATTTCACGGTTGTCTACGGTAAAGGTTCTTTCCCATGTTGCAGCGAAAATTTGATATTTATTTAGTTTTGTCCCTCTACTATTAATTCGCTCGAAAATTTCTGGTAAATTAGATTCTTCACCGTGATATATAACAACTGGTATATTTATATTGGAGATATCTGAAGTGCTTTTAATCTCATCTAACATTAGGTCTAATTTAGAAATTAATTCTCTTCCATCTTTTTTTGAAGAGGCTGTAACTTGAAACTTTTCTTCTATTTCTTCTGCTAAATAATAACCTGTATAGTTATTTTGATTATTGAACCCTTCACGTGTTTTCATCCAACTTTCTATCTCTCTTTTTAAGAGGTCCTTATTTAGGATTGGATAGGTTTTTATAAAGGCATCTATGTAAATACTGTCAATTTCATTTTGATCAAAGTATTTTAAGGGATGTTTAACACAATCCAACATAGTAGATGTACGCTGTAACCCATCGACTAATAATGCGGTATCTTCATCTTCCTTTTTATAAAATAGTAGGGATCCAAATGGGAATCCTTGTTTTAAAGTATCGATAAACTTCCTTTTTTGTGTCTCACTCCATACTAAATTTCTTTGTAATTTAGGTAAGCGTACTTTAATGATAGCCTTGTTTTTTGATTCTTTTTCGTTTATTCCATCTACAATTTGCATTACTGTAAAATTTTTAAGTTCAGTGTGTGATTTTATTCCGTATTTTTGCATAAACTTCCCCTCTTTATGTAGCTTTTAGTACTTAGCTTTATCATAACAAATATGAAAATCAGAATTAATATATAATTGTAAATTAAATTTAAAGAAAATTAAGGTTTTTTGGTATTGAAAAATTATTGAAGGGATAAATAGCTCTCCTTATGTAGATGTCTGTTGTAAGTTTTAGATTCATTGAGCTCCCAATAGGAAGTATTAACATCCTTATTTTATAGTAATGGAATTTACCGATATGATGTTTAATTTTGAAATACTGTTATGGCTATAAGAATATTAGTTGTAAAAAAAGTATTGCCACACATTCATCAACTATGGGGAAGGACGATACATATGGAGTCCATTGTAGAGAGTAAGGGTATTGTGTTTTCAGATGGTGCATCGAAAATATGTGTAAAGCCGCTAGGAGTATTAGCGGCTTTTTTTAGATACAATTTTTACTATTTTTTCAGATGAATAAAACCGTAGACAAGTATATAACAAGAATAAGTTATTTCTTTCTTTTAGTTAATTCTTTTTCGAAAGTATTCCAAGCCTTTTCAGGGGAGAGAGGAATGAGCTTGTTATTTTTATATGAGTGATTGTTGTGTGCAATAAACATTGCTTGAATTTCTTCTATATTGAGATTCAATTCATTAGTTAAAGATTCTACATAATCCATAATACCAGGGGCTAAGAACCCAAAGTCTTTTGGACGAAAAGGTGGATATTCCTTTAGTAACTTGGGATTAGTGGTAGTATTAGTTGCCCCATTAATATCGTAATAACAAACTTCTAAATAAAAGAGTAAGGATTTTTCTGTTTTGCCTTCCTTTTTTAGCAGTTCAGCCATATCCATCCTACAATTACGAAATAATCCCCAACTCATAGTTGATGCATTCTCCATAGAGATACGATTGAGTAATCCCCAAGCGATGTCGTATGGATAAGATGAGGAAGAATTTTTTTCTTCTTTTTCTAATGTGGTTCCATGTTTGATAAAGAAGTCTTCAATCCACTTCTCTTCATAATACTTCTCTTTTTCTTTTTTTAATGACTCAAGTTGCACTTCTGTAAGTACCAGCTTTTGTTTGGTTTTAAAATGTGTGCGAATCCAAAATGTATTTCGGCATTTGGGGCACTTTCTTTTTCTAGTTAATTCTTTGTCAAATTTATGGCTACAATAGGGGCACAACCACTCTTTAAAAAAGTTAGAATTAGACTGATATTTTTCTTCTTCGTGAGTAGCGTTCCCGAAAGGTATATCTGTTTTTGAAGCTTCTGTTTGCACGGTGCTCATAGTTTCTTGTTTCGTATTAATATCTAAAACAGTGTTTGGGTGTAATGTTTGATGTGAATCTTTTAAAAATTTTTTAAAGAATTTAACGAATTTCATTAAAAATCCTCCTTTAATACCCAGATACAATAATATTAACATGTCTAGTTCGGAATTTTTCTTTTTGATGTTTTTGTTGCTACTTTATTCACTCAAAATCAAACATAATAAAAGGAAGAATAGTTCATATGGGATTGGTGGTTGAGAATAAGGGTGTTGTGTTGTTGGATGATGGGAAGATAATGCATTGGAAGTATGTGTTTGCTATTTTATTCCAAATAGGAAAAAAACGCCATTATTAAGAAAAATTTAAAAAGGGGACGATTCAACTGTTTCAAGTTAATAATGGTATTTTCTCTGGCATATCGATGGAACCTTTTTCAGAAACTGCATTAGAAGTGAAAGGGAGTCTTCGGAATGAGCTAGCTTTTCTTGGTGGATATACGAACAGATATACTGGTTATTTACCGACAAAGGAAGAGTATACATATGGCGGGTATGAAGTAGAGTTGAATTCTATTGTGTATGGGCAACGACTAATTTATTGATGCCACCGGAGGAGAAAAATGCGGATTTCATTGTGGAGAAAGTGATGAGATTATCTGTTAAGTAGAGGTTCTTATATAGTGGGATTGAAAAGCCTTTTTATATAGCATTGTGATATATAAAAAGGCTTTTTGAATAGGGAGTTTTTATTTAATCTGGTTGAGATTCACCTGGGGAAAAGCTCATAATGGTAATTTTATTATTTTCTATTTTTAAAGTGTATATTCGATTCGTGGAATTGTCTTTTCTTGTTTCTTGTTTATTATTCTTGAATATATATGTTTCATTTGTTGCAATTTTATATGTAGTAGGATTGATTTTTTCTAGTTTGGATACTGGATGGATTTTGACTGTTGTAAATGTATTATTAAACTTTTCTTGGTTTTTTATAACTTCATTCATTGTATTGAGATATTCACTACTTGGATCAATGAATTTGGCAACAGGTCCTATTTGTCGAGTATTGAATGAAATTAGTACTTGATCCGCATATTTTTCAAAGAATACTTGAACATCTTGAGATGTTTTGTCGAGTGTATCAGAGCTGGTTTTACTGTCTTGATAGGTCATGTATGCAATGTATGTACCAATAAGTGTCAAAAGTACTGGAATGATTTTAAAGAGCTTTTTTGAAAGAGAAGAACTTTCTCTTCCTTGACTTCTAGAATTTTCATTATCATTGATTGAATTGTTCATGTTAACGTTCTCCTTTTTTAAATGTTACTAATTCTTTGTCTATTTTATATTCGTATGTAATATATGGCAAGAGATTAATAGTAATATAATAGAAAATTTATAGTTAGACAAGCAGGTGGAATTCTAAGGAGAAAGAGCTAAAAAGAACAATGTTATGAATTATGAAGAGGAAAGATTGATACTATGGGAATGAAAGTACTTTACAATATACCCTTGAGGGTATATGATATTATACAAAGTTACAAAGTAATGTATAATATAGTTACGATTACGGAGGTGGTCTATAGTGGAATATAATCAAGATATGAAAAATAGATTGAAACGTATTGAAGGTCAAGTTCGTGGTGTGCTTCGTATGATGGAAGAAGGAAAAGATTGCCGAGAGGTTATTACACAGTTAACGGCATCTCGTTCTGCCCTTGATCGTACAATTGGACTCGTTGTTGGAACGAATTTAGAGCAATGTTTGCGTGAACAGTTTGAAAGTGGTAATGGTTCAAATGAAGAGTTAATTAAAGAAGCTGTTCAATTACTTGTAAAAAGCCGATAATCTGTCAAACATAAGTGTTGACAGATTTTCAAAAACGTTTTAATATACCCCTGCAGGTATATGTATATGAATTGTGGAGGAATCGATTATGAGTATAAAAGTGGATATGAGTTTAGATTGTAAAGGTTTGGCTTGTCCGATGCCTATTGTGAAAACGAAGAAGGCGATAGAAGGGTTAGCACCAGGGCAGGTGATTGAAGTTAAGGCAACAGATAAAGGATCTACGGTAGATATAAAAAGTTGGGCGGGTAAAGTAGGACATCAATATATCGGGACGAAACACGAGGGTGATGTATTGGTGCATTATGTTAGGAAAGCAAACGAGCATGAAGTGAATGAAGTTGTGAAATATCCACATACAATTACGAATGGAGAATTACAGTCTATATTGTCTCATGGGGAAGAGAGCATTGTATTAGATGTTCGCGAAGCAGCGGAATTTGCTTTTGGCCATATTCCATCTGCCATTTCGGTGCCATTAGGTGAATTAGACAGCGCAGTGTTAGATGAGACGAAGCAAATTTATGTTATTTGTCGAACTGGTAACCGCAGTGATGTAGCTTGCCAAATGTTGAAAGAGAAAGGTTTTTCAAATGTGAAAAATGTCATTCCTGGTATGTTAGGGTGGCAAGGAAATGTGGAGAAATAAAATTTTTTAAACAAAAATATACCTATGGGGGTAATTAAATGGACATTAAGATGTTACAAGCAAAAGATGTGGCAGAGAAAGTTTTATTCGGAGAGTTATTCATTTTAGATGTTCGTAATGAGACGGATTATGAAGATTGGAAAATTGAAGGGAAGCAAGTTTCTTCTATTAATAAACCTTATTTTGATTTGTTAGATGGTGTAGATCATATTGTAAGTGAATTACCTAAAGATAAAGATGTTTTAGTAGTATGTGCAAAAGAAGGGTCTTCTATATTTGTGGCAGAGCAATTAACAGAGGTTGGATTACAAAATATTTATTATTTAGCTGGTGGCATGAAAGCTTGGAGTGAATATGTGAAGCCGTTAAAAGTAGGGGATGTACAGGGCGGAGGAAGTATATATCAATTTAATCGTCTTGGAAAAGGCTGTTTATCTTATATGGTTGTTTCTAATGGTGAAGCAGCAGTTATTGATGCAGTAAGAACGGTTGAAGCATATGAGGAGTTTGCGAAAGAGCATGGCGTTACGATTACGAATGTAATGGATACACATTTACATGCAGACCATATTTCCGGAGGACGTAAGTTAGCTGAAAAGGTAGGTGGTACGTATTGGTTACCGCCAAAAGATGCAGAGGAAGTCGTTTTCTCATACGAACCGCTTGTTGAAGGATCTGTTATTACGGTGGGGGGTACTAAAATTGTAATTGACGCATTATACTCACCAGGGCATACGATTGGAAGTACGTCATTCATTGTAGATGATTCTTATTTATTATCAGGCGATATTTTATTTGTAGATTCAATTGGGCGTCCTGATCTTGCTGGTAAGGCTGAAGATTGGGTGAGTGATTTAAGAAATACGTTATATACACTTTATAAGGAACTGTCTCAAGATTTAATTGTTTTACCAGCTCATTATTCAAAAATAAGTGAAATGGATGAAAGAGGCATTGTGAGTGCGAGCTTACAAGATCTATTTAAAGAGAATGTAGGGTTAAATATTGCTGATGAAGTAGAGTTTCGTAAAACTGTGACAGAGAACTTACCGCCACAACCAAATGCATACGAAGAAATTCGTCAAACGAATATGGGGAAAATTCATCCGAGTATGGAAGAAGAGCGTGAAATGGAGATTGGCCCAAATCGTTGTGCAGTGCATGAGTCATTATAAAAATAACAAATTGGAGGAATTGATGATGAATATAAAACAAGTATTAGATGCGAAAGGTTTAGCATGTCCAATGCCGATTGTAAGAACGAAGAAAGCGATGGATACTTTGCAAACTGGAGAAGTGTTAGAAGTACATGTAACGGATAAAGGATCAGTTAAGGATATTCCAGCGTGGGCAAATAAAGGTGGTCATGACATCGTAAAGCATGTAGAAGAAGCTGATGTGCTGAAATTTTGGATTAAGAAGGCGTAGGAAAAAATATTGTTATAAATGCAGAGAGGGTGGTTATATGAACACAATAGTAAGTACGCTTTTCATTGTACTTGCTACATGGTTTGTTATTTCACGATTTTTACCAGTGAAAGGTGTGCAAAATATCAGTGGAAAAGAATTAAAGAATATAGTGGAAAAAAAGGGGAAACAACTTATCGATGTTCGTACAGTAGGTGAATATAGAGGAAATCATATGAAAGGATTTCAGAATATCCCGTTAAATGAGTTAGCTAGTAGAGCAAGTCAGTTAGATAAAAATAAGGAAGTAATCGTTATTTGCCAAAGTGGAATGAGAAGTAAGCAAGCTGCAAAGATGTTGAAAAAACTAGGGTTTCAGCAAGTAATAAACGTTTCAGGTGGTATGAATGCTTTGTGAGGAGGGACTTTAAAATGAAAGAAATGACAGCAAAAGAATTAGAAGAAAAATTGTTACGTAAAGAAGCAGTAAATATCGTAGATGTCCGTGAAGTAGAAGAAGTAGCAGAAGGAAGAATTCCAGAAGCATGTAATATTCCGCTAAGGCTATTAGAGTTTCGAATGCATGAGTTGGATAAAAAGAAAGAGTATATTATCGTTTGTCGCTCTGGCGGAAGAAGTGGAAGAGCAGTTCAGTTTCTAGAGAGCTACGGTTTTCAAGCAATCAATATGATAGGTGGTATGTTAGCGTGGGAAGGTAAAGTCATATAGTGAAGTAAGTGATTTGGGCCTTTTATAAACAGATAAATACCCCTATAGGTAATTGGAGGGAGAACAATATGGAACAACAGAAGAAAACGACAATCGTGTTATTTAGCGGAGATTACGATAAAGCAATGGCTGCTTATATTATTGCAAATGGTGCAGCGGCGTATGACCAAGAGGTAACTATTTTTCATACTTTCTGGGGGTTAAATGCTTTAAGGAAAGATGAACATGTGAATGTAAAGAAAACATTTATAGAAAAAGTATTTGGAAAAATGATGCCACGCGGTGCCGATAAGATGGGATTATCCAAAATGAATTTTGCTGGCATGGGGCCAAAGATGATTAAAGGCATTATGAAAAAACATAACGCAATGCCTTTGCCAGATTTAATTGATTTGGCGAAAGAACAAGGAATTAAACTTGTAGCTTGTCAAATGACAGTAGATTTATTAGGGTTAAAAGAGGAAGAGATTATGGAAGGGGTAGAGTTTGCAGGCGTAGGGGCATATTTAGCAGATGCTTCGGATGGGAATGTAAACTTATTCATTTAAATCACCTTCTTTTTAGAAGGCGGGGGATGTAAGATGAGCTTAGTCGTATTACTTTTTATAATTGGGTTTATAGGATCGTTTATATCAGGAATGGTTGGGATTGGTGGCGCGATTATTAATTATCCAATGATCTTATACATTCCAGTATTGCTAGGATTTACTGGCTATACGTCACATGAAGTGAGCGGTATTACAGCGGTACAAGTATTCTTTGCAACTTTTGCAGGCGCGTGGGCATACCGGAAAAGTAATGACATGAATAAAACGTTAGTTATGTATATGGGAGCTAGTATATTAATAGGAAGCTTCATAGGGAGTTTCGGTGCTAACATATTAGAGGAACATACAGTTAATGTTGTTTATGCAGCATTAGCTACAATTGCAGCTATTATGATGTTTGTACCGAAACAAAATAATAGTGGAGATGTGAAGTATAATAAATGGTTAGCAAGCTTGTTAGCGTTCGTTGTAGGGGGAGCTTCAGGCATTATAGGAGCTGGAGGTTCGTTCCTTTTAGTTCCCATTATGCTAGTTATTTTAAAATTACCACTGCGCATGACGATCGCAACATCTATCGCTATTACGTTTATTTCCTCAATAGGGATTACTACAGGAAAAGTGATTACTGGGCAAGTAGTTATCATTCCAGCTCTAATTATTGCGGTTGCCAGTATATTTGCTGCGCCACTTGGAGCACGAGTCGGGAAGAGGCTAAATCAAAAAGTACTGCAATATGTATTGTCCACTTTAATTGTAGGCACTGCTGTTAAAATGTGGATCGATATGATATCAAAATAAAAGGATGGTGCTGCTTACAGCCCATCCTTTTATTTATTGCCCGTAAACCTAACGGATTATAGTTTTACTTTATGCCCAAATAACTTTCATTAAGTTTTTATATTCGTCATTTGCTAATTTATATAGCATTCTCGTATGTTCAAAGACAAGTGCTGGATTAAAGTTTGGTTCTGAGAATGCAAGAGATGCTGAAATATCAATTGCATTTTGCTTGTTTAATGTGAATTTTGCAAAGCGATAAGATGTGTTTAATTCATTAATAACATGTAAAATATCATTTGTTGATGTTGCATCAGGCACGTGAGCAACATTGAAGCAGTATATATCTACCGTAGGATGTTCGTTTTGGAAAGCAGCGATAAGTTGAATTTTTGCGCCAGCTTCTGTCTCTAATCCTACTGAAAAATGAACAGAGCCATCATTTTCATCTATATTTTCTTCCATGTATATATCGTTGGATTTTAAGTAGTCTTTAAAATCTGAGATGTTATGTTTTACTGCAGCTTTCATATGTATGAGCCCCCTGATAATTGGAATAGATTGCTACTATTTATTATAATTTAAAAATATTAAAAAAGATAGTTAGAAAGTTCTGATTTTTGATTCTGAAGAAATAAAAAGAAGCAGTACTCTACCTCCATAGAGTACTGCTTCTTTACTATTCATTGTCGTTAGACGATGGTTCTGTATCTTCACTGCTATTTTTGTTCTTATTTTTCACTTCATTGTTACTTGATTCGCGTTCACTTGAATTTTCAGACTTAGATTCTTTTGTCTTTTTCGAATCAGAGTCTGAGTCAGACTTTGTATATGCAGGTAGCCCAAGATGAGTACGAAGTTCATTTGTAACATTAGCTAATTCTTTTTTATCTGGATTGTAGTAGTAAGTTCGACCACCACCAGCAGATTTGCTACATGTATCGTCACCTTTTGCCATATAGCAATCATCACCTTGGATTTGTAATTTCTCAATTTCCGAATCCGATCCATATTTATAGAATGAAAGCATATCATCAAATGTTAAGTTTGTAACGAATTGTCCGTTAATATCATCAATGATGTTGCCAACTTTTGTTACAGAACCAACACTTGTTAGTTTCTTTAAAATAGCCTCGATAACGAGTTGTTGACGTTGTCCACGCATTGCATCACTATCGATGTGTCTTGTTCTAGCAAGAGCAAGAGCTTCTTCGCCATTTAACTTTTGAACACCTTTTTCTAGGTGAATTGCCTCAGCATTATCATTGCTATCTTGCTCAGTAAATTCAACTGGTACATCAACTTCAACACCGCCCAAGTCATCGACGATTTTTATAAATGATTTAAAGTTAAATTTCACAAAATAATCGACAGGAACATTCATTAATTTTTCAACTGCATCAATGCTTGCTTGTGGTCCGCCATTTTTTCCGTTTTTAGCAGAACCGAATGCATGAGCGTGTGTAATTTTATCTTTTTTCTTTTCTATTGGAATATAAGTATATGTGTCACGTGGGATACTCAATAGTTTAACAGTTTTGCTATCTTTATTAAATGTTGCAAGTAAAAGCGCATCTGTTCTTATAGCTTCACCATATTCTTTTCCTCGGACATCGCTTTCATCAACACCCATTATTAAAACAGAGACGTTATTTGTAATAGGTTTTACAGCTTTATCTCGTAAATCAGATTTATCACCGCGTGCTAAATCGTGTGCGGCATTTCGAACAGCAGAAGATGCTTTATTTACTAAAAACCAAGTATAACCGCCGCCTATTAATAAAACGAATAGTATAGCGCTTATAATAATTTTTATTTTTTTCTTATTTTTTTTCGGTTTACTGCGTGTATTTTCTTGCAAAGATGGGTTTTGCTCCATTTCTTGTACTCCTTCATTTGGATTGAAATACGACACTCATATCCACTTATTATAATGAAATTTAGCGAAAAAAAACATTACAAATCATTTACATTTCGTAAAAATTCAATTTATTTATAAAAAGTCAGATTTTCTATATATTATTTGTCAGATGTAGAATAAGTATAAGGGCTTTTAGTAGAAATGAAAATATATATTATGAGAAAATGATAGGGAAGTAAGATTTGTTGAAATATATCCAAGAAGAAATGAGTAAGCTTACCTATTTCTTCTATATAATAAAGAAGAATTTGACGGATAAAGGAGAGAGCATAATGAATCATACATCATTCCGAGCAATCGTTGTGAACGAAACGGAAAATCATCAGTTTGTAAGAAAAGTTGTTGAGAGAGAAGTAAGTAGTTTACCTGAGGGAGACGTATTCATACAAGTTCATTATTCTTCATTAAATTATAAAGATGCCCTTTCAGCTACTGGTAATAAAGGGGTTACGAGAACATATCCTCATACGCCGGGAATTGATGCTGCAGGAGAAGTTGTGAGTAGTGAAGATAACTCTTTTAAGGTAGGAGATCAAGTTATTGTAACGGGATATGACTTAGGGATGAATACTTCTGGTGGTTTCGGAGAATATATTCGCGTGCCATCATCTTGGGTCGTGCCTTTACCAGAAGGATTGTCATTAAAGGAAAGTATGATGTATGGGACAGCAGGTTTTACTGCGGCTTTGTCGGTATATAAGCTTATTGGAGCAGGAATCAAGCCTAGTATGGGAGATGTTTTAGTAACGGGTGCTACAGGCGGCGTAGGGAGTGTAGCTGTTAGTATATTAAGTAAGTTAGGGTTTAACGTAGTAGGAGCGACAGGGAAAATGGAAGAGGAACAGATGCTATTACGTCTAGGCGCGAAAAAAGTGATTCATCGCGCGGAATTGAATGATGAATCAGGAAGACCGATGTTAAAAGGGATATACGCCGGAGTTATCGATACTGTAGGTGGGCATATGTTAGAAACAGCTTTAAAAACAGTAAAGTATGGTGGTTGTGTAACGACATGCGGTAATGTGGCAGGCCAGGAACTACAAACAACAGTATATCCATTTATTTTACGAGGCATAAGCCTTTTAGGGGTAGATTCCGTGCAATGTCCAGTGGATGTGAGAAGAGATGTGTGGACGCTTTTAGCGAAAGAATGGGGAAATAAAGAATTACTATCTTATACAGAAGAATGTACATTAGAAGAATTAGAGAAGAAGTTTACACTTATATTGCAAGGAAAGTTAAAAGGAAGAACAGTTGTTAAAATATAATGAAAAAAGAGACGCTTAAGTTAGCGTCTCTTTTTTCATTATAATGATTGTTTTAAATTGATTTTTCCTTGTTCGCCTAAAACACCGTCAGCGATATTTACAGCGTGATCGCCAATGCGCTCTAAGTTACTTACCATATCGACGAAGATGATACTTGCATCACCTGAACAGCTGCGTTCGTTTAGACGTAATACGTGACGTTTACGAAGAACACGTTCCATTTGGTCGATTTTGCGTTCTTTTGCAATAACAGTTTGAGCTAGTTCAGTATCGAAGTTTGTTAAAGCTTCAACTGAGTCTTGCAGTGTTGAAATTGTTAATTCAAGCATTTCGTTTAACTCAGCTAATGCTTCGTTTGATAGTGAAACACGATTTGAAATTTGGAAATCTACAAGTTCTACAAGGTTTTCTACATGATCACCGACACGTTCAATATCTCCAACAACACCTGCTAAAACAGAATGTTTTTCAGAATCCGTAGGTGAAAGTGGCTTTTCTGATAGTAAAACTAAATACTCGGTAATTTTTTTATCTAAATTGTTAATAGCTCCTTCTAGTTGGGTGGCCATGTTTTCATGTTTTTTGTCTTGCGTATTTAAAAATTGATTTGCTTCTTTTAATCCGTGTAATGAAAATTCAGCCATACGCACAATCTCTTTTTGAGCTTCAGTTAAAGCGATGGCTGGAGATTGTTCAATAAAGATTGGATTTAAATGTTGCGGTTTGAAATTAATAGCAGAATCTTCGCCGCGGATAATTTTTGTTACAATCCATGCTAATACTGCAATGAATGGGAACTGAATGATTGTATTTGTTACGTTAAATGTTCCGTGTGCAAATGCAATAGTCATTTCTGGATTCAAGTTTAATGATGTTTGGAAATATTGAATTAAACTTGTAAATGGTACTAATAAAATTGTAAAGATAATTGTACCGATAATATTAAAGATAACGTGAACTAATGCTGCACGTCTTGCTGCAATTGAAGTACCGATTGCTGCTAATACTGCTGTAATTGTCGTACCGATGTTATCACCGAATAATACAGGAAGAGATGCTTGTAAATCGATTGCACCTTGACCGAATAGTTCTTGTAAAATACCGATTGTTGCGCTTGAACTTTGTACAATTAAAGTGAAGACTGTACCGACAACAATTCCTAAAATTGGATTATCACTCATGCTAATCATTAAATCTTGGAATGACTCTAAAGAACGAAGAGGTTTCATACCTGCGCTCATTAATTCTAAACCGAAGAATAGCATACCAAAACCGAATACAACTTGACCTACAGAATGTACTTTTTTATTTTTAAAGAAGAATAGTAAAATTGCTCCAACTGCCATAACTGGGAGAGCATATTCTCCGATTTTAATTCCGATAATAAATGCAGTAACTGTCGTACCGATGTTTGCACCCATAATAACACCGATTGCTTGTCTTAATGTCATAAATCCGGCACTTACAAGTCCGACTGTTAAAGCGGTTGTTCCTGAACTGGATTGGATTAATACAGTAACTAACATACCTGCTAGTACACCCATAAGTGGGTTTGTTGTAAAACGATCTAGAATATCGCGAAGACGATCTCCAGCTGCTTGTTGCAGTCCATCGCCCATGTATTTAATCCCGAATAAGAAAATACCTAATCCACCAATGAACTGGAAGATCATATCTTGAACATTATATTCCACGCATTCCACTCCTTAAATTTCATGTACGATGTAATTATTAACTGAACCTTGAGTCACTGTAAACGGTTTGCTAGTAAAATTTACACTAAATTTACAAAGGGAAGAAAAGTTTACAATCCATTAAAGAAACAGCTGTATTTTATTGGTTTTCACCTTATATAAATCTTAATTTTGTAAAGAAATCACACTTTTTAGAATAATGTTGTTCAGTTGAATATCAAGGAAAGCGTCTGCGAGTTCATCGTATATTTTTTGATGAAATTTAAAAAAATATGTAGGAAAATGCATGTAGTTTTATAACAGCAAAACGAGGGGAAATAATTTTTTAACACGATAAAAAAGCCACTGATTTATCCAGCAGCTTTTTCCGTGTTTTTATCGCTATGCTTTTGTTTTCTTATGCTTGTAATGTAAATGAAGAGAAAAGCAATAAGTAATAGAGAGGAGTAACGATATACAGTTGCATAGTTTGTAAAATGAGCAATAAATCCAAATATAATCGCTCCAGCGCCGATTCCAAGGTCAAATGCGGAGAAGAATGTAGCCGTTGCTACGCCGCGTCGATGCGGTGCTACGCGGTCAATCATCCATGCTTGTAGTGCAGGTTGGATCGCTCCAAAACCACTTCCGTAACATGCTGCAGCAATAATTAAGCTCGGAATTGTCGTCGTATACGACAATAAAATAATACCTGTAAACGTTATAATAACTCCCGGAATAATGACGAATGTATGGCCTTTTGCATCATATAGCTTTCCAGAGAATGGACGAGTTACAGCGATTGCTAGTGCGTTACATAAAAAGAAGAGGCTAATATCAGCTATGCCCACTTCTGTAGCAAATAGTGTGATAAAACTTCCGATTCCTCCGTACATTAATGTAATACATAATATTAATAATGAAGGAAGTAAAGCTTTACGCTCAATAAATCCATCGAGAAAAGTACTAGATGATTGTTGTGGAGGCTGTTTCGTTTTTTGGATTTGAAGTAGTTTCGTTAATATTAATGAAACAATTGTGCACGATAATGCACATAAAAAAAGAATTGTGAAGTTATATGTTTGCATAAGCCATAGTCCGATAAGTGGACCGAGGGCCATTGCGATTGTTCCAGAAAGACCAAAATATCCCATGCCTTCTCCGCGGCGAGCTGAGGGAATTAAATCAGAAACGACAGTTCCATATGTAGTCGTTGTAATACCGAAACCAGCTCCGTGTAAAATACGAACAGCAAGCAAGAGAAAGATAGTTGAGGCGAAAAGGTAACTGCCCATAGCAAGTAAACAAATAGCAGTACCGATCATTAAAATGATTTTTTTATTGAATTTTTGCAAGGCATTCCCAGTTAGCGGTCTAACAAAAAGTGCCGCAACGGTAAACATGCCGACAACCAATCCGATATTGGAACTTGTGCCACCAATTTCTTTCACATAAACAGGTAAGGTTGGAATTAACATTTGAAACCCTAAAAACATACATAAGTTTGCAAAAATTAAAGCAACAAACTCTTTTGTCCATAACGGTTCTCGTTTTACGAGTATTGCTTCTCCCATATATTCATCC
Organism: Bacillus sp. 196mf; assembly: GCF_003217275.1. Taxonomy (NCBI): domain Bacteria; kingdom Bacillati; phylum Bacillota; class Bacilli; order Caryophanales; family Bacillaceae; genus Bacillus; species Bacillus sp. 196mf. The sequence goes on from NZ_QJTG01000018.1 coordinate 20,709, forward strand.
CCTATATAAAATTTTCTCTTTTCTTTCGAGTATATGTATTGGCCAATGAAACAGTCAAGGAAGGTGTCTTGAAAACGGATAACAATTTTTAAGATGAAAAACTGACAAATTTGTGTAAAAGCTACACAACTATGAAAAAAAGATGTAAAGTATAGATGTATAGACTTGTAGGTGTTAAGAATGATAGAAATTGTTTTTTCTTTAAAGAAAGCGGATTCAAAAGGGTAGTGAACAAGAAGGGGATATATACTTTTTCACTACATATATTTGAAAAGGTTTACAATATGATGAAGAAAGAGGCGTGTACATATGAGACGATTAGGTATTTCTATTTATCCAGAACATTCAACAGTAGAGAAAGATAAGGAGTATTTAACATTAGCAAGTAAATATGGATTTACACGTGTGTTCACATGTTTATTATCTGTGGATGGAGAAAAAGAGAAAATTATAGAAGAATTTAAAGAAACGATCTCTCATGCGAATGCATTAGGGTTCCAAGTATTAGTTGATATTAGTCCATCTGTTTTTGAACAATTAGGTATTTCGTATAATGATTTATCATTCTTCCATGAATTAGGTGCGTACGGTATTCGTTTAGATGTTGGTTTCTCAGGATTAGAAGAATCAATTATGACTTATAATCCGTATGGTTTGAAAATTGAGATTAATATGAGTAATGGTACGAAGTATGTAGATAACATTATGAGTCATAGACCAAATCGTGAAAATTTAATTGGTTGTCATAATTTTTATCCGCATCGTTATTCAGGATTATCATACGATCATTTCATTAAATGCTCGAAACAATTTAAAGATTACGGTATGAGAACGGCTGCTTTTATTTCATCATTTGATGCAACATACGGACCTTGGCCAGTAACAGAAGGGTTATGTACATTAGAGCAGCATCGTGAATTACCGATGACAACACAGGCGAAGCATTTATTTGCGACGGAATTAATTGATGATGTTATTATTGCAAACGCATATGCGTCAGAAGAAGAATTACAAGCACTAGGTGCATTAAATAAAGAGAAACAAACATTTGATATAGAACTATATGATACAACGACAGAATTAGAAAGAATTATCGTATTAGACGAACCACATTTTTATCGCGGAGATGTATCTGAATATATGATTCGTTCTACACAAAGTCGTGTGAAATATAAAAAAGAAGAGTTTAAACCTCATAATACGCGTGAAATTAAGCGTGGAGATTTATTAATTGATAATGAACAATATGGCCAGTATAAAGGCGAATTACAAATTGCATTAAAAGATATGGTGAATACAGGAAAAACAAATGTAGTTGGTCGAATTATAGAAGAAGAAATTTTCTTATTAGATTATTTACAAGCATGGGATAAATTCGGGTTCACATTAAAGAAATAGAGAGAATATAAAGGGGAAAAACTACTGATTTCAGCAGCTTTTCCCCATTTATATATAAAGAGCGAGAGGAAGAGCTATGACAAAGGTGCATCAGCGATTAATTTCTATTTTAGAGGAGTTTTTAGAAGAGAAATCGATGTTAAATCGAGCTTTTTTAGCGGGCCGTTTACATGTATCGACGAAGACGATTCAAAAGGATATAAAATTATTAAATGATATATTGGAAGAAAACGGAGCGAAAATCGAATCGCAAAGAGGGACTGGGTACGAATTAGAAATTATACAAACGAAGAAATTTGAAGACTTTTGTGTGAGTCTATTTCAAAAACAGACGGAAAAGATCCCAACTTCTTATGAAGAAAGAATAGCGTATATTCTGCATCGTGTTTTAACGACAGAGGGATATGTGAAGCTTTCAGAATTAGCAGAAGAGATTTATGTGAGCAAATCAACGGTCAATTTAATTATGAAAGATGTTACAGATATATGTAGTCGCTATAAATTACAAATTGAGAAGAGACCGTATTATGGTATACGTATTGTTGGAGAGGAATTTAATATTCGTTCTTGTTTATCACAATATGGTTTACCGCGTTATGACCATACTCCGTTTCATGAGCAATTTGAGCAGACGGAGACGTATTTATCGCTACCTCATATATCACTCATTCGTTCAATTATATTAAAGTATATTGAAGGCGGAACAATATATTTATCTGATATAGAAATTGATAATTTGGTCATTCATATTGCAATCGCATTAAAGCGTTGTCAAAGTCAACATTATATGAAAGGACTGCATGCGGAGCAATCAGAACTTATAATAAAGAAAGAATATACAATTGCGAAGCAGATTTTAGGAGATTTAGAGAAAGAGTTAAAATTTTCATTTCCAGAAGAAGAAGTATTATATGTGACGATGCATTTATTAAGTACTGCTGTTACAACGAGAGATCGCTATGAAAATGTAGAAGAGCTATTAGGGAAAGATATATATGCATTTATGCAACATATTCTTTTTAAAGTAGCGGAAGAACGGAATCTTATTTTTTATTATGACGAAGAATTATTATTTGGATTTGGTATTCATTTAAAAACGTTATTAAATCGTTTGAAGTATAAGTTAAATACGAGAAATCCTCTTTTGGCAGAAGTGAAAAAGAATTATCCGTATGCTTTTGAAATTGCGGTTCTTGTTGGAGATATCATTGGTGAATATACGGGTGAATCGATCCCTGAAAGTGAAATTGGCTATATTGCAATTCACTTCGGCGGAGCGATGAGCCGTTTGCAGGAGCAAAATCAAAAGAAAAGATGCTTATTAGTTTGTGCGACTGGTCAAGGAAGTGCACAACTATTAAAATATAAAATTTTATCACAGTTCCGAGATAAATTAGAGATTGTAGGTATTACAGGCTATTATCAATTGAAAGTAGAAGATCTTTATAAAGAAAAAATAGATTGTATTATTAGTACGATTCATATACCGAGTGGCTTGCCTGTTCCAGTTATAAAAGTGAATTCAATATTTGATGATAAAGAGATTAAATCGATTGGTCAGCGGTTGTTTACGCATGTGAATACTAGTGTGCAGCCTTATATTAAGGAAGATTTAATCTTTTTAAATCATAGTGCTTCTACGAAAGAGGATGTTATTCAGTTTTTATGTGAGAAAGCTGCTGAGAAACATTATGTACAAGAAAACTTTTATGCTTCTGTTATGGAAAGAGAAAATACGTCTCCGACAGCGGTTGGGAATTCAGTTGCAATCCCGCATCCGATGCAGTTATTAAGTGAGGAAACTTTTTTGATGTTTTGCACACTTGAAAAGGCTGTTGATTGGGGAGATAAAAAAGTACAAGTAATTATTTTATTTAGTGTAAAGCGCAATAATAATGAAGATTTGCAAAGGCTTTATGATTTTTTATATGATATTATGTCTAGTCAAACTACGATAGAGAAACTTACTCAGACCGAGGTAATTGAAGATTTTCAAGAGATTTTATTATCATTTTGAAAAAGTATATAAAAACTTCCGTTACATAACGGAAGTTTTTTATGTTTAATTGTATGCGTTTTCATAATAAGATAAAAATATAGAAAACATATAGCTTGGGGGAATTTAAAATGGCTGATATGCAAACTCCATTTGCGTTAATTTTACATGGTGGCAATGCGAGAAGTGCAGCGCTTGAAGCAATCGCTTTTGCAAGACAAGGAGATTTTGAGAATGCGGGTGAAAAGATGAAACTTGCTAGTGAGGAAATTTCAGCAGCGCATCGTATTCAAACGGATTTAATTCAAGAAGAGGCAAGAGGAATTCATGCAGAAATCAGTTTACTGTTAGTGCACGCACAAGACCATTTAATGAATGCAATTACAGTGAAAGAACTAGCTGAAGAATTTATTACTCTTCATAAACGAGTAGAAGAGAAAGTGACAGTATAAGATGTATATTTTATTATGTTGTGCAGCAGGTATGTCAACGAGTATGGTCGTAAGAAAAATGCAAGAAGAGGCAAAGAAACAGGGGAAGAATTATAAAATTAAGGCGGTTGATTCAGAACTTGTGAAACTTGAAATAAAAGAAGCCGATGTCGTTTTAATCGGTCCACAAGTGAAATATTTATTTCCAGCTGTAGAGTTTCTTGCAAACTCATACAACATACCAGTTGCAATTATAGACCAACGAGATTATGGCATGTGTGATGGTTTGAAAGTGCTTAGGCAAGCAGAACAATTAGTTTTAGCATAATTATATCTTTTTAAATATGAACATTATAATGTTATAAAGTTTATTTCATTCTTTTATAGTAGAGAGAAAGAGGAGGGCTATTGATGAATGGGTTTATGAGTTTTATGGAACAAAAGATTATGCCAACAACGCAAAAAATTGCAGGACAACGACATTTATTGGCAATTCGAAATGGGGTTATTTCTACATTACCGTTAACGATCGTCGGGTCATTTTTCGTTATCTTTTTAAATTTACCAATTGATGCATATATGGAATGGATTGCACCGTTTCGCCATATTTTAGATATTCCATTCCGATTTACAGTAGGACTAATGGCCTTATACGCAGCGTTTGGAGTAGGGGCTTCGCTCGCGAACTTTTATCAGCTCAATCAATTAAGTGCAGGGCTACTATCTGTACTCGCCTTTTTACTAGCATCAGTTGAACCAATTCAAATTACGAAAGCTGTACCAGGTGTTATTGATGCAGGTCGATATATTTCAGTAGGAACATTAAGTGCAACGTCTTTATTCGGCGCAATTGTTACAGCATTAATTGCAGTAGAAATTTATCATTTTATGATTAAGCATAATATTTCAATAAAATTACCAGACAGTGTACCACCAGCAGTTTCAAATTCGTTTGCAGCATTAATTCCAACATTAGTAGTTATTCTTTTATTTTGGGGCATTCGCTACGGTTTGAAATTCGATGTAAATACAACAATTACATATTTAATCGCACCATTAAAATCAGTACTAGTAGGAAATAACTTATTCGGTGGTTTATTAACAGTATTCTTAATCGTGTTCTTCTGGTCATTTGGTATACATGGACCGGCGATTTTAGGACCAATCATTCGTCCGATGTGGGATTCAGCAATTCTTGAAAATATGGAAGTGTTCACGGCTACAGGAAATGCACATCAGTTACCAAACTTATTTACAGAGCAATTCATTCAATGGTTCGTATGGATTGGCGGATCAGGCTCAACGTTAGCTTTAGTAATTATGTTTATGTTCTCTAAATCTAAGTTCCTAAAAGAGTTAGGTAGATTATCATTCGTACCAGGTTTATTCAATATTAACGAGCCAATTATTTTCGGGGCTCCGATTGTAATGAACCCAATCTTAATTATTCCGTTCGTTATTACACCGCTAGTGACAACGACAGTATCATATTTCGCAGTTGTTTCAGGTATGATTCCACTCATGATGGCGAAACTGCCATTTACGATGTTAGCACCAATTGCAGCGATTATTAGCACGGACTGGACAATTATGGCTGGTGTACTTGTACTTGTTAACTTTGCGATCTCATTCGTTATTTACTATCCATTCTTCAAAATGTATGAGAAACAACAATTAGCAGGAGAGGAGAAAACAGAATGCTCGGAGCAATTATCATCTTAATTACATTCGTGGTCGGACAGTGTATTGCCCATTATTCGAAATGGGTACAAAGTAAATCTTTATTAGTGTTACTACTAGTATCAGTTTTATTTATCAGTTGTTCAATGGGTGCATATGTAATGTTAGGATTGCAATCACCTTACGTAATTATTGTACCGACAATTTTATGTGCAACGTGTTTATCTGCAAAATATAGATTTACGAGCATGGCATTAATACAACGCGTGAAGGAGATGCAAAAGCATGGAGCGTAAATTAGGAATTTCACTTTATCCAGAACATTCAACGAAAGAAAAAGATATGGCTTATATTTCCGCAGCGGCACGACACGGTTTTTCAAGAATATTTACTTGTTTGTTATCTGTGAATCGTCCGAAAGAAGAAATTGTAGCTGAATTTAAAGAAATTATTAATCATGCGAAAGATAACAATATGGAAGTTATTTTAGATGTAGCTCCGGCTGTGTTTGATCAGCTTGGTATTAGTTATAGCGATCTATCATTTTTCGCAGAGTTAGGCGCAGACGGTATTCGTTTAGATGTAGGTTTTGACGGATTAACGGAAGCGAAAATGACGAATAATCCGTACGGTTTAAAAATTGAGTTAAATGTAAGTAACGATATTGCGTACTTAGAGAATATTCTTTCGCATCAAGCGAATAAATCAGCTTTAATTGGTTGTCATAATTTTTATCCGCAAAAATTCACTGGTCTTCCGTACGATTATTTCATTCGTTGTAGTGAACGCTTTAAAAAGCATGGTATTCGCAGTGCAGCATTTATTACATCACATGCCGCAAACATTGGTCCATGGGATATTAACGACGGATTATGTACGTTAGAAGAGCATCGTAATTTACCAATTGAAGTACAAGCGAAGCATTTATGGGCAACAGAGCTAATCGATGATGTCATTATCGGAAATGCTTATGCGAGTGAGGAAGAGTTAGAGAAACTAGGAAACTTAAATCGCTACATGTTACAGCTAAAAGTGCACTTTGTAGACGAAGTGACTGAAGTAGAGAAGAGAGCTACGCTGCAAGAATTACACGTAAGACGCGGCGACATAACAGAGTATATGGTACGTTCTACAGAAGTACGTAAAAAGTACAAAGACTATGACTTCCCAGTGCGTGAAAGTGTGCTACAGGAAAGAGGGCAAGTTGTAATTGGAAATAATTCATTTGGTAAGTATAAAGGTGAACTGCAAATCATTTTAAAAGAAATGCCGATAGATGAACGGAAAAATATCGTCGGTACAATTGCGGAAGAGGAGCTATTCTTACTAAATTATGTAGGAGCTTGGACGCAGTTTACTTGTGTGGAATAGGGAAGATAGGGGGCGTTCCAAATTTTGGACCGCCTTTTTAATATTAAAGTACTTTTAACGTCAAAATTTGTCGGTAAATCGATATCTCTTGTCGAATCGTTGATATATTATAAGTTACGATAGATATATTCGAAAAATCGTTGATATATTGTAGGTTACGATAGATATATTTGAAAAATCGTTGATATAATTTCATTTACTATGTCATTTTTCAGTAGTTTAATAGAGTAAAAAAAGAGCCAGCCTCAACGATGAGACTGACTCTTTTTTACTAACTAGTTTAATACTTTAACTGTAACTGTTTTACGTCCCCAGCTACTTGATGTACCTTTATCTGGCATTAAAACGTCGATTTTATTACCTTTAATAGCTCCACCAGTATCACCAGCGATTGCTACTCCGTAACCTTCAACCCATACTTTTGAACCTAATGGAATTACACTTGGATCAACTGCAATAAGTTTCATGTTTGGATTAGCTGTTAAGTTATGACCTAAAGCTGATTTTACTTGGTCGCCTGCTTTATAACCATTTTCAAGTGGATCTGCTGTGTAAGCTGTTGCTACAACTTGGAATTCACGAGAAGAAGATTGTGTGTTTTTCTCAGTTTCTTTTGCAACAGGTTGTTGTGTAGCTGGTTTTTGAACTTTATTAGCCGCTTCACGATCAGCTGCCTCTTGAGCCTTAGCTGCTTTACGAGCCTCAGCTGCTGCCTGAGCTTTAGCTTCTGCTTGAGCCTTAGCTGCTTCTTGAGCTTTAGCCGCTGCTTGAGCTTCAGCTGCTGCCTGAGCTTTAGCTGCTTCACGAGCTTTAGCCGCTTCTTGAGCTTTAGTTTCTGCTTGAGCTTCAGCGTCTGCCTGAGCTTTAGCTTCTGCTTGAGCCTTAGCTGCTTCACGAGCTTTAGCTGCTTCCTGAGCTTTAACTTCTGCTTGAGCTTCAGCCGCTTCACGAGCTTTAGTTGCTTCTTGAGCTTTAGCTTTTGCTTGAGTTTCAGCTACTTCCTGAGCTTTAACTGCTTCACGAACTTTAGCTGTATCTTGAACATTAGTCGTTTTTTCAACTTTAACTACTGGTTGAACTTTAACTGGTGCTTTACCTGTTAAGTAAGGAACATGAACATAAGCTGTTTTTCCGTTATATTCAAATTGAATCCAATCATTCTGTACTTGGTGTGTTGTTTCAATTACATCATCTTTTTTCAACTTACCAAGAATTTCTGAGTCTGTGTTTGCTCCAGCACGTACGTTTAATACGTTTGCTGTGACGTAGTAAGTGTCTTTTGTATAGTCAGCGCTTATGAAAGCTTCTTTACCGCTATTCAATTGAACTTTTGACCAACCATTTTCTGTATGTAAAACATTTACTTTATATCCATCTAATAATTTTCCTACAACTTTTGATTCAGTAGTTGGGTTTTCTCGTACGTTTAGTACGTCAGTCGTTACGATCGTTTCTGCTTTAGCAGATGTTGTGAAAATCCCAAGACCAAAAACCGCTGCTGTTGCTATACCCATAAATTTTTTCATAATAGCCTCCATTGCATTTGTTTTCGTTGACCTCATTATAGCAACCATTATTTTCTTATTTGCGAAAAACATATAATTACAAAGCTTTCGTAACGGGGCATTAATATTCTGTAACAATTCCATAAATATCCTGATAGCGCTTCCTTGTTGTTTTTTGGCGTATTAGGGCATGTAAAACACAAAATGAGTAGTATTTCAATTACTATAACATTAATAATGTTACAGTAATGTTTCTTGAGGGTATCTATAGTGTTACGAAAACAGCTTATTTTACTGTTTAAATGAAAAAATAGTTATGGGATAATAACCTTTTTAGATGTGAAAAGATATAAATGAGGTGAAATTTAATGAAATATCGATATAATTGTTACAAAATCAGTCGAAGCATGGAAAAAATTACGCCTTGATTTTCGTCTGTTACATAGTATTTTTGCAATAATAGGATTAGATAATAGCCTTAGTACCTATAAATAATGAAGAGTATTAGAATGATAGTTGTAACGTGAAACATATATAATAGAAGAAACTCGATTTAATAGGTAAATAAAAAACGTAGGAGTGTAAACTCCTACGTTTTTGTTTATTCATATCGTAAACATTCAATTGGATCAAGTTTTGCAGCTTTGTTAGCTGGTAATAGTCCGAATGCAATACCGATTAGCATTGAAATACCTACTGCAAGAAGTCCAAGTTCTTTTGAGACAACGAGTGGCCATCCAGCAAAGATTGAGACGATCCAAGCGAAGAAAATACCGAGCATGAATCCGATGAAACCACCAAGTCCTGTTAAAATACAAGATTCGATTAAGAATTGTGTTAATACTTTACCACGTGTTGCACCAAGTGCTTTACGAATACCAATCTCGCGTGTACGTTCTGTTACAGATACAAGCATAATGTTCATTACACCGATACCACCAACAAGTAAGGAGATAGCAGCAATACCACCGAATACCATTTTCATCATACCGATTGATTCGTCTAGTTGTTTCGTAAATTCACCTAAGTCTTGTGCTTCGAATTTGTGCTCAAATTTAGGAGCTTTCATTTCGTTTAAAACAGAAACAGCTTGTTTTTCTACACTTTTACGTTCTGTCGGAGAGGTCATTGTTAATCTTACAGAGTCATACTCATTTACTCCTGAAATGACAGGCGCATTTTCAAGTGATGTATAACCTTCAGGCATAGGCATTCCAAAGTCGTTTTTCGTTTCGTATACACCAACTATTTTATACGGCTTTCCTTTTATATCTGTGTATTGATTGGATTCCCAACCACTACTAAATAATTTGTTGAAAGCTTCTTCATTTAATATAACAGCAGGGATTGCTTGGTTTAGTTCACTGTCATTTAATTCACGACCGTGAACTAATTTTATTTTCGAATCTGTCATAAAGGCGCCTGTTCCACCTTTTAAATCAAGATTTACATCTTTTGAACCAGCAGCTGCTTTTACTTTCATACTTACGTCTGGATACACATCTTTAACGCCTGGTACAGTTTGCAGACGGTTTAGCATATCAGGTGTGATTTTGGCACTATCTGTTCCGTAATCAGGATTGTTGTAGTAAATCGTTACTTCATTATCTTTTCCTTGGCCTAATTCTTTTTTAAACTTTGCGTTTGTACCATCACCCATCGAGATGATAGTAATAATGGCACTAATACCGATAATAATACCTAACATTGTTAAGATAGAACGCATCTTATGAGCAAAGATAGAAGAAAGGGCCATGCGTATATTTTCACTCGTATTCAAAATTAACCTCTCCAATCTTGGACGATATTTCCGTCACGAATTACAATTTGACGTGCTGCAGCTTCCCCGATTTCACGGTCATGGGTAATCATAATGATTGTTGAGCCTTGTTTGTTTAATTCGTAAAAGAGGTCCATAATTTGTGTACTTGTTTTCGTATCAAGTGCTCCCGTCGGTTCATCGGCTAAAATGAATTTTGGGTTATTTACGATTGCACGTGCAACAGCGACACGCTGCTTTTGTCCACCTGACAATTCGTTCGGTAAGTGAGTAGCGCGATCAGCTAAGCCTACTTTTGTTAAAGCAGCTAACGAGCGCTCACGTCTTTCTTTTTTATCGACTCCAGCGTAAATAAGAGGTAGCTCTACATTTTGAAGTGCTGTAAGTCTAGGTAATAACATGAAGTTTTGGAATACGAATCCGATTTCTTTATTACGTACGTGTGCAAGTTCTGTTTCAGACATGTTTGAAATGTTTTGACCAGCTAGTTCGTACGTACCTGTCGTCGGTTTATCTAAGCAACCGATAATGTTCATTAATGTTGATTTACCAGAACCAGAAGGTCCCATAATCGAAGTGAATTCTCCTTGGTTCAGTGTTACATCAATTCCGTGTAATATTTGAACGGACTCTGCACCATTTTGGAAGGATTTCGTGATGCCTTTTAAGTTAATCACTGGGCGACAACCTCCATACCATCTTTTAAGTCTTTTTCAGGCTTAGAGATAATTTCCTCTCCTTTTTTCACTCCAGAAACTTTTGCTTCGCTATCAGTCTCGAATTCAACAGTAACTGCTTGTTCTTTCGCTTTACCGTCTTTTACAACGAAGACAACATTTTTGTCACCTTTTTTCACGATACTGCTTTTCGGAACAATTGTACCAGTTGCTTCGCCAGATTTACTTGTTACGTAAACGTGGAAGCCGTTTTGTAGTTCGTCACTATTATCTAATGTGACAGTGAATTGGTAATTAGAAACAGTTTTATTTTCATCCATGCTCTTTAAAGGTGTAGAACCGATTTCTGTTACTTTTCCTGTCCAAGTCTTACCAGCGACAGTTTTTGATGAAACAGTTACTTCTTGCCCAACTTTCATACTAGCAAGCTCATATTCAGAAAGTTGACCTTTTACTTTAAATTGACCAGCGTGACGAAGAGTAATTCCGCTCATACCTGTTTTTTCGTCAGCAGTTTTTACGATATCATCAATTACGCCATCAGCAGGACTTGTTACAGAAAGATTGTTTACTTTCTCTTTTGCTGCTTTAATCATTTCATCAGCTTTTTCAACTTCAAACTTTTTCATTTCAATTTGTGATTCTAATTGCCCAACTTCGGCTTCTGATGCTTTTAATGCTTCAGCAGGAAGGCCTGCATTTTTATCTTTTTGTAATTTTTGTTTCGCTGCATCAATTTGTTTTTGGAGCAACGTTACTTCTTTTTGTGCGATTTTCTTTTGCATTTCTGCTTCTGTTACACCTTGTTTCGCAGTCGGATCATTGTATTTAAATAGAAGCTGACCCTTTTTCACTTCATCGCCTTTTTTCACAGCTAATTCATATGTTCCTTTTGTTGGATCGAATGAAATAGTTTCAATTCCGTTTGGAATAACTTCGCCACCAAATTTTTGCGCGTTTTGGATTTGTTTTTCAGTTACTTTATATCCGCTATATGCCATCGCTACATCTGAACCGCCCCCAGCAAATGCAAAGTATGATCCAGCTGCAATTCCGATTGCTACTACACTAGTAATTAACACTTTATTTTTCTTCTTCATCTATTTATCACCTTTTCGTTCGTTTTAGTATCTACATTAAGTATAGAAGAGGTGAAGAATCTGACAAATCGTTTTAGCTTACAATAACCTTACAGTTTTGTAAGGTATGAATATGTAAATGTAAGGTAGAGCTTGTCCAAGTGTAAGCAAATGAATTGACTCGTCGTTTCTTTCTTACAATAATATTGTATGAAGGAGAGGAGGAAGGAAGATGGAAGCTTATTTTAGTGCGCATCCATTAAAATCGTTTATTCCATACTCAAGGCAACATGCCATTATATTATTTATTATGTTGGTGGGGATATTTTTTCTGTATCAATACCAAGATGTATTACGTCAAAGTGAGTGGAATATAACGGTTCGATATGCAATTGCATTTTTATTTATAGGTAGTGAAATTGGGCTTCATATGTGGGAGTGGAAAGCGGGGATTTTTGAGCTAGCTACTTCATTACCGTTTGAATTATGTACGATTAGTTTATTATTAGCGTCGATTATGATCGTAACGAAAAGTTACCGCATATATGAGATTGTATTTTTCACGGGAATTATTGGTGCATCACAAGCTATTTTAACGCCAAACTTGCAGTATGCTTTTCCGCATTTTCGTTTCATTGAATATTTTATCGCGCATATATTGCTCATTTGGGCACCACTCTTTATGACTTGGGTGGAAGGATATCGTCCGACAGTACAATCTATTAAACGCACAATGATATTTTTAAACATATTGATTCCAATTGTTTCGTTTGTAAATTACAAAACAGGTGGTAATTATATGTTTTTAGCTCATAAGCCAGAAACAGCTTCATTACTTGATATGTTAGGGCCGCATCCTTACTATATTATTTCATTAGAAATAGCTGCGCTTATTGGATGTTTTATTTTGTATATGCCATTTGTGAAAAGAGAAGGGCATGCGCATAAAGAATCACTAGGATCATAACCTAGTGATTTTTTTATATAAACATTTACAATTCAGAAAATTAAGAATAAAATTAGGGGGTAAATTATATAGAGAGAGAAGGGAAAACGTGGTCAAAAAAGTTTTTCTGAATGGGATGGAAGTGACGGTTCAATTTATTATTTCGATTTTGGGTATTATTTGTTTAGGGGCACTGCCGAAATTATTTTATGGATTTGAGCTGCATGCATCAAGGTACATACAGAGTTTAAAAGAAGTGTTTGTGAACTTAATGGATATTTCCAATTTGCAATATGTGAAAGGTAAATTTTTATTTCCGCAGTTGTTCGTCCATTATAAAGAAACGATTATTATTTTTTTAGCGGCTTTTTTTATTTCATTATTTGTAGCATTTTGTATTGTTTATGTAATTATGAGTAGTTCACCGCGTATACAACATCGAATTAAATCATTTCTTATCTTCCTAGAATCCATTCCAGATATCCTTCTTATTTTAGTATCACAAATTTTAGTTGTATGGTTTTTTAAACAAACAGGTTTTTTACCTTTTCAAATTGCTTCAATTGGAGGCGAGTCGATTAGGGGGTTGCCAATATTGTGTTTGAGCATCCCGACTACGATTATGTTTGTAAAAATGGTCGTGCTTCGTTTTGAAAATGAACTAGAAAAAGATTATGTACTATTTGCTAAGGCGAAAGGGCTGGGGCGCTTTCATATTTTAAATCGTCATATTTTACGAAATGTGTTGCTTAGTACATTATTCTTTGCGAAAACGAATATCTTTTTTATGTTATCTAATTTATATATTATAGAATGGATTTTTAATACGGGTGGTATTTTTATGTTTTTGAAATCGTATTTCGGTATTAGAGTTGAGGTTTTCATCGTTAGTGTGCTTCTTATATATATTCCGATTTTTATTTTATTTAAATTGTTTCATTATCTCATTCCGGCTGCGATGAAGGAGAGATTATAATATGTGGACGTATATAAAACGTGATAAAAGATTTTGGATAAGCATTGGGTTTCTTCTCCTATTAGTTCTTTTGAGCATCGGAAATACGTTATGGAATGATGGACATATTAGACAAGTTACATTGCAATATGATGCGGATGAAAATCCACAAGTGCCACCGTTTCCACCTTCATTACAATTTTTACTCGGGACAGACCGGAAAGGGTATGACCTGTTACATTTAGTCATTGAGGGCGCGAAGTGGACGATTGGTATATCTATTTTAATTGCGGCACTTAGAATGGTAATAGGTGTGTTTTTCGGTGTCGTACTCGGAACGTATATAAAAAGAGGATTTTCAAAAATTGAGGCTTTCTTTGATAGTTTTACAGTTATTCCGACAGTTATGATTGCGTATTTTTTTCTTCAATCTGCAAATACATTTGGAAGCGGAGAGGAGACAACAACCTTTTTTGAAAGGGCTTCGTTTCAAGTGGTATTACTTGTACTGCTTGTAATGCCAGTTATTGCACTGTATGTGGCGAAGGAAGTTCGTAAATTGCGAACGGAAGAATTTGTTGATGCCGCGCGCATATTAGGTGGATCGAGAAGGCATATTGTTATAAAACATATTTTTCCGCATCTCTATATGCCGTTTATACTCGTATTTCTTCAGCAGTTTACGCAGACTCTTACTATTTTACTGCACTTAGGATTACTTGAAGTGTTCTTTGGTGGGACTGTAATGTTTGGTGGACAAATAAAAGAGGTGGAATCTTATACGCATGAATGGTCAGGTTTAATTGGAGTATACTTTAGGTCATTAACAGTGAATCCGTGGATCCCTCTCGTTCCGATTACATTTTTTGGACTTACTATTTTTTCAGGAAATATGATTGTAAAAAGTATCGAAGAGGCGATGATGAAAGTAAGGTTAGGAGGAGAGCTAAAGAAGGATCTTGTAGAAGAGGAACAATCTGTTGTGCATTCAAAAGAAGAGTTGTTTACGTTTAAACATACGATGTAAAGAACCTAGGAAACTAGGTTCTTTTTATTTTATTATATTACAATATCGTAAGAGAGATGTAATGAAAATCGATAGGGGAGAAATACAATTTCGTATACACTTTATGTATAGAGAAATACGAGAGCGGGTGAAGGTATACGATGGATTTTTTAGAAGTATCAAAACGTAGTATAAAACGAAATATAAAAGATTATTTTCTATACTTTATTTCATTAGTAGGTAGCATTATTATTTATTTTACATTCGTATCGATTAAACGAAATGAAAGTGTAGTAGCTCTTTTAAAAGAATCGGATAAGGTGGAAACGACATTTACGTTTGCACAAATATTGTTAATTATCTTTTTAACGATATTTATTTTTTATTGTAATAGCTTCTTTTTGCGAAAGAAGAAAAAAGAAATTGCGCTATATAGTTTACTAGGTATCCGTAAAGAAGAAATCGCGAAGTTACTTTTTTATGAAACATTATTAGTTGGTGGTGCGGCAAGTGTATTAGGTATTCTTGCTGGTCTATTTATAGCGAATATGTGCGCGGGGCTTCTCGTGAAGTTAATGGGAAGTGCGTTTACTTTTACATTTACGATTTCATTTGTATCTATAGTAGAAGTTCTTATAACGATAGGCGCAATTTTCTTTATTGCATCATGGAAAAGTAAAAAGTTAATTTATGAGCATCGTTTAGTTGAATTACTATATGGTGAAAATCAAAAAGAAGAGGCACCTACGTATTCAAGTAAGAAGGCAAAACGAGCGGTTGTTTTATTAATTACAGGTTATATCATTGCGTTACTTACACAAGTTTTTGGATTTGGAGCAATTTTTATTACAGGTCTACTTATTTTTGGCTGTATTGTAAAAGGTACGTTTTTACTATTTGAGCAATATACAGTGAAATCACTCCATACAATCAAGGGAGATAAAACGAAATATTGGAATGGAACGAACATTTTATCGATTTCTTCATTGTTCTTCAGAATAAAAGGAAACGTAAAGATGCTTGCGTTATTATCTTTATTAAGTGCGGTAACATTATGCACCATTGGGGTGAGTTCCAGTATGTATTATGGGGCGCAGAAGACAGCGACCTTAATGAATCCAGTTAGTTATGAGTATGTAACAACTGGAAAGGAACTAGATAAGAAGGTTAGAGAAGAAATTCAAAAACATGAATTAGCAATTAAAAATGAAACGTCTGTAGCTATGCTGTCTATGCAAGGGAAGATAGATGGAGAACAAATATTAACAGGGTATTTAATAGGTAATGGTAATGTGCAAATGATAAAAGTGACAGATTATAATAAATCAGCTTCTATATTAGGCAATACACAAGTTATTCTCGGTTCTGAAAAGGAAGTTGTTTTATTAGATCCGTATAAATCATATAACATCGAAAAGAATTCGCTTGAAGGAAACAATGTGTTCTTTGAAGGGATGAAGGACGATATTACAATCGTTGATCATCGAGAGGAAACAATTATGAGTGCGAAACTTGCACCAGTGGGGCTTGTTGTTCGAGATTCGTTATTTAATAAGTTGCAGCAAGGAAAGGATGTTTCAACAGTTAGTGGATTTATCGTTGAAGGAAACGGTAATAGAGCGCTAACGAAAGAGCTAGGGACAATCATTCCTAAAGAAGTGAAATTCCAATCATTTGAAGAGGCGAGCCAATCTGAATTGCAAGATGGTGCAGTGTTATTATTTGCTAGTATATTTTTAGGGATTGTCTTTATTCTTGCAACAGGCTGTATTTTATACTTTAAACAAATAACAGAAGCGATGGCAGAGCGACCGGCGTACGGAATGTTAAAGAAAATCGGACTAACGAAAAAGGAAGCAAGGGAATCTGTAAGAAAGCAAGTAGGTGCAATATTCTTAGTACCACTATTTCTTGCGATTGTTCATACGTTCTTTGCATTTTTAAGTTTGATGGGTTTTACAGGAATGTTTGAATATAGTCTTCCCTTACTAGGTAGTATAGGAGTGTATATCATAATCTACTTTGGTTATTATATGTTAACTGTTCGTTCTTACACAAATACTGTATTTAATAATAGAAGATAAAAAGAAGCAAGCATGTATTTCATGCTTGCTTCTTTTCTTTATTTTGTAGAGATTTCGCCTTCCGCTTCTGTTTGCGGAATAAAGTATCCGATTATACCACCGATTATTGCTGGAATGATCCAGCCAATTCCTAGGTTATAAAAAGGAATTGTGTGTACGATATTAGCGATAAAACTTGGTATCAATTCCACATTATCAAGTGCATGAATACAGCTAATAATGAATGCTGCGATCATTGCTCCGATGTAGACAGAAGGTTTACGTTTCGTATATTTATCAATAAATGATACGAAAATTAAAATGATTGTAATTGGATACAAAATGATTAATACAGGTAATGTGATTTTAATTAATAAGCTTAATCCTAAGTTTGAAATCACGAAGCTAAAAATACAAACGTATAGTACGAGCTTCTTATATGAAACGTTTGTTAGTACTGTTGCGAAATAGTTGGCGAACGCACTTACAACGCCGATTGCTGTTGTTAAACAAGCGAAGATAATGGCGATACTTAATAAAACATTACCGCTTGTCCCAAAGAATTGATACATAACAGTAGCTAATAGCTGCCCACCGTTTTCGAATTGTCCTAAGTTTCCGTTTGAAGCTCCAATATAACCGAGTAAGAAGTAAACAATTGTTAAGAATAGAGCAGCGATACTTCCGCAAATGATTGTATATTTTGCGATAGATTTCTTCTCTTGTATACCATTTTGATGAATTGCATTTACAACAATTGTTGATAGTACGAGAGCCCCAATTGCATCTAACGTTAAAAATCCTTCAAGAAATCCTTTGAAAAACGGGATGTCTTTATAGTCACCGATAGGTTCTGCAAACGTCCCTGGTGAAAGAATCGCTTTTGTTGCCATAATTGCAATAATTACAAGTAAAATTGGCGTTAATATTTTACCGATATGATCTACTAGCTTGGATGGATTTAATGATAAGAAGTAAACGACTGTAAAGAAAATCGCACTAAAAACTAACATAGAATACCATTGATCTGGGAAAAGTGGTGCAATCCCGATTTCATAAGATACAGATCCAGTTCGTGGAATAACAAATAGTGGGCCGATTGAAAGATAAATAATGATAGCGAATACTGCTGCGAATTTTGGATGAACACGGCTCGCTAAAGTGTTAAAACTACCACCAGCAAGGGCAACAGCAACGATAGCAAGTAAAGATAAACCGACGTCTGTAATAATAAACCCTGTAATGGAAACCCACATATTTTCTCCGGAAGAAAGACCAAGAAGGGGCGGGAAAATCATATTACCAGCGCCGAAGAAAACTGCGAATAGTAATAAACTAATCGAAAGTATTTGCGCTGGTTTTAAAGTTGTATGCATATAAAGAAAATCCTCCTAATGAGTGTTTTTGTCGAAAATTCAAATAATTTGTCGAGTAACTGTTATTATTTTAAAGGTCTGATGACTAGAAAGCAATAGGGAATTTTGAAAATATTAAAAAATAATGCATTAAATCGAATAAATATACTATTTATATGTTTAATAGGAAGGATTTAACTTTTAACATAAAAAAACACATATCGCTAGGATACGTGTTTTAAAAAAATATTTTTTTATCGCGTTCTTCTTTTAAAATTTCAACTGCTTCTCGGAAACGTTGTGAATGGACAATTTCTCGTTCACGTAAGAAGCGTAGGCTGTCATTTATATCTGGATCATCTGATAAGTTAATGAGCCATTGATATGTTGCGCGTGCTTTTTCTTCAGCTGCAATATCCTCGTATAGATCGGCAATTGGATCACCTTTAGCCTGTATATAGGTTGCAGTAAATGGAACACCAGCAGCGTTATGGTAATGAAGAGCACTGTCATGATCAGCGTAATGAGGGTCAAGACCAGCAGCTTTCATTTGTTCAGGGGTCGCATCTTTCGTCAGCTTATAAACCATCGTAGCAATCATTTCAAGGTGAGCAAATTCTTCTGTACCAATATCAGTAAGTAGGCCAATGACTTTATCAGGAATTGTATAACGTTGATTTAAGTAACGTAGTGCAGCAGCTAATTCTCCATCTGCACCACCGTATTGCTCGATTAATAATTTTGCAAGTGCGGGATTACAAGTTCCCACTTTAACTGGGTATTGTAATTTCTTTTCATAAATCCACATAGTTTCTCTCCTTTATATTTGCCATGGCCAAGGACCTTTGCTCCATTCCCAAGGGGCATTAGAATAGCTGTTTCCAAACTGTTGGAGTGGTCCGTATTTTTCTTCCATCTTTTGTTTTAATACTCTCCGCTTATAGGAAAAGTCATTAAATTGATTAATCGCGGCGGTGTCATCTGGATGTGTATCTAAATAAAGAGTGAGTTCAACTAGTACAAAGTCTAATTCTTGAAGCTCCAGTAAAAGCTGATAGTATTCTTCTGGTAGCGATTGATTCACGTCAGTAGTCACCGCCCTTTTTTATAAGGATTTTCATAATAGTCATAAAAAACAGGCCATAAAGTCCCTTTTTGTAGTGCTTCTTTTGGTGTGAATTGAGGCAAGTTTGGCGGTTGAAAGCCTAAAAATAAATTAGGAGGAGTAGAATAATATTTTTTTCCGATAGGAGGACAAGGATCGAGAGGACTATGATAGGGCACGAATGATCTCATATATTTATTCATGAATAAACCTCCTTACATGTTCATTACTACGTATTGTATTCAGACATAATGAGCATTTATGACACATATAAAAAAGTAATAAGTACAGGGGGAATGAATGTGGAGAATGTAAAGAATTTAATCGTGTTAGAAGTAAAGAACTTAAAGGAAACTCTGTATTTTTATGAAGGGATTTTAGGAATCAAGCCTAGTTTAGAAAGACCCCAATTAGATGTAACAGGGGTTTGGTATGATACTCATTCAACGAGAATTAGTTTTGTAATGAATCGTAGTTTGGGTGGGCGTGAGAAGAGTGTTACGGATGCGGTTGATGTTCTAATGTTTTCAATTTCTAACATAGAGAATTTAAAGAAGAGGTTAGTGTTTTATAAAATTGCGTATACAGAAAACAAAAGTGAGAAGAGTATTGTAGTACAAGACCCAGATGGATATAAACTTCAAGTGATAGAGAAGGATGAATAAACGGAGGCGATTTAGTGGAGAGGAATTATGAAGAAAGTGCGTTGTTTGAGCATCAATTTTGGCTAAGGGTGCTTACTGATCATTCGCAATTTTTACTTGATGCATTAGCTCCGAAGGAAAAAGAAGATATAAAGAAGGCCACATATTTTCTTGAAACATTTACGAATCTTTTAAATAAAGTTCATAATGTGAATCTCATTGCATTTTCAAAAGAGGCAGAACGAGCCGCAAAGGAAATACGAACGTTTAAATTAAGTATTATACAGAAACAACTCGAGGGAAAAATCACTATTCATTTTACGCCAACTTTCATCAATCATATGGTAAACGAAGTAGAAGAATATATAACGGTGTTAGAATTTTTAAAGAAAGGAGAAGTTCCGCCTGTTTTTCATGAATTACATTACCATCTCGTTTGGTTAACGGATGCGGCTGGTCATGCAGGCTCTATTTCTGGTGGATTAGATCTTGTTGAAAAAAGATTGAAAGAGAAAAGTGAAGAATTTACGAAGCACTTTGAACAATTTTACTTAAAGGCAGTTGAGATGACAGGTTATTTACGGACAGAGCTTCATCATTTTCCTGCATTAAAGAAGTTTACAAAAGATGTTTCACTTGAGTTAAAATTATTTTCGCATTTTCTCCATGAGGTTGAAGAGATGGAGTTATCGAATGAAATATTAAGTGCATTATCTGCTAGAATGGCAGATCATATGGCAAGAGAAGAATGTTACTACTTATTAAAACTAGCTCAATCGTCTGGACTTGAAATGCCGAAATGTAATCCGCTTTAAAGAAAAAGAGGTCAATTTTATTTGGCCTCTTTTCCTGTTTTATTGTCTCTTTTTATTTTTGCTTGTTCAATACTTGCCTGTAATGTCTCCATAATATTGATGATGTTCGGAGCTGGAGAGATTGTTTCGGTTTTTTCCTGTTGTTCAATTTTGTTTTCGATTAGTTCGGTAAGGGCTTCTTTATACTCATCTGTATACATCTCTTGTTCAAAAGGATTTGTAAGATGGTGGATTAAATTGATTGCTGCTGTGAGTTCTTGTTTTTGAATCGGATAATTTTCGTTACTTGGTAAGTTAGGTGTATTTGTTATATCGCGAATTTCATTAGGGTAGTGAATAGTTTGTAATATAAGCCCATCTTCAAAGTTACGGATAATAGCTAAATGTTGTTTTTTTCTAATGGAAATATGGATAAGACCAAGTTTATTCGTACGTTCAAGAGCTTCTTTTAATAATAAATATGATTTTTCATGTCCTAGGGTAGGTCCTATAAAATAAGAGCGATCATAGAGAACAGAATCAATTTCGTTATTTTGGACAAAAGATATAATACGAATGGATCGTGGTTCATGAGCTTGTTGTAATTCAGTTAATTCTTTTTCATCCATAATAATATATTTATGAGGTGCGTATTCATAGGCTTTTACAATATCGTTATCATCAATTTCTTCATCCGTACAATCGGGAGCGAACTTTTTATATTTAATAGGTGTTAAGCATTCTTTATGAAGACTTAAAAATTTTATGTCGTTTTCTTCTACGGCACTATATAGTTTGATTCCTATATTTAATAGTCCAAGTGAAAGTGCACCTTTCCATACAGTATGCAAATGAAACATCTCCTTTCGTTCAAAAATGATTATGTATATTATGAGATAGTAAGAAATTTCCTATACGTTTTTTGTTTTTTACGGAAGGGATTGGGATATAAAATATATTGACAAGCCCTCTGAAATATTTTAATGTGAGTGTATAAAATTGTGTATAAAGGGGAGTAACTTATTACAGTAAAGTCGTCATTACAGGGAGAAACCCTCGGCTTTATTGGCAACGTTTCGTTGTTAGTGAGACCTTTACCAGCAATGGTAAAGGCCCCTTTCTGTCTTTTTGAGGACCCTTACCATATTTGGTAGGGTCCTTTTCGTATACAAAGAGAGGAGATATAAAAATGAAAAAACTTATTAGTAGATTAAGAGTTGTATTTCATGTTCGCCGATTTGTTCCATTCCTATTTGACTTTTTCACTTCAAAAGAGGTTTCAATAAAGAAGAAAACTTTATCTATTGCGTTTTTAGTTGGTTATGTTGCGATGCCACTCGATTTAATTCCAGACTTCCTGCCGTTTATCGGTATTTTAGATGATATTGGAATTGTGTTATTTATTTTGAACCGAATTGTAAAAATGGCGCCAGTTCAATTACAAGAAAAGCATAACGTAAATGTAGGATAGGAGTTAAAAATATGGAGCAAATTATTTTAGATATAATCGAATTTTTAAAGCAGTTTTCTTATTTTGGAGTTGTGTTAGCATTAACGTTTGAATTTATTCCGGCAGAAGTAGTTTTGCCCATGGTTGGGTATTGGGTATACGAGGGTGATATGAATTTTTGGCTTGCTGTACTAGCCGGAACGCTTGGCGGAACGACAGGACCGTTAACGTTATACGCACTCGGTTATTACGGTGGCCGTCCTCTATTAATAAAATACGGGAAATACTTCTTCATTAAAGAAGAACAAATTCAAAAAGCAGATGATTTCTTTGAGAAATATGGACCGGTTGTAGCATTTGTTGGACGCTTTGTACCGGGAGTTAGAACGCTTATTTCTGTTCCATGCGGTATGGCGAAAATGAACATATGGAAATTCAGCATATATACATTTGTAGCAATGTTCCCGTTAACGACTTTGTATGTTTATTTTGGAATGAAATTAGGTCCGCATTGGGAAAAAGCAGCAGATGTTGTTGGGCAATATATGCTACCGATATTAGGGGGCGTTATTCTTATCGTTGCTAGTATCTTTGTCTATAAATATATGAAGAAAAGAAACAAAACGGAATCTATCTAGTCATTTGAATATTTTTTGAAAATAGATGAATAGTACAGGCAAAAGACTCTGAGGGACATACACATATAGGGAATATAAAAGAGAGAGGGGAAACAACTATGTCTTGTGAGTGCTCAGGGTCCGCATTAACTTGTTGTCCAGATAAAAATTATGTGCAAGATAAAGTGTGTAGTCCGTGGTCTGCTACTGTAGTTGCAACAGCAATTGATAATGTTCTCTATACAAATAATATTAACCAAAACGTAGTTGGTACTGGTTTTGTTAAATATGATGTTGGACCAGGCCCAATTACTGTAGAAGCGCTTGATTCTGCTGGGGGTACAATTGATACACAAACATTAAACCCAGGAACGAGTATTGCTTTTACGTATCGTCGCTTTGATAGTATACAAGTTGTGTTACCTGCAACACCTGCTGGAACGTATCAGGGAGAATTTTGTATTACAACACGTTATCCACTTTCATAGCAGAATAGGAGAGGATCGAAATGGGAATGAGAAGTTCCAGTTTGTCTTGTTGTTCTAATAAAACACTTGTGCAAGACCAAGTATGTACAGACTGGTCTATTACAGGTGCTGGTACTCAAATTGTATATACAAATAATATCACGCAAGAAGTATATGGTTCAGGTTACGTGAAATATGATGTAGGAGCCAACCCGATTACAGTTGATTTTTTAGTAGGTGCAACAGTAGTTGATACAATTACTGTACAACCACAAAGTAGTGGTACTTTCACTGTCCGATATTTTACTACTGTCCGAATTACTACGACAGGAACGACTGTTAATCAAGGAGAGTTTTGTATTACAGTACGTTATCCAATCTCATAAAAAGCATACCGTGAACGGTATGCTTTTTATATTAAGGAAATAATGAAATTGGTATTCTATAAGCAACATGTAAATTCGCAACAGTACTTGCCTTCTAAATATAGTGAAGGATTACTTGTTATATTGATAATATTGACCGACTGTAGGTCTTTTCCTGTGTACGATATTGTATTACCAGGAAACACAGTGAAAATATTGGTTACTGTTCCAACGATTTGAATTGTAATTGCTTCGGTGCTGCTAGTACTATTGTAAACCGAGACAGTACCTGATATAAGTAGTATCCCATCACTTTGCCATAGTATCATTGATTGTGATGCATCTTTGGCAGATGGGATGGTGTTATTCGTTATGAGGAAATTCCCTGCAAATTCATTTGTTACTCGCTCGCAATTTGGATTTGGAGGAGGGGGCGGTGGACAAGGGTCTGGACAAATGATAGATAAAGGAGCGAAACAGCCGATATTTTTTTTATTCTTCAATACAACCCCTCCTTTTAAGTTGTCTTTTACTACTATTAAATGTAAAAGCATGGCCGATGTGTTAAAAAAGAAGGAAATATTAAAAATTAAGATTGTCTAATAGGCTTAAACCTTAACTTATCATTAGCGTTATAGAAAAGATTATATGTGAATAGTCATAGGAAAAGAATGATCAGACTCTTTTAGACAAAAGGTGGTTGTATACAATAGTATGAGGAATGTTGGACTTAATTTCTAATTAACTGTATATTTACAAAAATCTAATAAAGTTCATTTGTTATTTAAACGACATTAACATGTATTAGATAAAATAGCCCTTGTAATGAATCAATTATTATGAGGAGGATTCACGTGGACAGAAATGCTTTAAGAAAAGTAAAAGGCCTTATTGGATTATTAATGGTTTTTGTATTAGCGTTCGTATCATTTCCGTGGAGTACATCAGTCAAGGCAGAAGAGAAAAAGCAAGAAAAGGCATCAAGTGAGAAGAAGATAGTTTTTCCAGTTGTAAGTGATGTGCATATTAAAAATAGTGGAACGGATGATACGTTTCGCTGGAAAAGAGCGATTGAACAGTTTAATACATTAGCACCGAAGCAAGATGCGTTCGTAATTGTGGGAGATTTTACTGATTCAGGATCGGTACAACAGTATGATCGTTTCATGCAAGTATATAATGAAAATGCAAATAAAGATGCGGTACGAATGAATTCTCTAGGTAATCATGATTATTGGAACGGTTTATCAGTAGAGGGAGCACAGAAGCGTTTCTTAGAAAAAACAGGAATGGAATCAATTTATTATTATAAAGTGGTAAAAGGGTATCACTTCCTTGTTATGTCTCCAGAGAATGGAACAACTCATGGATATTATTCAGACAAGCAAATTAATTGGTTAAAAGAAGAAATGGCGAAAGCGCAAAAAGATGATCCAACAAAACCAATTTTCGTATTTTTACATCAACATATTAAAGATACAGTGTACGGTAGTCATGAATGGGGAACACAAGATAGCGCAAAAATTAATACAGTATTAAAGGAATATCCACAAGTTATTACATTTTCGGGTCATTCGCATTATCCGTTAGACGATCCAAGATCGATTCATCAAAAAGACTTTACATCAGTTGGTACTTCTTCAGTAAGTTATATGGAAGTTGAAGGTGGTAAAGTACAAGGGAATATCCCGCCAGGAGCTAGTACGTTAAGCCAAGGTTTATTAGTAGAAGTAGATGATGAAGAAGTAACGATTAATCGTCGTGATTTCCATACGAATTCTTGGACAGGCGAGCCTTGGAAAATTAAATTACCAGCAAAGAAAGAAACATTTACACATGTAGAAGATCGTGATAAAGAAAAGCCTTACTTTGCTAAGGATGCAAAGCTTGCTGTATCAAATGTAACAGAAAATGCGGCAACAGTAACATTCCCGCAAGCATTGGACAACCTTCTTGTTCATTCTTATCGTGTACAAGCTAGAGATAAGCAAACGGGAGAAATAAAGAATAAATTGTTAGCATTCTCAGAGTTTTATCGTGATCCAGTGCCAAAAGACCTTACATTTACACTTGCAGGATTAGATGGCGGGAAAACATATACACTTGAAGTCGTTGCAATTGATTCATTTGGCAATGAAACCGCACAGCCGTTAACTGCGGAAATTACTACGAAAAAAGATAATATTGACCCGAATGTGAAAGTACCAAAAGCTGATGTTTTCGATGTAAACTTTGCAGATGGTACATTTAAAGACAATTCACCATTTGGTACAAAAGGTGATGTGAAAGGCAATGTGACTATTGAATATGATAAAGCATTGAAAAAGAATGTGATGAAGTTAAACGGACAATCTAATACATTTGGATACCTTCCATTTTCAGCAGCACAAAAAGAGAAAGTAGCAAATACATTTACGCTAGAAACGGTATTTTCAATGAATCAAATCCGTGGCCAAGGTATTTTGCAAAATACAGAGAGCGGCGGAATTGGATTTGAGTCTACAGGAAGTGGATATGTTGAATTATGGGCTCACATTGGTGGTAGCTATAAACGTGTTGGCGTTCAATTAGAAGCAAACAAAACATATCACTTAACAGGAACGTATAACGGAAGCGAAGTGGCAATTTACGTAGATGGTAAAAAAGTAAATAGTCAGCCAGCTACTGGGAAAGTGTATCATCCAAACGTACCATTTGCATTTGGAGCGGATCCTGATAGTAACGGAAATGGTGGTATTCCGTTAAATGGACAAATCGCGCTTGCGAAATTATATAGTAAAGCGTTAAGTTCTTCAGAAGTATTAGCGGCGTACAATGAGTTCTCTAACCGTACGAAGTTAGAGCAAGTAAATGCGTTATTTGAAGAGCTTGGAAAAGTAAAGGAAGTGCTAGCTGGTACGTATGAATTTGGTGATAAACCAGGTCAATATTCAAAGGAAGCATTTCAAGAACTAGAGAAAAGCTATAATAATGCAAAACAAGTGTTTGAAAATGTAGGGAGTACGGGAGAGCAAATCGTTCAAACATATAACGAATTAAAAACAGCTAATGTAACATTTGTACAATCTAAAGTAGTAGAACAACCGAAAACACCGAAAGAAAAATTACAAATCAATATTGAATCTGCAAAAGTAGTAGTGAAAAAAGCGCAAGATGCAAATGTAACGGACGGTTCAGTGAAAGCATTGAGTCAAAAAATTACAATGGCCGAAGCTGTAGTGAAAGATGTAAAAGTAAAAGATGCACAGGTAGAAACGATGAATCGTACATTAGAGTATACGATTTCACTTGTTGAAAAAAGCATAAACAAATAAGAGAGAAGAAAAGAAGCTTATCATGATAGGCTTCTTTTTTGTTATACTAAAAGTAGTATAGAATGAAGGAGCGAATAATTTGGAACAGAAAAAGCTAAAAAGAATTCTTGAATATGTATGGATTGCGGTTGTGCTCCTTGTAGGATATTATTTCTTAAAAGAGAAAAGTATTTGGGTTTTATTTTTAATGACTTTCTTATTAGCAGGACTAGGAACGTTATTTATTAACTTTTTCTTTGATAGTTTAAATGCATGGAAGAATAAAAAGAAGGGAACGAAGTAAAGGAGGGAATATATGCAAAAGTGGAAGCTCATATATCAGGTGATTATTTTCCTATTGCTTGTAGGTATTGGAATTGTTAAATAAGCAACGCCAATAGGAAATTGGGCATGGTTTACAGCTTGCATTGGCATATTTTTCATTTTACAATCGTTAACGAAAAAATATAATAGTACAGAAAAATAGCTCGCCGCTAAAACGGCGAGCTATTTTGTTATGCTTTTTTCTTTTCATCATTCGTTTTTTCGGTAGCTAAATGACTATGTTTCCTAGAGTAGAAGAAATAGAAGCATAAGCCGACTATAAGCCAAATTGCAAAGCTAATCCATGTTGTTTTAGACAAATTGATCATTAAATATAAGCAGCAAAGAATCGCGACAACTGGTAATACAGGTACGAAAGGTGTACGGAATCCACGTTTTAAATCAGGATGTGTTTTTCGTAAAATAAGTACTGCGCAGCAAACGAATGTAAAGGCTGTTAACGTGCCGATGTTTACTAAATTCGCTAGCAAATGTAAATCTAAAAGTCCTGCTAATAAAGCGGCAACAACGCCAGTAATCCACGTATTTAATAAAGGGATTTTTACTCTTTTATTTACACGTGCTAACGCTTTTGGAAGTAGACCGTCACGGCTCATTGCATACGAAACGCGAACTTGTCCATACATAACGACTAAGAGAACGGTTGTCATTCCAGTCATCGCTCCGACAGCGAGTAGTCCTGCAATTGTATCCTCACCAACGAAATGCAATGCAAATGCAACTGGATCAGAGACGTCTAATTGCGTATAAGGAACCATACCTGTTAAAACGAAAGATACAATCATATATAAAACAGTACAAATAAGAAGAGAACCGATAATACCAATTGGTAAGTCACGCTGCGGTTTTTTCGTTTCTTCTGCAGCGGTTGCGATTGCATCAAAACCTAAAAAGGCGAAGAACACAGTGGCAGCCCCAGTAATAATACCGTCGTATCCGAATGGGATGAACGGTGTCCAATTTTCAGGTTTTACATATTTTGCACCTGCTACGATAAAGGCAATGATAACAGCTAGTTTAATAAGAACCATAATATTATTAATGCGTGCACTTTCACGTATACCAAAACTTAAAAGGCCAGTAATAAGAAGTAAAATGCAGACAGCTGGTAAATCGATGAGACCACCTTTTCCTACGCCGGGGGCCGAGGCGATTATGGCGGGCAGGTGTATATTGAACCCTTGTAGTAATGATTGCAAATAACCAGACCAACCGACAGCTACTGCTGCAACGGCAAGTAAATATTCGAGCATTAAACACCATCCGACGATGAAGGCGACGACTTCTCCGACTGTCATATATGCGTAAGTATACACACTTCCTGAGACAGGAATAGAAGAAGCAAATTCAGCATAACAAAAGGCTACACAAGCACAAGTAAATGCAGCAATAAGAAATGATAGCATAATACCAGGACCAGAATGTTTTGCTGCAACAATACCTGTTAATACAAAGATCCCTGTCCCAATTACGGCGCCGATCCCTAAAAACGTTAAATCGAGTGCAGTTAATGTTCTATCTAGCTGCTTTGGTGATTCAGTACTAAGCGCTTTTTTTCGTAATAATGACTTCACTTTGGACTCTCCCCCCGTTTTTTCATTTCCATAACTGCGACTATAGTATGAGCCCATTAAAAAAGAGTATGTAAGGAAATGGAGGTACAGTTATGGTATGTAGTTTTTTAAAATTGCTGGATTAATCTTAATATAATTCAGAATATTTTGTCAAATAAAAATATGACAAATAAAATGCGGATCAATAGGGGAAACTACTTGCAGAAATGGACGGGGGTTAACGACCCACTGATTAAAGTTAAAGTAGGAGCAGATGCTATGTTATTTTATTTTGAACTTGTCGTCATTTTACTTTGTACGAAATTAGCTGGTGACATTAGTGTGAGACTTGGTCAGCCTTCTGTACTTGGTAAGTTAATTGTCGGTATTATTATCGGTCCAGCTGTACTCGGTATTATTAATAGTTCTGAACTAATTGATGAACTGAGTGAGATTGGTGTTTTGTTACTTATGTTTATGGCGGGACTTGAAACAGATTTAGAAGAGTTAAATCGGAATTTGAAATCGTCATTTGCAGTAGCGGCTGGTGGAATTATTTTTCCTTTCATCGGTGGTTATGTAACAGGATTGCTGTTTGGATTAATGCAGTCCCATGCCATTTTTTTAGGATTATTACTTTGCGCAACATCGGTTAGTATTACGGTGCAGACGCTACGTGATTTAGGGAAAATGAATACGAGAGAAAGTACAACAATTTTAGGTGCTGCCGTATTTGATGATGTCATTGTCGTTATTTTATTGGCATTTGTAATGAGTTTTTTAGGAACACAAGATGTAAATATAACACTTGTCATTGCAAAGAAAATTATTTTCTTTGTAAGTATTGTTTTTATTGCTTGGAAAGTCGTTCCTTGGATTATGAAGATGCTTGTCCCGCTTCGTGTAACAGAAGCGTTAATTAGCGCAGCTCTTATTATTTGCTTCTCTTTTTCTTATTACAGTGAAATGATGGGAATTGCAGGCATTATTGGAGCATTTGCAGCAGGAATTGCTATTTCTCAAACAGAGTATAAGCATGAAGTGGAACATAAAATTGAACCGATTGCTTATGCAATATTTGTTCCAGTATTCTTCGTAAGTATCGGAATGGAAATTACATTTCAAGGCATTGGAAGCCAGCTTTGGTTCATTATTATTATGACCCTCATTGCAATTTTCACAAAGTTAATTGGATCAGGTTTAGGAGCGAGATTGACAGGTTTTAATCTCCAATCTTCTATTAGTATTGGCGCGGGGATGGTATCACGTGGTGAAGTAGCGCTTATCATCGCAGCAAATGGACTTACGGCGAATTTATTAGCGAAAGAAAATTTCACAGCGATTGTTATTGTTGTTATATTGACGACGATTATTACACCGCCACTTTTGAAGAAATATTTTGTATAGAGAGGAAGGGCTTATCTGATGTAGGTAAGCTCTTTTTTTATTCCAAAAAGCAATGATCATATAGTATGAAGGGTTTGTAATTATGGTAAAATCTATGTATGTGATATGACAAGGAGAGGGAAGTGTGAAGATTACGAAGGAGAAGGTTATCGGTGTAATCGTACTTATTGCAGTATGTATACCATTTACTGCATGGAAAGAATCAAAAGTGAACGATTTTCCGGTTTCTATTTTTTCGAAAGAAGCAGATGGTGAGTACAATCAGAAGCTGAAATATACTGCTTTTTTACCTGATGTTGCGATTTGGATGAACGGTTGGGAAAAGAAGTGGACAGAAGGGGAAAGAACTGTTTATCAAAAAGGGAATCGCATTGTAAATGTGTTTCATCCTCCTGGTGATGATGGTTTTTACCTTCTTGAAGCAAGAGAAAATAAGTGAACGCAACCGTAAGAAGTGGAGGTTAAATAGTGAAAGCTTCAACATTACTATTTAAAATTGAAAGTAATATGGATCAATTTTCACCAGCTGAAAAGAAGGTTGCCATGTATATAATGGAGAATGCAGAGATTGTACCGAATTTAACGACGAAAGAAGTGTCAACGAATGCAGGCGCAAGTGAAGCGAGTGTCGTTCGCTTTTGTAAATCGATTGGAATCGGAAGTTTTAAAGCATTTAAGATAGCACTCGTTCGTGAATTAACGATTGCTGATTATAATATTAACGATTTTTCAGTGATGAATACGGAAGATGGACCGTATGATTTATTTAATAAAGTTACTTATGTGAATAAAGCTGCAATTGAGGCGAGTGTTACTGCAATAGATAAGAGGGAACTTGAGAAAGCAGCGGATCGTATTGTCAATGCGGGCAAAATTATATTTTACGGAGTAGGCGGATCAGCTACGCCAGCAATGGACGGGGCTTATAAATTTACGCGGCTTGGATTTACAGCGATGATGCTATCTGATTTTCATATGATGTTGCCACTTGTGACGAATTTAAAAGAAGGCGATATATTTGTTGCGATTTCAACATCTGGTCGAACGAAAGATGTGCTTGAAATGGCGCAGTATGCAAAGAGACAAGGTGCAACTGTTATTGGAATTACGAAATTAGATCAATCATCACCCCTATATAAAGAAGCGGATATTCGCCTTTGTATGCCAGATGTAGAACAAGATCATCGTATTGCGAGTATTGCTTCGAGAATGACACAATTGAATATGATCGATGCTTTATATGTTATTACTTTCAATCGAATTGGTAATAAAGTATTGGATCAATTTATGGAGACGCGAGAAGAAGCGTTGCGGTTACGGAAGTTAAAGTAGAAGAAAAGATGAGGAGACTCATCTTTTTTATTATCTTTGACACAAATATGTCATGTTGTGAAATTTTATTTCATAAAATAAGAAAGAGTTATTGATTTTTAGTTTCTTAAAGTTATAATAAAAGTGTGAAATATAATTTCAAAGAGGGTGGAAATATGTTAGAAAATTTATCGACAGAACATCGTAATGAGAAAACAATGAATCTGGATGAAATGAGCATAAAAGAAGTGTTGCAAAGTATGAATGAAGAAGATCGAACTGTTGCGTTAGCAGTTGAAAAAGAGATAGAACAAATTGAAAAGGTTGTACAGACTGTTATTAAATCTTTTGAAGAAGAGGGACGCTTAATTTACATTGGTGCTGGTACGAGTGGTCGTTTAGGTATTCTAGATGCAGTGGAATGTCCGCCGACATTTGGCACGGATGATAAAATGGTGCAAGGATTTATAGCAGGTGGATTGAAAGCGTTTACTAAGGCGGTGGAAGGTGCCGAAGATCGCGAAGAGTTAGCGGAAGAAGATTTAAAAAGTATTGGATTAAATGAGAAAGATACAGTGATTGGAATTGCTGCAAGTGGTAGAACTCCTTACGTAATTGGCGGCTTGAAATACGCACAGAGCGTAGGAGCGAGTACAGCAAGTATTTCTTGTAATAAAAATGCTGAAATAAGTAAATATGCAAAGTTAAATGTGGAAGTAGAGACAGGTGCAGAAATATTAACAGGATCAACGCGTTTAAAAGCTGGTACAGCACAAAAATTAGTGCTGAATATGATTTCAACAGCTTCGATGATTGGTGTAGGAAAAGTATATAAAAACTTAATGGTAGATGTTCAATCCACAAATGAAAAGTTAGTAGAACGGTCAAAACGAATTATTGTGGAAGCAACAGGCGCTAGTTATGAAGTAGCAACAGAGTATTATGAAAAGGCAGAACGTAACGTAAAAGCTGCCATTGTTATGGTGTTGTTGCAGTGTGAGTATGGGGAAGCACTGGAGAAACTAAAATACGCAAAAGGGTTTGTGAAGAAAGCACTATAAAGTAATAGGGAGGGGGATTCTATTATGAAGAAAGAAGAGAGAATGGCCAAGGAAATTTCGGAGCAACTTGGGGGAATAAAAAATATTCGTAGTATTGCTCATTTTATGACGAGACTACGTTTAACGCTTCATGATGAAAGTAAAGTAAATATGGACCTTTTGAAAAAAGTTGAAGGCGTTATGGGTGTTATAGAAGATGAGACGCTTCAAGTTGTCGTTGGTCCAGGAACAGTAAATAAAGTAGCAGCTGAAATGGAAGGTTTGACAGGACTACGAATTGGTGAGGTAGCAGATCATCACCTTGAAGATATTGGGCAAGAGATGAAATCAGAGATTAAGAAGAAAAATAATACACCGGTGAAAAACTTTTTACGAAAAATAGGAAGTATTTTCATCCCATTAATTCCGGGGCTTGTTGCGTCA
The DNA here is from genome assembly GCF_003217275.1 of Bacillus sp. 196mf. Lineage (NCBI taxonomy): Bacteria > Bacillati > Bacillota > Bacilli > Caryophanales > Bacillaceae > Bacillus > Bacillus sp. 196mf. The sequence goes on from NZ_QJTG01000018.1 coordinate 53,786, forward strand.
GGAATTATAAACGGGGTTGCTAACTTTGCGAAAAATGCTGGTGCTGATCCAAATGCAACGTGGTTACAAATGTTACTACTCATTGGCGGCGGTATCTTTACATTCTTAGGAATTTTAGTCGGCTGGAATACAGCGAAAGAATTTGGCGGGACACCGGTTCTTGGGGCAATTGCTGGTATTTTAATTTTCAACCCGGCGATGGCAAACGTAAAATTGTTTGGTGAAGCATTAGTGCCCGGACGGGGCGGATTGTTTGCAGTTATTTTTGCAGCATGGCTTATGGTTGTAGTGGAAAGACAAGTACGAAAAGCAGTGCCAAATGCAGTTGATATTATTGTAACACCGCTTATTACTGTATTAGCTGTAAGTATAGTTACGATGTTAGCGATTCAGCCAGCAGCGGGATTCTTATCTGATGGTATTACGAGCGGTATTAACGCAATTTTAAATGTTGGTGGGGCATTTGCTGGGGCAGTGCTAGCTGGAACATTTTTACCACTTGTTATGGTCGGATTACACCACGGTTTAACACCAATTCATATGGAATTTATTAATCAAACACACGTAACACCTTTATTACCAGTGCTTGCAATGGCTGGTGCTGGCCAAGTGGGCGCAGCGATTGCGATTTATGTGAAAACAAAAAACAAACGACTTCGTAACGTAATTAAAGGTGGATTGCCAGTTGGCTTTTTAGGAATTGGTGAGCCGTTATTATACGGGGTGACATTACCACTTGGGAAACCGTTTATTACTGCTTGTTTAGGAGCGGCTGTCGGTGGTGCATTCCAAGCAGTTATGCAAACAGCTTCTCTTGGAATTGGCGTATCAGGGCTATCTTTAATTCCGTTAATTGCTGAAAATAAATATTTACTCTATTTCTTAGGTTTAGTAATTGCATATGCTTTCGGATTTATCTTTACGTACTTCTTCGGATTTAAAGAAGAAATGGCAGAAAACATATAGAGAAAGGGATTCCTTTCTCTTTTTCTATTAATAGAAAGGGAGATTTATATGATCGGAGTTTCCATTTATCTTTCAAAAGAACGAGTAGAGAAACAAGAAGAGTGGCTAAAAATAGCGAAGGAAAATGGGTTTACATCTATTTTTACATCACTGCACATTCCAGAAGATGATCCAAATACGTATAAAGAGTTAATTCAAATATTAGGGAAACAAGCTCTTGCACATGAAATGGAGTTAATGGTTGATGTTTCTCCAAAATCGTTACATCATTTAGGGCTAACATATGAAAATGTGGAAGAACTATTGGACTGGGGCATTACCGGTTTAAGAATGGATTACGGCATTGCGCCAAAAGAAATTGCAAGCGTATCTCATAAGATGAAAGTAGCTTTAAATGCGAGTACGATTACAAAGCCATTTTGGAAAGAATTACTTACAGAACATATACGAGTAGAGAATGTAGAAGCGTGGCATAATTTTTATCCACGTCCAGAGACGGGACTAGCAAAGTCCTTCTTACAAAAACAAAATCAATATTTACAGGAGTGCGGAATAAAAACGATGGCATTTATTCCAGGAGATGCGGAAAAACGTGGTCCGTTATATGAAGGGTTACCAACGTTAGAAAAACATCGCAATATGCGCCCGCTTGAAGCGTGCTTAGAACTTGTTCAAGATTGTGGTGTTGATAAAGTATTGATTGGAGATATAAGCGCAAGTTTGGAAAGTATGCAAGAAGTAGCTAGTGCGAGTAGAGGGATTATTCCATTGCGTTACAAATCATTTATAACTGATAAAGAAGTATTAAAAGTGGTGGAGCAAGTGCATACAAATAGACTAGATCCGGCTCGTGATGTTATTCGATCTGTAGAATCAAGGGAAGGAAATAGAGTGGTTTTACAGCCGATGCATACAATTGTAAGAAAGAAAGGCAGCATTACAATTGATAATGAATTGTACGGTAGATATGCAGGGGAGATGCAAGTTGCTACACATGATTTACCTGTAGATGAGAAAGTGAATGTTGTTGGAATAGTTGTGGAAGAGGACGTTTCTTTACTGCCTTATATTGGCGCTGGAAAAATGTTTCAACTTTTTCTATGCGATAGAATAAAAGCTTGAATTAGCGCTATTTTGTAGGAAAACATTATCCGTAAAACGGATAATGTTTTTTGTTTTCTTTAAAAAAGTATTTGACGAATGAAATAAAATACCGTATTGTTTTGACTTGTAAATAAAAGTTCACCATAACAAAACAAAAAGGAGAGTTCAAAATGAATCAATATATTGGGAATTTAATTATTCGTATCGTGTTAGGAGTTACGTTCTTTGCACACGGTTTAGCAAAGTTTCAATCAGGTATCGATAATGTAGCAGGATGGTTTACGAGCATCGGTTTACCAGGTGGCCTTGCATACGGCGTAGCAACTGTAGAATTAGTTGGTGGTATATTATTAATTATCGGTTTAGGTGTACGATATGTAGGATTGTTATTCGCTCTTATTTTAGCTGGAGCTATCGTAAAGGTAAATGGAGCAGCAGGTTTATTAGGAGATGGAAAGAATCCAGGATATGAATTAGATCTTGCATTATTATCAATGGGTGCGTATTTATTCGTAGTAAAAGCAGAAGGATATGTAGATCGTTTCTTAAAAGAGAAAGTAATGAAAACGAAGTAAATTTTATTTATAAATTGTTGACTTGAAGAATTATTGTAACTATAATGATTACAACTGATGGATTACGAATGAAATAATTTAAATATTTTTTTACACAAGATGTAACTACATTGGTTACGTCTTGTGTAAAAATAAATAAACGGGAGGAAGTAATATGCCTAAATCAAATTTAGAAATTATTCAAAGCACGTATGAAGGATCAGCTTCTTCGAATGCAAAGCATTTAGCAGAAGCCCTCTCTGAAAAAGTGGAATGGACAGAGGCAGAAGGTTTCCCGTATGGCGGAACATATACAGGCGTAGAAGCTATAATGGAAAATGTATTTAGCCGTTTAGGATCAGAATGGGATGATTATAAAGCAAGTGTAAATACATATCATGAAGTAAACGGAAAAGATGTAATTATTGCTGAAGGTATGTATTCTGGAGTTTATAAAGAAACAGGAAAATCATTTGAAGCAGAATTTGTTCATATATGGCAGCTTGAAAATGGAAAAATCGTGAAGTTTAAGCAGTATGTAGATAGTCATATTGTTAGGGAAGCGATGAAGAGCTAATGCTTTTTAAATGGATTGTAGGTATATGTATTACCATTATGGTAATCATCTCTTCTATAGTTGGCGGAAAGAAATTGCTTGCATATGTGGAAAAAGAAAATATAAATATTCAAACCGAGCAAGCGGCAAACGAAAAAGAGAAAAAAGCTGCAGAAGAAGCCCCGCAAATTAGTGAAGGTGAAATTATTTCTACTATGCATAAAATGGTGCATCAAAAGGTAAAATCCTCTGAAAAATGGGGATTTGTAGAGATGACAAAAAAGGAAATTTCTAATGTAAAAAGAGATATTGAAAATAGTACAGGTTTTCAATATAAAATGAAGTTATTTTCTATTATAAATAGATGGGAAAAAGGAGATTTTTCTCAAACTGTTGAGGAGCATAACTTTTTATGGAGCCTTCAAGGTGGAGATACCGGCAAGGCGACGGAACGTTTATCGCCAGAAGAGGAAAAGCAGTATATAAAAGAAATGAAGAGTAAATAAAAACATCGCCAACCTAGATGACGATGTTTTTTTATTAAGAATGTTTTCGCATTAAAGGTCTAACAGGCTGAACGGCAACAGTTTTGAAATGAGAAAATAAATAACATCCTGTTACAACGACAATTGTCCCTAAAATTTGTATCCACGTTAATTCTTCTCCGAGGAATATGAATGCTAAAATGGCTGTGAAGATTGGATTGAAGTTTAGAAAAATACCTGATGTAGTTGCGCCTAATTTTTGTACACCAATATTCCAAAATACCATACAAAGAACTGTCGAAATAAGCCCAGTATATAAAAGTGATGTGATGAAAGAAGTATTTATATTTGAAACAGTGAAGCTACCTATGTTAAACGGTAGTAATAAAATAACGCCGAAAATACCAGAGTACAACGTTGCCATAAGTGGTGTAGTTGTTTTTGTTGCCCATTTACTGCAAACAGAATAGATTCCCCAAATACAAACTGCTGCAATCATCCATAAATCACCGCTATTAAAATGTAGTGAAAATAAAAGCGAGAAATCACCTTTTAATAGGACGAGGATAACCCCGAAGAATGAAAGAATCATGGATAGGATTTGAAGTGTATTTACTTTTTCTTTTAGAAATAATACTGAAAATAATGTGATTGAAATTGCATTCAAAGTAGAGATAAGACCTACATTCGTAGCGGATGTTTTTTCTAATGCTAAAAATTGAAAGATGTTAAAAAGAGCGACCCCTGAAATTCCCATCAATATTAACGGAAGTATTGCGGTACGTGGTGGAAGGATTTTCTTTTCTTTAAACCATACCATTGGTAATAAACAAACAATCGCAATCATCCATCTTAAATTTGTCAGTGTCATCGGCGATGCATGATCGACGAGTGATTTTCCAACGACAAAATTTCCTCCCCATAATAAGCTCGTTAGTAATAGTAAAAAGACGTAAAAATAAGGCATGCTAAAATCCCCTTTTTGTAATCAATACGAATTGTAAATAATTTTAGCATTTTTCTTTATTGTATAATATATTCTTTTGTATAATGGTAAAAACTCGATAAAATATTTATCTGTGAATGATATTTACGGAATGATATTCAGTTTTGGATAAATTATAAGGTGTTTTTTCGAATAATCATCGGTAAGAAAAAAGGGGGAATTGTAATGGAGTCGTCTGTTATTAAAGTGTTGGATGATTTGGATGTACAAATTTTAGATATATTGCAGAAGGAGTCACAAGTAAGTAATGCAGAGCTGGCACGTCGCGTTAATTTATCACCGGCTGCGATGCATGCAAGAATAAAAAGGTTAGATGGGGAAGGTTTCATCGATAAGCAAGTTGCGATTTTAAATCAAGAAAAGCTTGGGTTTGATTTATTATGTTTTATTTTTATGAGTACGAATATTCATCAATTTGACAAGTTGGAAGTGTTGGAGAAAGAATTAGAATCGATGCCGGAAGTGTTAGAATGTCACTGTTTAACAGGAGAATACGATTATTTATTAAAGGTTGCAAATCGTGATCGTAAAGAACTGGAGCAGTTTATTAGAAAGCTGAATAAGCTTGGTATTACAAGGATACAGACAAGTTTAGCACTTCGTGAAATTAAATATTCGACGGTATTGCCGATACGAGATGAGGAACCGAGCATCAATTAGATTGCTTGGTTTTTTGTTTGCATAAAGTGATTGACGAGGAGAAAAGAGAGCTGTATTATTATATAAAATTATGTATTAAAATTCATTTAAAGTTATAAATATTAATATCGAGGGCAAGGGGATGTAATATGAAAATCTGTAATGCGGTGACGAGTGATGTGAAAGAAATTTATAGTCTTATTGAGGTTTATGCAAAAGAGGGAGTGGTTTTACCACGTTCCCTTTTGTCTCTTTATCAATATTTGCAATGTTTATATGTTATGAAAGAAGACGAGAGAATTGTTGGAGTTGCTGGATTACATGTATTAGGGGAAGATCTTGCAGAAATACGATCGTTAGTAGTTTCGCATACATATGCAGGGAAAGGGATAGGGCGTATGCTCGTAAATCATGTAATGGAGGAAGCTACGAAAATAAATGTAAGAAGAGTAATTTCCTTAACATATGAAACAGTATTTTTTCAAAAGTGTGGATTTGATTTTGTAAATAAAGAAACGTTGCCAGAGAAAGTATGGATTGATTGTAGACATTGCCCAAAGGTGGATTATTGTGATGAAGTGGCGATGGTTCGGTATGTTGGATGAAAAATTTATAGGGAAAAAGTTCCCACTATTATTTACATATATAGTGGGAATATATATTTCAATAAGAAATGGACAGGTTATTAAGAATTTGAATTCTTTTGTCTCACGGCAAAATTATAAAGTGGATCTTTAAGTTCATAGTTATACGTTAAACCGTCGACAATTCCTACAACTTTATCATTATCATAAAGGTCGAGCATAAATTGTGCCATTTGTTTTGCAGTGTGGAATTTTGGTACAACATTATCGTATTGGAATTCATCAATATCAAATGAACGCTTCGCAAATTCTGTTTCAGTTGCAGCAGGAGCTAAAACTTTTGCTTGCAGTTTTGCGCCTTGTTCTTTCAGTTCGTGAGACAACCCTTCTGTAAATGCACTTACATAGAATTTCGTAGCGCAATACGTAACAGCATCAGCAACAATTGTGTATCCGCCGCCCGATGAAACGTTAATAAGCTGTGTTCCATCAACCATTGAATAATCTCGAACGAAAAGAGAAGAGAGTATTGTTAGTGCTTCTATATTTACATGTAACATCGTTTCGATTTTATTTAAATTTTGTTCAGCAATTGAGGCGAAATTACCAAAACCTGCGTTGTTAATCCACGCTTCAATTTGAAAAGCTTGTAGGCTTTCATAAAGTTTATAAACATCTTCAGTAACAGATAAATCAGTTCTTCGAATGACAACATCCAACTCCGGATGCATTTCGTTAATTTTTAATTTTAATCCGTTTAATTCTTCTTGTCTTCGAGCTACAAGTACTAAATTTTTTCCGCGAGATGCAAATGCTAAAGCTGCTTCATAACCAATTCCGGAACTTGCACCAGTAATAACCGTGTATTTCATATAAAATCCCCCTAAATTCAAATTCATTTATGGTTAGATTGTATTTGTTAGAGTATACTCTAAGTCAAATGTTTTTTATAAATTTGATACGGTCATAAAATATATGAGGGTAAGCATGTGGAGGGAGCTTTAGTATGTACACAATTAGTGAGGTAGCAAAATTATTAGGCGTGAGCACACATACACTACGTTATTATGAAAAGGAAAATATATTAATTGCAAATCGTGATACAAATGGAAATCGACTTTACGAAGAGTCACATATAAAGTGGTTGCAGTTTGTAATGAAATTAAAACAAACGCAAATGCCAATAGCGAAAATAAGAGAATACGCTAGATTATATACAGAAGGGGTGCATACAACAGAAGCTCGTTTACAGCTCCTAGAAGATCATAGGAAATCTATTCAGATTCAAAGAGAAAACTTAGAGGTTACAGAGAAGATGCTTGAGAATAAAATTCGTACATACAAAAGCTCATTGGAAAATAAATAGATGTTGTTATGTGATGAAAAATGGATTTGATCTATGAGTATTTCATCATAGTGTGCGGATAAATAAAAAAGAGCAGCTAGCAAAAGCTAACTGCTCCATTCAAGGGATCTCTCCAAGGGGGAGTGGAGAAAATATTATGTTACTAGCATTATTGACAGATTATTAGGAAATATACAAATCAGATGAAAGAAATTTTAAATAAACTTTCGGCATTGACAGTTTTTAAAATGTTCATGTACAATATATATGAATGACATTCAGTCATTTTGTATGACAGGATGCAGTTTACTTGGAAACGGAACAAATATAAATGGTAAATGAGGATGATATTTGTTTTTATATAGTATTGATGAAAGAGTATATTTTTTTAAAATAAAAATGACTGATAGTCAGTCATAAGAGGTGAGAGGTATGAAAAATAGAGCTTGGTTATATGTCATATTAACATGTATCTTTGAAATTTTTTGGGTGTTTGGTTTTAATACGGCTAATACTTGGTGGCATTGGATTATTATTTTAGGAGTTATCGCTGTTGATTTTCACTTCCTTTCTAAAGCGTGTGAACATCTTGCAACAGGAACTGTATATGCTGTTTTCGCTGGAGCTGGTACGGTAGGTACTTTCTTAATGGATGTATTTCTTTTCGGTGGAAGTTTCAGCGCAGGCAAACTATTCTTCATTCTTATGGTAGTAGCCGGCGTTATCGGTTTAAAGTTAGCTGACAATAAAGAAGAAACTGTGGAAGGAGCTGCTTAAAAATGGGTTGGTTTTTCGTATTTTGTGCTGCAATTAGTGAAATAGTCGGTGTGATAGGACTTAAAATGTATAGTAAAGATAAGACATTAGCCAATGGTGCGATTTATATAGGTGGGTTTGCTACATCCTTCGCATTTTTGTATACTTCCTTCTTATTTTTACAAGTAAGTGTCGCGTATGCGGTTTGGATTGGTATCGGAACAGCAGGTGCAGTTTTGTTAAACATGTTCTTGTTTGGTGAGTCGAAAAGTAAAGCGCGTATTATTAGTGTGTTTCTTATTGTATGTGGAGTGACAGGATTAAAGGCACTTTCTTAAAGGTATATTGTATTTTTATCTCCTAATTGTTTATTAGGAGATTTTATTATAAAAAAATGATTTCCTCTTAGAGTTCACTATCATTGACAGTACAATCGATTATCTTATAAAATGAGTGACAGTCATTCAATATGAGTGTGAAAGGGTTTAGATGATGAATAAAAAAGAGAAAATTGTCTATGCAGCTATTGAAGTGTTTCAGGAAAAGGGCGTCGAAAAAACGAAGATTTCTGATATCGTGAAATTAGCTGGCATTGCGCAAGGAACTTTCTATTTATATTTTCCTTCTAAGTTATCTGTTATGCCTGCAATAGCAGAAGTGATGGTTGAAAAGATGATACTTGCAGTGAAAGAAAAAGTGCAAAACGATGCGCCTTTCTCAAGTAAAGTGACGCAAGTAATAGATGCGGTGTTTCACTTTATAGCTGAATATCGTGAAATACAAGCTTTAATGTATGCTGGTCTTGCATCTACAGAACATATAAAAGAATGGGAAGCTGTGTATGAGCCCCTTTATATGTGGCTAAGTGAATTTTTAAATGAGGCAAAAGAAGCTGGTGAAATTCGTGATTCGGTTCACGCAGAGCGAACAGCGAAGTTATTTATCGCTCTAGTTGAATCAGCAGCGGAACAAGTGTATCTATATGATCATAAAGATGATGAGCAAGTCGAGCTACAAAAGGCAGAAGTACTAGATTTTTTAACACATGCACTACATATAAAGAAATAGTGAGATGAACCTGTCTGAAAAGGTAGGTTCATTTTTGAGGAAAACTGAATGATAGTCATTCACCTAATGCGTATGTATGTGTGGAAGGATAGTGTGAAATTCTAACGAGTAGGGGGCATCTCTACTCATGACTAGCCCACAAATAGAAGGATAGAGAAAAAGCTTCTTGGGCATTATTTTTTGAGAGGAACTTACGGGAAGAGGTGTTAAAAAGTGAAGAAACCGATAAAAGAACAAAAGATGGTATTGGTCATTCTTTTGAGTAATATATTTATCGCTTTTTTAGGGATTGGATTAATCATTCCGGTTATGCCGTCCTTTATGAATGATATGGGTTTAACAGGGAAGACGATGGGATATCTCGTTGCAGTGTTTGCAATGGCACAGCTCATTACTTCACCTATTACAGGCCGGTGGGTTGATCTTTACGGTAGAAAGAAAATGATAATCATTGGATTATTTATTTTTGGTGTTTCAGAGCTTCTTTTTGGATTAGGAAAAGATGTATGGATGCTTTATGTAGCAAGGGTATTAGGCGGAATTAGTGCTGCTTTTATTATGCCTGGTGTTACGGCATATGTTGCGGATATTACATCTATTCAGGAACGTCCAAAGGCGATGGGATACTTATCTGCGGCTATTAGTACTGGATTCATTATAGGGCCTGGAATCGGCGGATTTATTGCAGAATACGGTATACGTGTGCCGTTTTTCGTTGCAGCAGTAATTGCTTTTATAGCATGTGTGATTTCGATCTTTATTTTAAAAGAACCGTTAACGAAAGAAGAACTTGCAGAGATTTCTTCTAATACGAAAGAATCAAGTTTTATTGGGGATTTAAAGAAATCATTACATCCAATGTATGCAATTGCATTTATTATCGTATTTGTACTCGCATTCGGATTATCAGCGTATGAAACAGTGTTTAGCTTATTCTCTGATCATAAATTTGGTTTCTCGCCGAAAGATATTGCGGCAATTATTACAATTAGTTCAATCTTTGGGGTAGTTGTGCAAGTATTTATGTTTGGCAAATTGGTAGACATGTTCGGTGAGAAAGTGTTAATTCAAATATGTTTAATTGTAGGTGCAGTATTAGCATTCGTCTCAACTGTAGTCTTTAATTATTGGATTGTACTTCTCGTTACTTGCTTCATTTTCTTAGCATTTGATTTACTTCGTCCAGCTTTAACGACATTTTTATCAAAAGCAGCCGGAAAAGAGCAAGGATTCGTCGCTGGTATGAACTCGACTTATACGAGTTTAGGAAATATCGCAGGACCAGCGATGGGCGGAATATTATTTGATATGAATATTCATTATCCATATGCATTTTCAGGCGTTGTTTTAATAGTTGGTCTCGGCATTACATTTATGTGGAGAGAGAAACAGTTGGCTGAAAGTTTTGCGAAGTAATAAAACCCCTTACGACGGTAAGGGGTTTTTGTTTTATCCTGATTAAAGTTTCATTTTATAAGCTTAACCCAAACCGTTTTAATTCAATAAAAATCCCCTCTAATTGCTTTCCTTTATCCGTTAATGTGTACTCTACACGAGGCGGAACTTCTGGATATACTTTTCTCGTTATAATGCCTTGAGACTCTAATTCTTTTAGTCGAAGCGATAATGTTTTTGGACTAATACCATCCATTGATTTTTGTAAATCACTAAAGCGTAATGTTCCTTCGATAAGAAGATCACGAATGATTAAAAACGTCCATTTTGTACTAATTACATCAAGCGTTTTAGCGATGGGACAAGGTATGCCAGGTAAACCTTTCGTTAATTCAACTGGATTTATATCGTTCATGGAACTAGCCTCCATAAAATTTTTTTGGATGAATTTGCTTTATAGTATCACAAAACTATACTTTTGGTAACTATATGAAAAAAATATCACTACTTCCATAAAGGAAGTTAGTGCATATACAATAGCAATACGAAACAAAAAGGATTTATATAAGGAGGTGGTGATTTCCATGGGGATAAAAAAGTTATTTAGATTTCTTAGTTTATTTGTTATTTGTATTGTGCTTGTAGCATGTGGTGTGGAACAAAAAACTGAAGTTCAGTTATTAAAAGAAATGCCAAAGCCAAAAGCAATGACAATTGATCCCTCACTAAGTAAAAAAGAAGCGACAGAAATGGTTCATGCGGCGCAGCGTTTTTATGCATTTTGGGATACAGGTAAGGAGGAACTTATTCCGCAGACTGTTACTAAAGATTTCTTCGATAATACATTGCCGAAAGGGCGACCACAAGGCATTGAAGGATTAAAGTTTGCAGCGCAAAATTTTCGTAAAGTTGTGCCTGATATACATTGCGAGATTGAAGACTTATTAGTTGTTGGTGATAAAGTAACGGCCCGTCTTTCTTTTACAGGAACGCATAATGGTAAGAAAATTAATTTTTTTGCAATTGATATTTTACATGTGAAAGACGGAAAGATAACAGAAGATTGGCATTTAGAAGATAATCTTACACTACAGCAGCAACTCGGCTTAATAGCTGAAGAGTAGATCATATAGGGGAGAGAAAAACGATGAAAAATATATTTATTATAAATGGACATGAAAAATACGGTACAAAGGAAGGACGATTAAATAAAACGTTAGTAGATTATATGGTTACTGTATTAGGCGAGAATCATCATGTGAAAACAACAACGATTCAAGATGGTTACAATATTAAAGAAGAACAAGAGAAGTTTTTATGGTCTGATGTTGTGATTTATCAAACACCAATTTACTGGTTTAGTGTTCCAGGCTTATTTAAAACGTATATGGATGAAGTATATGAATACGGTTTGTTCTTTAAAGGTGCAGATGAATATGGAACAGGTGGTTTATTAAAAGAGAAAGAGTATATGTTCTCTACAACTTGGAATGCACCTGAAAAAGCATTTGGAGATAAGACGAAGTTCTTTGAAGGAGAAAGTTTAGAATCAGCGCTTAGTCATTTACACCGAGTGCAAAAGTTTCTCGGTATGAGTCCGTTAAAGAGTTTTGCTTGTTATGATGTGGTGAAGAATCCGGATATAGAGAAGTATTTAGGGAACTTGAAGAATCATTTAGAAGAAGTTATTCAATAATTAGAGTCATCCCCGTATTTAATGCGGGGATGACTCTATCCATAACTTCGCAAAATTTGCCCAGCTGAATGAATCAGTTGTTACGTTTTTTTAGGAAGGGTGATATGTTATTCTTTTTAAAACGGATCAACTTCAGCCAAATCAGGGTTAGCATTCGGATTTGTTAATAAGGTTTTCAGCTCACCTACTTCAGAGAGCGCAACGAGGATATAACCACTAATAAGGACGACGAGTCCGATGACCCTTAATGTTTGCAGTGTAATATCACGGCTATTGTTTTCGGAGTTGTCTTGGGGCGTTGAAGGTGGATTGTTATTCATAAATAAGGCTCCCATCTTTTGTATTTATATATGTGCGAAATCATTATTTAACTTATGGATAGGAATTATATAGTCATTTTCACTATATGAGAACTGCCTATGAAAAGTGATAAGGAATTTTGGGGCGAGAAAAGGGGGGAATCCAAAAGATTATTAAAACTGAACTTTTGGATTCCCCCCTTTTTATTTATCTTGCTATTTGTGGTGGTCGGATTTCCTGTAAACGACCAGTTGATGAGGGCTAATGAATCAGTGGGGGATGAATAAAACCCCACTGATTCATTATTTTCATGTAAATAAAAGGAGGTTAGTTAACCGAAGTAGTTATCCTAATATACGCAACGATTCTTCAATAAACGCTGGGATGTCCTCTGGCTGTCTACTTGTTACTAGCTGATTTTGACATACGACAACCTCTTTGTCATGAAAGTTCCCGCCGGCATTTTTCAAATCGACTTCAATAGATTTATATCCAGTTACATCGCGTCCTTCAAGTGTTTGTGCAGTGATGAGTAGCTGAGGTCCGTGACAAATAGCGAAAACAGGTTTTTCCGCATCCATAAATGCTTTACTAAAGCGAACAAAACGTTCATCGGCACGAAGTATATCTGGAGAAAATCCACCCGGTATGAAGAGGGCATCAAAGTTCTCTGGAGAAACATCATCAATACTTTTATCAATCACGACTTCACTTTTTCCTTGCTTACCGTGTACCGTTTTACCTTTTTCTGCTTCAATAGTTGTTAATTCATATCCCTTTTGTTTAAAAGCTTCTGCTGGCTCTGTGTATTCTGTGTCCTCGAAATAATCCGTTATTAAAATAGCAATTTTTTTACTCATTCTAATCCGCTCCTTATATTATATTATCGGCTCCAGAATCTTCCTTGGGCAATGCCTTCTATAAATGATTCAATTGAAGTATTTGTTAAGTTGTAAACTCCTGCTCCATCCAGTTTAATCTTACTATGGTCCAAAGCATGAGGATTACTAAGGACATGAGCTATCGGTTTAAAATGTTTAAAAGTAGTTTCTGCAAATTCTAAAACAGGGGGTTGAATGACAGACTCACTACTAAACACTAATACTGCATCAAAAAGGGAGGAGTCTGTTGTTGTATAAGTATCAGTTACTTTAATGGAATCATTGAACTGATAAATTTTATTATCTATGATGCTATAGTTAATTCGGTGTTGTACAAAAGCTTGAATCCATTCGGACAGAAGTGAGACGCTTGGGTCACCATTTAATAGAATTGCAACATTTTTGGAATCAGATTTAAAAATAGTATTGGACATACTTAGTGCAGGTGATTTTGCATCTGAATTTACTTCGTGATTTACCTTAGGTAAAGGAGCTCCAATAATGTTAGCGACTTCTTGTGCTAATTGACGATCGACGTGGTTTAGAAGAGCAATTACATTTGCCTTCACCATGTCTGATTTACACTTCCCAACTTCAAAGCAAAAAGCTTCTTTTATGTGCTGCTTTTCAATAGGGCTCATACTATTGTAGAAAAGTTTAGCCTGAGAATAGAAGTTAAGAAAGCTTTTACTGCGACCTCTAATTTTATGCCCATCAATCTTTTCTTGATAATGTTCATATCCTCCTTGTTCGGCTTGGACGGTTGCAGGTTGATTGTTATTTAATCCATTAGGATGATAGCTTGTTTGACCGCGATGAATCTGCATTTGATGCATACCATCACGTTGATTATTATGAAAAGGACATACAGGCTGATTAATAGGAATTTGATGGAAATTAGGGCCCCCTAAACGAGATAATTGTGTATCTGTATAGGAGAATAATCTTCCTTGCAGAAGAGGGTCATTTGAAAAATCAATACCTGGTACGACATGACCAGGGTGAAAAGCTACCTGCTCTGTTTCAGCAAAGAAGTTATCAACATTTTTGTTCAGTGTCATTTTACCAACTAATTTTACGGGAACTTCTTCTTCTGGCCATAATTTCGTTGGATCTAAAATATCAAAATCAAATTTATGTTCATCTTCTTCTGGAATTAACTGTAATCCAAGCTCCCATTCAGGATAATGCCCTTTTTCAATTGCTTCGTATAAATCTTGACGATGAAAATCAGGATTTTTCCCAGCAATCTTTTGAGCTTCATCCCATACTAATGAATGAACCCCGAGGGTAGGTTTCCAGTGAAACTTTACGAAATGGGCTTTTCCTTCTGCGTTAATGAGTCGAAATGTGTGAACTCCAAAACCTTCCATCATTCGTAAACTACGCGGAATAGCTCGGTCGCTCATTTGCCACATGACCATATGAGTGGACTCAGGATTATGCGCAACAAAGTCCCAAAAGGTATCATGAGCGCTAGCTCCTTGAGGAATATCATTATGTGGTTCTGGTTTAACTGCATGGACAAAATCAGGAAATTTAATAGCATCTTGGATAAAGAATACTGGCATATTATTACCCACTAAATCATAGTTTCCTTCATCTGTATAAAATTTTGTGGCGAATCCGCGTACATCTCTTACTGTGTCGTTGGATCCTTTAGAACCTTGAACGGTTGAGAACCGTACAAATACAGGTGTTTTCTTTGAAGGATTAGTAAGAAAATCTGCTTTCGTATATGTTTCTAAAGATTCATAAAGCTGAAAATAACCATGAGCGCCAACCCCGCGTGCATGAACAATCCTTTCGGGAATTCGTTCGTGATCAAAATGGGTCATTTTCTCACGAAAGTGAAAATCCTCCATTAAGGTTGGGCCTCTTAAGCCCATCTTTAAAGAAAATTCATCTTCAGCTATTTTTACCCCTTGATTTGTTGTTAAAGCATGTTTGCATTGATTGTCAGTAACGTGATGCTTCAATTGTTCCGTTTTTTTATTCACAATATAGGCCCCTCCTTTACTCTGTTAATTAATAGATACCCTTTTTATTAGGTCGTAAACATGTATTATCGTCTTTGTATGTAAAAATCATAAAATACCGGTTGTTTCAATGATTCTTGTTTGAGGAAGAAAAATAAAAAGCCAAGGAGAAAATTTATTTTCTCCTTGGCTTTTAAGATAATTCTTTTCGTTAAAATGCGGAAATTCTTTGCTTCGTTTTTGGTACAATAATAAATTTGATCCAGAGTAACCCAATAATCATAATGATAAGGCTATGTAAAAATTGACCTGTAGCAATGAGTATAACAATTGAAAATACAATGAGTTGAATGCTTAGTAATATGAAAATTAAGCTAAGAAATTGCTTCATTCTTTCTTCAGTACCAATCGGATATAATGCTACAATAATATTTCCCGAAAAATATTTCCACAGTGAACGGAGCTGCATAGAAATCATATATAGAACGATGTAAGCGCTAGCGCCTTTTACGTATATGTTTGGTATGAAATATAAGGCGAAAGCACCGATCAATCCTAAGCGAATATATATACCGAAATAATCATTTCCACGTAAAAATGCTAGTGTATGTAAGTAGAAGAAAGTTGCTCGTTTTTTATGTAATAAAGGTTCAATCCAATTTGTAAGCCATTTTCTTTTATTTACTTGTTTATTCAGTTGCGGAACATCTGTGAAAATGCTAGCAAATTGATAAAAACGAACGTTCATTTTTTCTTCTTGCTCGATTATGTAATCCCAAGGTATTCGTTTTGTAGGCTGTTTTTTCGTATATAGAAGTAGGAAAGCAAGTAGTAAGAGTAGTCCGCCCAATATGAGAACATTTGCGGAATAAAACAGCATGAAAATGATTAGGGCGTTACAAGTAATACGAATGATTAGCCATATGTTTTTTTCGTGACTATCACGCCACATCCAATGTATGTACATGTTCCAGGCTTTCGTAATCATTAACATGATAAAGATTGTACATAAAAAAGGAACCGTTAATTGCAATGATTGCATAGCAAGTGGAACGAGAATAAGGAACGTAAATAACAATGGGAAAAGCTGAATGATGTAATTGTATAGAAGAGATTTTTTGAAATAAGATGTTAATTTCTCTTCTAGTGCTAGTAAATAGACAGCATCAGGTTTTTGAATAAATGTACGGATAGGGCATCTCGTTATAATGAATGTAAGTACAATCGTTATAATTATTAAAGATATTCCTTTAGAAGGAGATGCTTTTAGAAACTGAGCATAATAATATGCACCAACGCATGAAATAAAGATAAAGCTATATAGTAAACCGTTAATCATACGTGCAAAGTATGTAATGATATTTTGAATATGTTGTTGGAAGCGACTGCTCCATAGCGATTCGATTGACATGTTTTTCACCTCTTTGTTCTATTATATATGTTTTACAAAAGAAAAAACGAGCAAATTGCGTTATGCAACTTGCCCGTTTTTCTTTTCGTTATTTTTTTTCTGATCACGATTCATTAATGGATAGAAAGCAAATCCGATTACGAATAAACCAATTCCGAGAAGGAACGTTTTTATATCGGATGCGCCGGTTTTAATAACCCATAGTGCGTAGCAAAGTGCGATAACTGCGACTATGCCATCTGTAATTCTTGCCCGCATTTCATTTTTATATGTTTCACCAGTTGCGACTAGTTTTAACTGGAAGATTGGTGAAACGAGATATGGAATGAGGTAGGCCAGTGTCGATACGGTAATAACGAATGTATAAGCTTCCGCAATGGTTCCTGATAATGTTGAGAATAGGAATACTTGCGACATAATGTTTGTTAATCGTAATGAGTAAATTGGACTTCCTTTTTTATTTGTTTTCGTGAAGAAGGAAGGGAAGAAACCTTCTTTTGCTGCTTGATAAGGTACTTCTGAGCTTAATAAAATCCAGCCTAAGATAGAACCGAACAGGGAAGTAAGAGCAAGTAATGCCATCAGTTTCCCACCGCCATGACCCATTGCAGCGTTTAATGCATCTGCTAATGGACGTTCAGAAGCTTGTAATTTATCAACGTGAAGTACACCCATTGTTAAAATTGTAATTCCTAAGTAAATCGCAACTGTAATAAGTAATCCCGCAACTGTTGCACGTTTTACCGTTTTTGGAGAAACAGCACGGTTTGATAAAAGAACGGCTGATTCAATTCCGATAAACGCCCAAAGCGTTGTAAGAGCCGCTAAATTTACTTGTGAAAGAAGACCGTGTGATGCACCTGATTTATCGATCATCGGTGTGTACCATTGTCCAAATTTAGAAGCTTCGAATGCAAATAACGTAACGACGATGAATAAAAGGAAACCAGTTACTTTCGTTGTTGTTGCTAAGAAGTTTAGTTTTCCAGCTCCGCTTACACCATTTGTTAATATAATATGAGTTCCCCAAAGTAAGATGGAACAAATCGTAAATGTAATTAGTTTTCCGACTTCTATGTTAAAAGAACCGATTGAAAATAGTAGTCGCGTATCTTTCATAATTGGGAAGAAGAGTGATAAATATCCCGCAAATGATGTAATGATGGCAACGTTACTTGCCCAGTTTGCAACCCAATATCCCCATACCATACTGAAACCAGCCATTTTTTTCTTTTTTGGTGTTGAGAATAAAGCATATGCATGACTTTGTGGTCCTGTCGTTAAATCAGGACGACGAATTGCTAAATTACCGAAAACAAGAGCTAGCATTAAAACACCAAATCCTGTTGTTAACCAAGCTAAAGTGACACCGAGTGGGCTTGCTGTTTGTGCCAACGTACTTGGCACCATGAAAATACCAGCGCCAACCATGTTACCGACAACGAAAGCTGTTAGTACCCAAAAGCCCCATTTTTTTTGTTGCATAGAAAATACCTCCAAAGTTAGTATAACCAAGTCAAGCGAGGAGATATGTATGTCTTCCTGAGTCAGGAAGAGAAGTCCCAAACAAAACAAAAAAAGCACGTAATCTGCCGCTACATGCTTTCTATCTTATAAGAAACCCACGACATACCTCTCGATAGCTCTCCACAAACGAAACGTTTGTGACAGTTCTGCACTTATTAAATGCAGACCCAGCAAGCGTGCATGGTGGACACGACTTACTTCGGCAACCATTCCTTTCTCATTCCTTCATCAATGCCACTACATCTCCTGAAATGATACTCTTAATGATTGCAACCTCTACCTCACCGAGATACGAATGAGGATTTAAATATTAAATTAACGTCTTTAAGAGTAACAAATGTATTTTTATACGTCAATGGATATAGTAATAATCAGATTATAGAGAAGAGTTTGTGATTAAAAAGGGGGTTAGGAGAAGATGTAACGATTATTAGTTCTGCAGAAGAAACAGCGATAGAGTTAAGTACCATTTTACAGCACAAAGGAATTTTGTCTGACAATCTGAATCCGAAGCATCGTTTTTTTACAACGGGATCTGTTTTATCATTTGAACATATTGCTGAGCGATGGCTAGGATATCACATTTCTGTAGAATGTGTGGATTTACCCGTAAAGAATGCTCGTATCTGTAATTAGACTGTATTAAAGTACTTTTTGTTCAATAAATTAGGTTAGTTGCATAAGAAGGAAAAAATGCACTTTTAATTGAAAGGATTAAGGTCATTTCAATTAAAGGGGAGATTGGATTATGGAATTATCAAGATCTCAATTATTTGCTTTAGAATATATTTCAAAATATGCAGAGAACGAAAAACGTAGGGCTAAAGCAACGATTAATCATATACTTAAAATGTCTAATATTACAGATGAAATATTTGAAGAAGCTGTCGCTAATTTAAAATCTCATGCAAGGATTGCTTTACATTTTCATCCAGACAGACTAGATTCGAATATGAAAAGTGTTGCTGAAGCACTGTTTGAGCAAGGAGTATATAAAAGTCAGTTTGAAACATTGCTATCTAATGGAAGCGTATCTGCTTATCCTGGTGGTGAACGTGACCTTTGGGAAAAGAGAATATTTGGAGGGGCATATCAATTAGAAGGCGTAACGAATGATCAACGGCCAAAATACGGAGCGCTAAATTTAATGTTACATCCAGATGGGCCGGCTCCGCGTTTTGGATCCTGTTATTTTCTCTTATCTCCAAAAGTTTCTTCGCGCTCTACATATACATATTTAGATTCGCATCAAGATCCGAAAGAAAAGGGGACTTATGAGGAGTTTGATATGATTTTAGCTGCTCTTTTGGAAGAGACATTTGTAAGAGAATTTGCAATTGGTGAAGGAAATTTGACTCCAACAATATTAATTAATCATTTACTGGCTAACCTGAAAAGGCCGTTTATAGATTTAGTAAGCAAAGAGCCAGCCCGTAATCTTAATCATTATATTGAAGCGCAGATTCATGGAGAGATTTCTCTTAAAGAAGACGTGGAGGCGCTTGTTGCAGATCCTTCATTTAAGGGTACGGATGTAGGAAAAGTTTTAGAAGAAATTTGCCTGAAGTATGCGATTGATTTGTATTGGCACATCGGTTTTGTACTTGCGGTAGACGAAGTTCCAATGGATTTTAGAGGTTCAAAAATGCCATCTTTAGCAAGACGCATTGCACGGAATCATTGTATCGATGCAAATATAACTGGCTCTGCTGTAGTGGATTTGAAGCGCAATCCATTATCTTGGAGTGATCGTGGAACTTATGAAGAAGTGCTTCAGGAATTAAAATTATTATGGCATGTTTTAGTTCGATTTGGAAAACCAAATCGGAAGTAGAACGAAATACTCCGTTTTTTGGAATTATTTATATAGAAAAGAAGCTGATCTAAAAATAGATCAGCTTCTTTTTATAAGATTAAACTAAGTTTAATACTGTTACTTTTTCACGTGTCATAGACTCAAGGCTCTTACGAATACCTTGTGCGCCCATACCTGAACCTTTTACACCGATGAATGGGAAGTGGTCAGGGCCGCGCTCTGTGCGTCCGTTAATTTGAACAGAACCAGTTTCGATTTTGTTAGCAATTGCAAATGCTTTGTTAATGTCTTTAGTGAAGACACTTGCTTGCAGACCGAACTCTGATTTGTTAGCAATTTCAATTGCTTGTTCATCTGAAGAAACACGGATGATTGGAAGGATTGGGCCGAATGGCTCTTCCCAAGCAACTTTCATTTCTTCTGTTACGTGGTCGATTACTGTTGGGTAAATTAAGTTACGCTCACGTTTGTTACCGATAACGATTGTAGCACCTTTTTCTACAGCGTCGTCAACTAAACCTTGAACGAAGTCAGCAGACTTGTCGTCAATTAATGGAACGATTGTGCTATCTTGTTCTGGAGATCCAACTGATAGTTCAGCTACTTGTGCTTTTAATAAGCTAACAAGCTCGTCCGCTACGTTTTCGTGTACAAGTACACGTTTAATAGCTGTACAACGTTGACCAGAGTAAGAGAATGCACCGCTTACGATATGGTTTGCAGCATCTTGTAAGTCAGCATCTTCACGAACGATACCAGGGTCTTTACCACCAAGTTCTAATACAAGTGGAATCATTGAAGCTTTTTTCGCTAAATGTTTACCTGTGTTTGTACCACCTGTGAACGATACCATATTGATGCCTTCGTGTTCTACTAAGTAGTCACCAATTACAGAACCGCGTCCTGTCGCTACGTTTACAAGTCCTTTTGGAAGGCCAGCTTTATGAAGTGCTTCAACCATTTTAATACCACTAATTGCACCTTGAGTTGCTGGTTTGAAAATAACAGCGTTACCCATAATTAATGCTGGTGCAAGTTTTGCAGCAGATAAGTTTACTGGGTAGTTAAATGGTGCGATTGCTAATACAACACCAAGTGGTGCGCGTTGGATAATCGCAAGCTTAGATTTTGTACCGCCCGGGAAGCTATCGCCCATCATGCTTTCTCCGTGCATATGTAAAGCTTCTTCGATCGTGTAACGAATGAAGTCAGCTGTACGAACAACTTCTTTCTTCGCATCTTTATATCCTTTACCGACTTCTTTCATAATGATATCGGCAATTTCATCCTGCATATTTACGAGCTCATCAGCCCATTTATATAAGTATTTTGCGCGATCTTGTAGAGAAGCTTCAGCCCATGATTTTTGAGCTTCTTTTGCAGATGCAATTGCTTCATCTACTTCTCCGCGAGTAATTGCTTGTACTTGTCCAATTACTTCGTGTAAGTATGGAGATGGAATTTCGATTGTTTCTCCTGAAGAGCTTTCTCTCCATTCTCCGTTTAAATAAAATTTGTACGTATTGCTAGTTGTCATGATTAGTCCTCCTAAAATAGCAACTTGTAAGAGTGAGTATAAGGTGATTGTAGGGGGTTTGATAACATTTTTCAAATGAAATGTTTGTGAAAACGATTTCTTATTCTTTTTTTATTTTGTATGCCCTTTCTTACAGAACATTCCCTTATTTCAAAATGGTGTATCATATATTTTTATTTAAAGTATGAAAAAATAATTGACAGAATACTCAATAAAGTTGTAAGATTATAAATGGAAAATAAATGAAAGGGGTGTGCGTAATGATTGTAATCGTAAATGTAATGGGCTTAGCTCTGTTAAATGGCAGAAAACATTCATATCATTACGCAACCCGTACGGATATATAGGGCATCTTTGTCTTATAAAAAGCGTACGTTGCGTATATCGTAACGTACGCTTTTATGCATTCCTGTGCATATCGTCAAGCGGCGGTATGCTTTTTTTTGTTTATTTTCCCTTGTTTAGTTCCGATAAAAAACTTTGGAAGGTGGAAAAATGTGATGAGATTGTATGGGTTACGAAATGTAAATGTGATAGGTCTGGATAGTGGATAAAGAAATGAGAGGTAAACGAGAACGAGAAGGGAGAGGTTACATTGTTATCAGTATTACTAAAGCTAAAATGGTTTTTTAGGGAGCACTGGAAGAGATATAGTATTGCCATTGGAGCTCTTTTAATTGTGAATATAGTTGAAGTGATTCCCCCGAAAGTGTTAGGGGTTACGATAGATAACATAAAAACAGGAACGTTATCGAACGAAGCAATTATGCAATCTATTCTCATTTTAATAGGGGTTACGATCGTTGGATATGGCCTCACTTTCGTATGGCAACATCAATTGTTTGGCGGTGCATTTGTACTGGAGAAAACGATGCGCTCTAAATTTATGGGGCATTTACTTAAGATGACGCCGACTTTTTATCAAAAAAATCGTACTGGCGATTTAATGGCGAGAGCAACGAATGATTTAAAAGCAATCGCTATGACAGCTGGTTTTGGTATATTAACGCTCGTGGATTCTAGTTTATATATGCTTACGATCGTTTGTATGATGGGTTTTACAATTAGTTGGGAGCTTACATTTGCAGCGCTTATACCGCTTCCAATTATGGCGTATGCGATGAATATATATGGAAAGAAATTGCATGAAAGATTTACAGTTGCGCAAGATGCGTTCGGTGATATGAATGATAAAGTGCTTGAATCAATCGCTGGTGTGCGCGTTATTCGTGCATACGTACAAGAGAATGCAGACGAGGAAAGATTTCATCATTTAGGAGATGACGTCTACGAAAAAAATATGAAGGTAGCGAGAATTGATGCATTATTCCAACCAACTGTGAAAATGCTTGTCGGTCTTAGTTATTTAATCGGTTTAGTGTACGGTGCATACCTTGTGTTCCAGTCAAAGGTGACGCTTGGTGAACTCGTTTCCTTTAACGTGTATTTAGGGATGATGATTTGGCCGATGTTTGCAATTGGTGAACTAATTAATGTTATGCAAAGAGGAAATGCTTCGCTTGACCGTGTGAATGAAACGTTAGCGTATGAACCGGATGTAAAGGATCCGGAACATCCAAAGCTTGTACAAGAGCCGGATTATATTCAGTTTGATGATGTGTCTTTCTCATACCCTTCATCAACTGGAGAAAATTTAAAGAAGGTTTCTTTCACATTAAAGCAAGGAGAAACGCTAGGGGTTGTCGGAAAAACAGGAAGCGGGAAAACGACGCTTGTACGTCAGCTTCTTCGCCAATATCCGCTTGGAGATGGAGATATTGCAGTTTCTGATGTGACATTAGATAAAATAAAGAATGAAAATGTACTCGGGTGGATTGGCTATGTACCGCAGGAACATATTTTGTTCTCAAAAACAGCGCGAGAAAATATTTTATTCGGAAATAGGGAAGCGACGGAAGAAGAACTAGAGAAAGCAATTGAAATTGCTGCGTTTAAAAAGGATTTAGAGTTTTTACCAGAAGGATTAGAAACGCTCGTTGGAGAGAAAGGTGTTTCTTTATCCGGAGGGCAAAAACAAAGGATCTCGATTGCAAGAGCTGTTATTCAAAATCCAGAAATTTTAATTTTGGATGATTCTTTATCAGCTGTAGATGCTCGTACGGAAGCAGCGATCATTGAAAATATTAGAACGGAAAGAAGCGGAAAGACGACGATTATTACGACGCATCGTTTATCTGCAGTGCAACATGCGGATTGGATTCTCGTTATGGACGAAGGTGAAGTAATGGAAGAAGGTACGCATGCTCAGCTTATCCAAAGCGGAGGCTGGTATGCTGAGCAGTTTGAAAGACAACAAGGCGAAAGTGAAAGTGCGGATAGTGGGGTGAAAATATGAGCGTTTCAAAAAGATTATTTCAATATGCGATGAAAGTGAAAGGGACGATTTTTGCTGCGATGTTAATGTTATTTATTTTCGTCATCGCAGAGCTTGCTGGTCCTTTCGTCGCTAAAACGATGATTGACGATCATATCGTCGGGATAGAGAAACCTTGGTATGAAACAGAACAGAGTGAAGATGCTGTTTCGTATAATGGGGCTTTTTATAAACGAAGTGATCGCTTTGAACAAGGCGAGAAAAAAGGAAAAGAAGTACGCGTGATGCAAGTCGGTTTTCAATATTATTTTGTACCGAATAAAGTAAATGCGGAAGGATCACGTACTGTAAAAGGGGATATGATTACCGTTCAAAATGGTAAGGCGGTGCAAGTGTATAAAGCGAAAGCATTAACAAAGGAAGAAGTATTTGCATTTTATAAGCCAGAAATAAACCGTCTATTATTACTTGGTGGTGGCTATTTCGCTTTATTAGTAGTCGTATCATTATTTGCATACGGAAAGCAGTTCTTTTTGCAGAAGGCAGCGAACAAAATTATTCAAATTATGAGGGAAGATGTTTTTTCTCATATTCAAACGTTGCCGATTCGGTACTTTGATCATTTACCGGCGGGGAAAATTGTTTCGCGCGTGACGAATGATACAGAGGCCATTCGTGATTTATATGTAACGGTGCTGGCAACATTCGTTTCTAGTATCATCTATATTATTGGGATATTCGCTGCGCTATTTTTACTAGATGTGAAGCTCGCTTCATTATGTTTATTAATTATCCCAATTTTAATTGTTTGGGCGATTCTTTATAGAAAATATGCGTCTGTATATAATCATAAAATGCGCTCTCGTTTATCTGATATTAATGGAACGGTGAATGAATCCATTCAAGGGATGCCGATTATTCAAGCGTTCCGTCAAGAGCGTGAAACGAAAAAAGAGTTTGAAGAATTAAATAGCGATTATTTTAAGTATCAAAATAAAATTTTAAATTTAAATGCAGCAACTTCACACAATTTGGTATCCGTATTAAGAAATATCGCTTTCACAGGAGTGATTTGGTATTTTGGCGGTGCGTCATTAAGTGCTACAGGTATTATTTCACTTGGGGTACTGTATGCGTTCGTCGATTATTTAACACGATTATTCTCGCCAATTACGAATATGGTGAACCAGCTTGCCAATTTAGAGCAAGCGCGCGTTGCATCAGAACGTGTCTTTGAATTGTTAGAGGAAAAAGGGGAAGCGGTAGAAGAAGAACGTATGCCTCGTTTAAAAGGAAATGTAAAATTTGATAATGTATCATTTTCTTATAATGGAAAAGATGAGGTGTTAAAAAATATTTCTTTTGAAGCGAAACAAGGCGAGACAGTGGCACTTGTCGGTCATACTGGATCAGGAAAAAGTTCTATCATGAATGTACTCTTTCAATTTTATGAGTTTGAAAAAGGAAGGCTTACGATTGATGGTCACGATGTAAGAGAAATGCCGAAACAAGCAACTCGTGAGCATATGGGAATCGTATTGCAAGACCCGTTTTTATTTAGCGGGACGGTCGCTTCCAATGTAAGCTTAGAGAACGAAAAAATTTCAAAAGAGCGTATCATAAAAGCATTGCATGATGTTGGTGCTGAAAGATTTGCAAACAATATAAATGAAGAAATTACAGAAAAGGGAAGTACGCTTTCCACTGGTGAACGTCAGCTTATTTCGTTTGCTAGAGCACTCGCTTTTGATCCAGCTATCTTAATTCTAGATGAAGCAACGTCTAGTATTGATACAGAAACAGAGGCGATGATTCAACAAGCACTAGAAGTTGTGAAAAAAGGAAGAACGACATTTATTATTGCGCACCGTCTTTCAACAATTAAAAGCGCAGATCAAATTATTGTACTCGATAGAGGAACAATTTTGGAAAAAGGTTCCCATGATGAACTAATGAAAAAGCGCGGGCGTTATTATGATATGTATAAAGCGCAAATGGAAGGAAACCAGAGCGCTTAATGCGGGGAAGAACTTGCGATTGTTGCAAGTTCTTTTTTGTTGGCAAAATGTCGGCGATAAAGGTACATAATAAGAAGTATTATTTTACCTTTCCTACAATTAATGCTATATTAAAAAATGTTACTTATTTTTTGTATGTGGCGTTATTTTTCCCTTTTGTTTGATTATGAAGAAAAAGGATAAACTAAATAAGAACATTTTCATTGAAAAATTGTTCAAGATTGCATACAATCAATATAGTTTTTAAATTCCTATCAGAATACTTGGAGGATTACAATCATGAAGAAATTATTTTCAGTGCTTGCAGTAACTACATTAGCGATCGGGATTGTAGCCGGCTGCGGTAAAGAAGAGAAAAAAGATACAGCTAGTCAAGATGCGTTACAAAAGATTAAACAAAGCGGTGAACTTGTAATTGGTACAGAAGGTACATATCCACCATTTACGTTCCACGATTCAAGCAATAAATTAACTGGATTTGACGTTGAATTATCGGAAGAAGTTGCAAAACGTTTAGGTGTAAAGCCTGTATTTAAAGAAACACAATGGGATAGCTTACTTGCTGGTCTTGATGCAAAACGTTTCGATATGGTTGCAAACGAAGTTGGTATTCGTGAAGATCGTCAAAAGAAATACGATTTCTCTAAGCCATACGTTTCATCTTCAGCGGCATTAGTTATTGCAAAAGATAAAGATAAGCCTGCTACATTTGCTGATGTAAAAGGATTAAAAGGAGCACAATCTTTAACGAGTAACTATGCAGATATCGCTAAGAAAAATGGTGCGGAAATTATTGGTGTAGAAGGATTTAGCCAAGCAGCAGAATTATTAGCTTCAGGACGCGTTGATTTTACAATTAATGATAAGTTATCAGTATTAAATTATTTAGAAACGAAAAAAGATGCGAAAATTAAAATTGTAGATACTGAAAAAGAAGCTTCAGAAAGTGGATTCTTATTCCGTAAAGGTAGCGATAAGCTTGTACAAGAAGTAGATAAAGCGTTAGAAGATATGAAAAAAGACGGTACGTATGACAAAATAACGAAAAAATGGTTCGGTGAAAATGTATCTAAGTAGTGCATTGGTTTCAGATCGATTGTCTACTTGGATAGATATTATGCAGACTTCCTTCATGCCTATGCTGAAGGAAGCTGTTTTTACAACAATTCCATTAACGCTTATTACATTTATTATCGGGATTATACTGGCAACGTTAACAGCGCTCGCACGTATTTCTGGTAGTCGTATTTTACAATGGATTGCTCGTATCTATGTATCTATCATTCGCGGAACGCCACTTCTTGTACAATTATTTATTATTTTCTATGGACTTCCAACTCTTAATATTGAAGTTGAGCCATATACAGCAGCAGTTGTTGGATTTTCATTAAATGTCGGTGCATATGCATCGGAAATTATTCGTGCTTCTATCCTTTCCATTCCGAAAGGGCAGTGGGAAGCAGCTTACACAATTGGGATGACATACCCGCAAGCGTTAAAACGTGTTATTTTACCACAAGCAACGCGCGTATCAATCCCGCCGCTTTCGAATACATTTATTAGCTTAGTGAAGGATACTTCATTAGCATCGTTAATTTTAGTAACAGAAATGTTCCGAAAAGCGCAGGAAATTGCGGCAATGAACTATGAGTTTTTAATTGTTTATTTCGAAGCAGGTCTTATTTATTGGGTTATTTGTTTCTTATTATCAATCGTACAACAGATGTTAGAAAAGCGTTCAGAACGCTATACGTTAAAATAATCCTTTTACAAAAGGAGTTTTTGTTTTTATGATTTCAATTCAGCACTTACAAAAAAGTTTCGGAGATAATACCGTACTAAAGCATATAGATTTATCAGTTGAGAAGGGCGAGGTTGTTGTTATTATTGGGCCGTCTGGATCTGGTAAAACGACATTCTTGCGTTGTCTCAACGTACTAGAAACACCGGATGCTGGTAATATTAGCATCGGTAATAAAGAGCTTAATTTCGCTCAAAAAGTATCGAAGAAAGATATTGTAAATCTTCGTACACAAACAGGTATGGTCTTCCAGCACCATAACTTATTCCCTCATTTAACAGCACTTCAGAATGTAATGGAAGGGCTCATTACAGTGAAAAAAGTAGGGAAAGAAGAAGCAAAGAAAAAAGCAAACTATTTCCTTGAAAAAGTTGGTTTAGCAGATAAAGTGGATTTATATCCATTCCAATTATCAGGTGGACAACAACAGCGCGTTGGAATTGCGCGTGCGCTTGCGATGGAGCCAGAAGTGTTACTATTTGATGAGCCGACTTCAGCGCTTGATCCTGAACTCGTTCAAGAAGTTTTGAAAGTAATGAAAGAACTTGCTAAAGAAGGCATGACGATGGTTATTGTAACGCACGAAATGCGTTTTGCACATCAAATTGCCAACCGTGTTATTTTCATGGATGGTGGTGTCGTTGTCGAACAAGGTACACCAGAAGAAGTATTTACAAATCCAAAAGAAGAACGTACGAAGAAGTTTTTACAAATGTTGCAATAAATTAAGGAAGGTCTCAAGGCATATGCCTTGAGACCTTTTTGCCATATATATTTATTTGTGGAATCCGCCAAGGCTTTGCTCAGCCATTGCAACTAGACGTTTTGTAATTTCTCCACCAACTGAACCGTTAGCGCGAGCCGTAGAATCTGCTCCTAATTGTACACCAAATTCTTGAGCGATTTCGTACTTCATTTGATCGATTGCAGCTGTTGCACCTGGTACTACTAATTGATTTGAAGAATTTTGGTTTGCCATAGGAATATATCCTCCTTAGAGTTATAAAAATTTTTTTTGGTTGGACTAGCTGGAGTTGAACCAGATTATCGCCCCGGTTGGCGCTAATCCATCGGTAATTAAGTTTGTACTCATAGTATGGATGTTACCTAGAAAGATATACAAAATAATAATTTGTAAATTTTGTCAAAAAAACGTATTGATTTCGTAAATTATGAAATAAGAGTAATCGTTGTATTTTTAAGAAAACAGGCCAAACTAAGGAGGATATTAAATATAATTTTCTCATTGTAGCCTGCTACTTGTAGGCTAATTATTAGCTTCTTATTTATGATTTATTGAAATGAAATCGGTAGCGACTTCATAGTTCTATTTTTAAGTAGGGATGGAGTGACCGCTCCTATGCATGGGTAGGTGCTCTCTTCAATCTAAAAAAGAGAGGCTTTAAACGATAACGTATGGAGGAATCATGATGGGGATTTGCCCGCTTTGCAACGCATTAGAATCACAAACATATTCTTGTCAAAATTGCCAAAGTATACTCCAAGATTATGGGAAGTCTGTAGATTACATAGACGATTATAGTGCCTATATGGATCAAGAATTATTAAGTGAAGTAGATGGTTTAACGCATAATAATTCAAATGAATATTGCAATCATATTTTTTATTGCGGAGTATGTAACGTGGAAACTGAGGTTGTAGTGAAACTTGTGTAAATAGAAAACTTCCACCTTATTATCTAGGTGGAAGTTTTTGTTTTTGTATTTGTGAGTGAATCATAGGAGAAGGGATATGTTCGGTGTTTGATGAAGTCCCTGATTTTATTTGAGACATTTTTTCTTTTGTATCACGTAAAGAGTGTTCAGTTAAGTAGACGGCATATTCGTAAAATAATTGGCGCGTCATTTCACTTTGTTCTTTTAATTTTTCATCTTGGAATACAGTTCGCCCAGGTTTAGAGTTAGCTTCAAAGAGCCACGGATTTTCCTTTGTGTCTAAACCGATATCAAAACCGATTTCTCCAATATTTCCGGTTACTTGTTCATCGAGCGCGTAACTTATTTGTAAGGCAGTATGTTTTAATTTATTTTCAATTTGAACTTGTTTCGTTGAATCTGGAAAAAGCTCTTGTAGCAATTTTGTATCACCGCCGCTATTTACGTGCGTTGTTAAACTGCCTTTGCCGGCGATTTTGGCGACGATTGCACTAACTATCCAATTACCGAAATGGTTTTTATTTGTATGAATGCGGAAATCAACAGGTTGCCCATCGAAGCGAAGTAATGAAATACCTTGCTGTATGATAAACTTTTTTAAATCATGTCCTTTTAATACGTGGTTTAGAAGAGTTTCTAATGATTGATACTTTCTCAGTTTATTTTTTTCATTTTCGCGATAACGACAGTAGTAGCAATTCTCTGTTTGAGAATAAAATATTTGATGAATATTTCTACCAAAGCTCCCGTGTATTGGTTTCATGTACACAGATTTATACGTGCCAAGAAACCGTTCTACTTGTTCAAAATGCTGAAATGCTTCTGTGTTTGGTAATAAGGGTCTAATTGATTCGTCTTTCATAAGAAGTTGATGAACTTCCCATTTATTAAAAAAACCTGGGTTAAACCATGGGATAGAGTAGTCATGTTCTAACTTTCTTTTTGCTCTGACGATCGGTTTGTAATTTTCTGCTTGTCGATTCGGTAATCGATCGTAAATGACATTTGGTAAAGGGACTTTTTTCTTTATCCATTGTTTCTCTTGAAAGAAATATCCTTCAATCGTTTCTTCTTCCCAGTTTATATGTTGAACGCCAAAGACGAATACGAACGGTCGTAATGAGAATGGTGGTGTTAACAACTCACTGAGAGCAATTGAACGATTTCCTAAAGGGTTAGAAGAATCATCGTTAAAGCCAGTTGTAAAAATGCCGATTAATGGTCCGAAAATAATTGTTTGGTTTTGTGTGAATGCATGAATAGTAGTGGATTGAGGTAGTAAAAGTTTTTCGGCAATATGTTTTCCGATAATAATTTCGCGAGTAAAGGAATAATGAATTTTCACCTCTTCACTTGCAATGTGACGTATACCGAAGGAGAGGGATGTAATAGGTGGCGTAATAGAAAAAACGTAAGGTAAAGTAATACTATTTGGATGTTCATCTGAAATGTTTAATGTATATATATGTTCTTTCAAAATAGGTTTACCTCCTTTCATTATGGTGTAAAGCGACTGAATTTAAGTGGTCCGTGAAATATCTTTTCAGCTAATGAATCACTATGACGAATGTATTGTTCGTAAGGGGGAATCGTGTTGACATACATAAGCCAAATTGCGCCTTTTTGATCCATAATTGTGGAAAGTTCTAGTTCAAATAACGAAGAATAAGACTGATCTAGTGTTTGGAATACTTCATTTACAATGTCGTGTAAAGCATCTTGCAATAGTTGCACACCCGTACTAGATAGTACGTATTTAATTTTTGAAAATGAATGTAATGAATCATCGGCCGTTGCTGAGGGTAAAAGTTGATTAGGAAAGGAGCTTTTTTGTATAAATTGACCGATAACAGTCCAAGTTTGTTCTTTGTTTTTTTGCAAAATGGTTCGAATGTGGAGTGGATATGTTAATTGATTTGGTGGTTGTAGCATAGTGTGTGCTATGTAACGGGATGAACGTATGTTAGATTTACACCAAGATATAAATTCGTCTGTCCGTTTGTTTGTAATAGAAGTATGGTATTTTTCATTTACTGTATCGATATGAAACGTTTTATTTTTGTAAGCAATTCGATATAAGTTATCCTTAGAATGTATATTAGTGGGGCGTATAATAATATCTTTAGTTTTTAACAACAGTTTGAAAATGTTTTGTATCGTTGCAATTTCAAATTTTGGTATATAAGGAGACAGTTTTTTATTAGTGAGAAATAAATCATGTAGTTCACTTAAATTAATAAGTGTGTTATTTAAAAAGGTAGTGGAAGGACGATTGTGCAAAGAGTGAATAATTGATTTTGCTTTTTCAAAGTCTGTTTCCTCGTGAAAAGAATAACGATCATATATATAAGAAGGAATAGGGAATGTTTGCTCTTTCCATTTTCCTGTATCTGTATCGTAAATAAGACCAGAAATAAGGTCTGTTTTAGAATCAATACAAAATGGCGTAAACTGGGCAACGACATTATGATAAAGCCGAGCGCGTTTAGCGATTTCGGTGTAATACGTTTGTTCGTAATGAAGTTTAGAAGCTAAAAGACCGAGAACCAACGAAATCACTCCTTTACTACTATTTGCATAATAGGCGAAGCTATATATTGCAAATACGTTTTTATACCATTATACTTTTGTCCGTATGATGATATGCTATAGTTTTGGAGAAGTGAAAGGTTGATTGTAATGAATATATGGTTAAATATGTTAACGACGACAGGACTCGGAGCAATTATTGGGGGATATACGAATCATTTAGCGATAAAAATGTTATTTCGTCCTCATCGTCCTATTTATATCGGAAAGTTTCAAGTTCCATTTACACCAGGGTTAATTCCGAAGCGTCGTGATGAACTTGCTGTTCAATTAGGAAATATGGTTGTAGAACATTTGTTAACACCAGAAGGAATTGGAAAAAAGCTAACAAATGAAGAGTTTCAAAAAGGTTTAATTCACTGGGCGCAAGTGGAAGTGGATAAAGTAATTACGAATGAACAATCACTGCGACATATGTTAGAAAAATGGAATGTAGCGCATGTAGAAGAAGAAGCGACTCGAAAAATCGAACATGTTATTAAAGAAAAAATTCATGCATTTTTAGCAGAGTATTATACATATACATGGGAACAGGCTTTACCTCATTCTGTAAATGAAAAAGTAGAGAATGCGATTCCGAATGTCTCGGCGTTTATTTTAGAGCGAGGAATTAGCTTTTTTGAAAGTGAAGAAGGGAAAGCACGTCTTTCAAAAATGATTGATGATTTCTTTGCTTCTCGCGGAACGCTACTTAACTTAGTCGGAATGTTTTTAGGAAATGTAAGTGTAGTGGATCGTGTGCAGCCAGAAGTTATTAAGTTTTTAGGGCAAGATGGTACAAAGCAGCTTTTAACTGACGTACTGCAAAAAGAGTGGGAAAAGTTAAAAGGAAGAGATGTAAAAGAATTAGCAGCATTTGTAGAGAAAGAAATGATTGTAAGCTCCGTGCTGTCAGCAGTTAAAGTAGAGGAAACAGTGAGTAAGTTTTTAAATCAATCTGTTCAGCAAGTATGTGAGCCGGTTCGAGAAATAATTATTGAAAAAGTGGTTCCGAGTGCAGTAAAGAAAGGCTTGAAGTGGGGAACAGAAAACGTAGAGAGTATATTAAATAATCTACACCTTGCGGAAATTGTTCAGCAAGAAGTGTCTACATTCTCAACAGAAAGATTAGAAGACTTAGTTCTGTCTATTACGAAAAACGAATTGAAAATGATTACGTATTTAGGAGCATTATTAGGTGGAATAATCGGTCTCATGCAAGGATTGTTACTATTGTTTCTTAGATAATAAGGTGAGTACATAGAAATAAAAGTGAAATTTCTTCACATCTCTTGCATAGTTTGATATGGTAAGAAGAGGTGCGTATGTAAATGCACTGAAAAGGCAGTGCGTATGAAAAGCGCTAGCCTTCTAAAGGAGGAAAAATAAAATGACAAAGAACATTCATGATGTTGCATATGAATTACAAAAAGCAATCGCTGAAAACGAAGACTTCAAAACTTTAAAAGAGAGCTACGCAGCAGTTCAAGCTGACACAGCTTCAAAGAACTTATTCGATGAGTTCCGTACAATGCAACTTAGCCTACAACAAAAAATGATGCAAGGCCAAGAAATCACTGAAGAAGACAACCAACAAGCACAAGAAGTTGTAGCTCGCATTCAACAAGATGCTAAAATTACAAAATTAATGGAAACTGAGCAACGCCTAAACGTTGTAATCGGTGACGTTAACAAAATTATCATGAAGCCACTTGAAGAATTATATAGCGCGCAACAACAAGCTTAATAGTGGAAGACGCTCCTAGTTTAGGAGCGTCTTTTTTGTTGTAGAAAAAGGCTTATATTTGGAATAAGGGGAACTGTACGTTTTATATTATATATCCGAATAATTCATGTTCGGTAAAGCGTAATCAATTTTTGATGAAATATGAATAAACTTTCATTAGTATTAACTAAGGTTTTTCTTTAAAATTACATATTAGGACAAGGAGGAAGGTGAACTGTGAGGCGTTGTATCGAGTTATATCACTTTAAATATGAAATATCATTAAAAAAGTTGGTACATGTGATGATGGAAAGTGATTTTTTATCAAAATTCTCAGCTATTAGGAATTTTACTTATAAATGAGTCTGAAATTAGGATAAATAATATTAGTATTACAACTAACAAAGTAGAGATTTATTGAATGAATGATAAATTCTATCTAACAAATGTGAATGATAATGTGAAAGTTATTCTATATTAGAGGATAACTATATTTTTTGTGCTTATAACCGTTAAATGAAATGTGTATGCTTTAATTTATGATGACAAAATGTAGAAAATGGAGTTATTGCTGTAGTTAAAAAGGAGTTTTGTACAAAAGTGATTCGAGTATTTAAGTATGAATATCAATTGATTGTAACGTTACTATCGCTTAGTTTATTTAGTTATTTTGCAATCGAAATTATGTTATATCCTAGGATAGGGATTGAGATAGAGCATCAAGAAAATCATTTGGTGATTAATAATATTGTGAAAAATAGCTGGGCAGCAGAACAAGATCTAGCAGTCGGGGATATTATTGAAAAAATAGATGGGATTCTCCCTGATGATAACTCTAATATTTCATTATATGGTGCTACTGAAAGGGTAAAGAAAATTACAATGAAGAAAGGGGGAACAATAGAAGAATATAAAGTAGAGTATAATCCGTACGATAAGCAATTGGTTTATCATCTTTTTTTACCAACTGTGTTTTATCTAACGTGTTTTTTTGTGGCTACATATATTTTAATACGTGCTCCATACTTGAATGCAGGAACGAAAGATTTAATCTATTTTCTGCATTGTTTAGGAATGAGTTACATTAGTATTATGGCGGGGTTACGAAAAGATTCAATAGCGTATATTGTAGTTGCTATTTCTTTAACGTACTCAGTTGTCTTTTTTATAAAATTTATGGACATGTTTACGAAAAACTTGAAGATAAGGTTTATAACAAAAACAAAATTAATCTACATAAATATAATAGCGTTTATTTTAGTTTGTTTAACCATTTTTGTTTATTTAAAATATAATGATTTATCGACGAGTTATATTATATTGTTAAGTTCTGTTTTGTTTTTATTAACAGTATATGTATTGTTTAGATTTTATTTTAAAAGTAGAAAAAGTTATTATTTTAAGTTTATAAGAGTTATTATTATGAGCACAATCATATCAGCCATGCCATTTATATTCTTATTTTTAATTCCTAATTTGATAAATTACAAAGAAATAATAAGTGTCGAGACGACAGCGATCTTTTTTTTATTGGTTCCAATTTGTATTTTTTATATGATTATTGAAGGGAAAATATTTGATTATAATTTTGTTATTCATAGAGTTCAATATTATGCTTTACTGTCGATATGTCTAACGGGTTTCATCGTTATACTAGGGATTTTAATTTTCCACAATACTAGCGATAACATATTAGATGTTATTCGATTTGCTGGTATCTTGTTTGTTTCGTTAATGCTTTCTTGCTTTATAAAGGATTATTTGGATTTTAAATTAAGGAAAAAATTATATCATTCTCAGAAAAATTATCAGTTTAGTTTACATAGATTTTTACATCAGGCAAAAAATGAATATAAGTTTTCAAACTTAATTGTTAGCATAAAGAGAGAAATCAATGATGTATTAAGAATAGAAGAAATATGCTGTATTGAAGTGAGTAAAGGGGATAATTCGCTCCAAATTATTGGGGATGGAAATGTTTCTGAAGATGTGCTAAAGCAATTGAATGGATATCAGTTAGAGACATATACTGTTGGTTCCATTATACAATTAGAAGATCATTTTGTGTTTGTTTTGTCCATTTCAGCAAAAACAATGATTATATTGTTATGTAAATCTAATAATAGGAGAGGTTTGAACATTCAAGAAATTGGATGGTTAGAGACATTGTGTAGTTATGCTGATTTATTATTAGAATGCTCATATCAAGTGGAAGAATTAGTGAATCAGTTGCAAACGATAAATGAACCGAAACAGCCTCCAATTTGGCTTTCAAAGTTACTATTTAATTTGTCTGAAAAAGAGCGGACAAATTTGGCGAGTGATATTCATGATGGTGTATTACAAGACCAAATACGCTTGTCTAGGAAATTAGAGGAATATCATAAAGATATTCCAGATGTCGATATGAAAAAAATAATTAACGAAGTATATGAAGATGTCTTAGATCATATTTATGTCATTCGTGAAACATGTAATAACTTACGTCCTCCATTTCTATATGAATTAGGTTTGAAAAAAGCATTATTAGATTTATTTAAACAAGTAAATCTTAAAGCTACATTTTTCTTCTATTATGAAATTCAAGATAATATTATTCTACCTAATGTAGAATATGAACAAGCAATTTATAGAATTATTCAGGAGTTATTAAATAATGCACTAAAGCATTCAAAAGCTTCTAAAGTTACAATTCGATTATATGAGCAAAATGGATATTTGAATTTAACTTATGATGATGATGGGATAGGAATGGGGATAGATTTAGACGAGTTAAATCATTCTTATAGTAGTTTAGGTTTATCCGGGATTGTAGCTAGAATTCATAGTTTAGGTGGAGAAATGTCAATAGATTCAAAGGTGAATAATGGATTAAAGATTAAAGTTAGTATGAAAATTGATTAATTGATTCAATCTTTAGATGTGGAAGGGATGAAAAAATGATTTCTGTTCTTGTTGTAGATGATCACGTTGCAGTTGGCCTAGGGACTAAAGCATTAATTGAAAGATATGATGATATAGAGGCTGATGTTTTCCATGATAGTGAAGAAATAAGAGAAGTTATGCATAATAAACAGTATGATGTATATTTAATAGATTTACAAATGCCAAAAATAAATGGTTTAGAGCTTTCTAAATATATACTTAGTGTGCAACCAGAAGCAGCTATTCTTATTTTTACAGGATTTGATGTGCTTGCACATTATAATTTATTAATAGATAACGGAGTACTTGGTGTATTAAGTAAAACTTCTTCTGAGAAAGAAGTGGTAAACGCAATCCGCCATGCAGTGAAAAAAGAAGTAGTTCTTTCTCATCAACTTGTAAGACAGTTAAGGATAGTAGAAAATGCATCTAATATAAATGTAGAAGGCGAAATGAAAAATATAATTTCTTTAAATGATGAAGAGAAGATGATTCTAGTTGAAGTTGGTAAAGGAAAAACAAATAGAGAGCTTGCCGAAATATTAAACTTAAGTCAAAGATCGGTAGAATATAAATTGACCGACATATTTCATAAGTTACAAGTTTCATCAAGAATGGAAGCAGTACAAAAGGCGAAAGAACTATGGTTTATTCCAACTATAAATTTTTAATGTAGCTCTTTATTAAGTTGCGGTATTCACGCAAGAAAAATGCGTGAATACGAGAGGAATGTTCGGTGATATAAATGGAAGAATATAGTATAGTTACATTAAAGGCAAAATAAACTCGCGAGGACTAACAGCTTAATATATTGCCTTTTATTAGGATGTATAGTCGTATTCAAGTATATACTAATTAATAACAATCAATATAAATAGAATTATTTGAAAGACAGTCAATTATTTTAAGACACGGTAAAAAATTGCTGTAATAAGTTATTAGTATTGCATTGTTAAAAGAGTAATTTAGGGTTGAGTTACTCCAATTGATAAAAATCCTATACTTTGTCAATATAGTGATTTTATCGTCCATTATTTGTTGTTATTTTGCGTTTGTTGTTTTTACTTGGGCCTCCTTTAAGGAGGCCTTTTTTTATGGGAAACGGATGAAGTGCATCCTTACACATAATAAAGCGTCTTTAAAATTCCCATATGTTGGGCTGTTTTAAAGAGGGATGTATAATCTAACATGTATTATCACTTACTGAAATACTCAGTTTTAATGTTCTTTTCCTTCAAAAACTCTTCAATTTCTTTTTGCTTCCTACCATTAACTTTCTCAAAGCGCTTTGTAAAAGAGAAATCAGTTTTGAATAAGTTACCATCTTGAGCGAATTTTTCTATTTCCTGATCTAATTCTACTGAAAGTGCTGTAGATGCTGAAATATAATTATGAATTTCCTTCGAAGGCTGTTTGTAATCAGCAGGAATCGTATTGTTACTAATAAAATGATGGAAGTTCGCATCGTTTTGTTGAGCTAAATCTATTAGTTTTTGTAATTTATCCCGGTCGGACTCAGTAACCTTCTCGTCAGACATGGCTGACGAAAGTGGAACGATGTTTTCGTATAACTCTCCGCTATAATCTAAATAAGTTTTTATATTTTGCTTCATTTCGTCTTCATTAATAGTTTCGTTTTTCTTTGAGGAACTAAATATATTTTCTGGAACTTTAATAGCAACATCTTTAATAGATTGTACATCGTTTTCTTCCTTAGGTTGTGCACTGTTTGAACAAGCTGATAGAAATAAAATTGTAAGTAACGTGAGTAGGTATAAAATATACTTTTTCATAGTAATCTCCTTTTACATTGATTAGTATCTTTGTAAAATAGCTAAATTCCATTTTAAATACTTAACTAAAAGTGAGTATATATGTTTTATCATTTGATAAGATATGACGGATATTAGTAAGCCGATGCAAAAAGCTATAAATACATTATAAACATCGGAATAACTGATTTGATGAAACCCTTTAAAGAATCCTAATCCTATTAATAAGATAGGTGAAATAATTAATAATGGTGTAGCAATGATAAGTGCTAGAAGAATCGGTAATAAAAAGAGTAGTACGAAAAAGGCGATAAAGATAAAGGCAAAGTTTAAAACACTTAAGCTCATAACAGAAAAAAGTGCAATTATCATATTTTTGAAGCTTCGTTTACTGTCAGCATTGCTTATTGCATAGGAAACAGTAAGTTCTTTAGCAATGGTTTTAGGGTTTCCTAGCTTTTTAGAAATTTCCTCTTCAGATATTCCATCTTGTTTACCACTAATAAAATGAGTTTCGTACTCCGAGATAATATCCTCCTTTTCTAAATTAGGCATATTCCGTAGGGAAGAACTAAGTTGCTCTAAAAATTCATTTTTGTTCATAACAATCACTTTCCTTTATAAAATGATGAATTATGGCTGAAAATCCTATCTTTTTTCTAAACAGCACACTCAATTTATATCTACTTTTTGAAAGGAGATATACTAATTGTGAATGACATTCCAAATAATGGGTATTACATTATTTACAAATATATCACTTACTATTGTTCTTTGCAAGGTACTATAAATTTGTTAATAATGTGAATAGGTGGAAGTATTTTTGTGCATTTTTAGAAGAGATATAAAAATGTTATTTTAAGATAAACAAAAGGTTGTAAGCGTATTCTTTAAATCTTGTCAAAATAATGTCGAATTCATATTGTTGGAAAAATAATGAATTTGTAATATAATGATAAATGATACTTCACCACATTAATTAACTAGGTGAAATTAAAATCTTTATTACACACATTATGAAATAAAGGGTAACTAACTGTTACGATTTATTTAACTAATTATAACGAAAGTTAATTAAATATATCAGTAAGCCCTGCTAGTCAAGTAATTGGCTAGTAGTGAGGGTTAACTGCGGGCAATCCCTAAAGCTGATTGAACTACAACGTGGCTAGAAATAGCGAGCGTGAATGTCGCGAAAGCAGAAAAAATCAATCAGATGATGCAAGGTTAAATCCTAAACATTAGAACAATGGGTCTTCCGCCTCGAATCATCTAAGTCAAAATGGATAGGATGAACGTTCAACGACTATCTCGTATAACTGACGAGAGTACATCACAAGCCTATGGTGGTGGAAAAATCCTCTATCTCTAAAGAGATAAACATATAGTCTGCGCTCATGTGAAAACATGAGAAGTTCATAAGAGAACTGGCTAAGGAATTGCGCCCTTAGTTGAACGAGATACATTTAATTAAATCTATCAAACCTCATTGAATCTATCGAACGTATGTGCTATGGTAGATTCAATGAGGTAAGAATAATAATGAAATTTTTACGAGTTAGTCAAGTATCAGAATTAACAGGTTTGCATCCGATTGGTCTCAGGAGAATGCTAGTGGAACACGCTACGATTCAGAAGAACAAATCTTTCATTAAAGGAGTTACATTCTGATGATATTAGCGAAGAAAGTCAGACTGATTCCAACGCCTGAACAAGAAAAAGTGCTTAGAAACCATGCTGGAGCTGCAAGATTCGCTTATAACTATTGTAAAAGAATGAGTGATAGATACTATAAGCTATTTGGAAA
Source organism: Bacillus sp. 196mf (assembly GCF_003217275.1). Classification (NCBI taxonomy): domain Bacteria; kingdom Bacillati; phylum Bacillota; class Bacilli; order Caryophanales; family Bacillaceae; genus Bacillus; species Bacillus sp. 196mf. The sequence continues at coordinate 94,019 of NZ_QJTG01000018.1, forward strand.
ATCTGTTTCACAGTTAGCTTTACAGAAACGATTTACAAAGATTAAGAAGCGAAAGAGATATGAGTGGTTAAAAGACATTAATGCACAAGTTCCTAAACAGGCTTCAAAAGATTTTGATACGGCGAGAAAAAATTCGTTCAAAAAGTACAAAAATGGTTCTCACACTTCTTATAAATCCAAAAAAGATTTAATTCAAGGATTTTATGCCAATTATGAAAGACTGGTTATAGGAAAGAAAGTAGTTCATATTCAGTCTATTGGAGAAGTGAAAACAAGCCAACAACTACCAAGAAATAAAAAACCATCCAACCCAAGAGTTACCTTTGACGGTCGTCACTGGTGGATTAGTGTAGGGTTCCAAGAAGACTTTGAATCACAAGAACTAACCGATGAGTCGATTGGTGTGGATGTTGGTTTAAAAGAGCTTTTTGTAGCTTCTAATGGTATGAAAGAACGAAATATAAACAAAGATGCCAAGGTTAAAAAACTTTTGAAAAGGAAAAAGTCAGCACAAAGAGATATGTCTAGGAGATTTAAAAAAGGTGTAAAAATTCAATCTACCGGATATGAAAAAGCGAAAGCGGAGCACCTGCGATTATCTAGGAAAATTACGAATATCCGAAATAACCATATCCATCAAGCAACAGCTAAATTGGTGAAAACCAAACCAATGAGGATTGTTGTGGAAGACTTACCTATCTCAAACCTGTTAAAAAACAAAAAACTATCGAAAGCATTTTCATTTCAAAAATTAAACTTCTTCTTTCAATGTTTATCATACAAGTGTGAGAAGTACGGCATTGAGTATGTAAAAGCTGATAAATGGTTCGCTTCAAGCAAGATTTGTTCATGTTGCGGCGTTAAATACGACCATTCAGTTCAACCAGAAGGACAGTGGAGTTTAAAGATTCGTGAGTGGCGTTGTGCTTCATGCAATAGCCATCACGATAGGGATGTAAATGCGTCGATAAATTTATCAAGATGGGTAAAATAAATGCTTGATAATAGGAGGTAACGATACTGCCTCGTGTGGAGTGTTATACCCCTCGTCCCTTCGGGGTTGCGAGAACACGATGAAGCACTAACTCGTGTAAATTTGATTGAATTGTATAGATTTAGTTAAGTTTATCGTATCGGATGATTAGTTTTGAGTACAGGTGTAAAAGCAAACGACGTGAAGACAAAAACAAAAGGAGCAGATCTTGTTGTTGATTGTTTAATTAAACAAGGTGTTACACATGTTTTCGGTATTCCAGGAGCAAAGATTGACTCTGTATTTGATGTATTGCAAGAAAGAGGACCAGAGTTAATCGTTTGTCGTCATGAACAAAATGCAGCATTTATGGCAGCTGCTATTGGTAGATTAACAGGGAAACCGGGCGTATGTCTTGTAACTTCAGGACCAGGGACATCAAATTTAGCGACAGGTCTTGTTACTGCGAATGCGGAGAGTGATCCCGTTGTTGCTTTAGCTGGTGCAGTACCGCGTACGGATCGATTAAAACGTACGCATCAATCTATGGATAATGCTGCACTATTCGAACCAATCACAAAATATAGCGTAGAAGTAGAGCATCCTGATAATGTGCCAGAAGCACTTAGTAATGCATTTCGAAGTGCGACTTCCACAAATCCGGGAGCTACTTTAGTAAGTCTTCCGCAAGACGTTATGACTGCGGAAACAACTGTAGAGTCTATCGGTGCGCTTTCTAAGCCACAGCTTGGAATCGCTCCCACAAATGATATTACATATGTAGTAGAAAAAATAAAATCAGCGAAATTACCAGTTATTTTACTCGGTATGAGAGCGAGCACAAATGAAGTGACGAAAGCTGTTCGTAAATTAATTGCGGATACAGAACTTCCTGTCGTTGAAACATATCAAGCAGCTGGTGCGATTTCACGTGAGTTAGAAGATCATTTCTTCGGCCGCGTTGGATTATTCCGTAACCAACCAGGTGATATTTTACTAGAAGAAGCAGACCTTGTTATTTCTATCGGTTATGATCCAATCGAGTATGATCCAAAATTCTGGAATAAACTTGGCGACAGAACGATTATTCATCTTGACGACCATCAAGCAGATATCGACCATGATTACCAACCAGAGCGTGAATTAATTGGTGATATTGCCTTAACGGTAAATAGCATCGCGGAGAAATTACCGAAACTTGTATTAAGTACGAAATCAGAAGCGGTATTAGAACGATTACGCGCGAAATTATCAGAACAAGCAGAAGTTCCGAACCGTGCTTCGGAGGGTGTTACGCATCCACTTCAAGTGATTCGTACACTTCGTTCTTTAATTAGTGACGATACAACTGTTACATGTGACATCGGTTCCCATTCTATTTGGATGGCGAGATGTTTCCGTTCTTATGAACCACGTAGATTATTATTTAGTAACGGTATGCAAACGTTAGGTGTTGCACTTCCTTGGGCAATCGCAGCTACTTTAGTAGAACCAGGTAAAAAAGTAGTTTCCGTATCAGGTGACGGTGGTTTCTTATTCTCAGCGATGGAGTTAGAAACGGCGGTACGTTTAAATTCTCCAATCGTCCATCTTGTTTGGAGAGACGGCACATATGATATGGTTGCATTCCAACAAATGATGAAATACGGTAGAACATCAGCTACAGAGTTTGGTGATGTTGATCTTGTGAAATATGCGGAAAGTTTCGGAGCGTTAGGTCTTCGTGTTAACACGCCTGATGAATTAGAAGGGGTATTAAAAGAAGCATTAGCAGCAGATGGTCCTGTCATTATTGATATTCCAATTGACTATCGTGACAACATTAAATTAAGCGAAAAATTATTACCAAACCAATTAAACTAATGGAGGCAGATTTGAGATGACTGTTGCGCAATTAATTGATATTGATGCAAAAAAAACGAAAATGAGTAATGAAGTATATCAAACATCTACAATGCTTGCGCTATTAGATGGTATATATGATGGTGTGATTAGCTTTGAAGATTTGAAAAAACATGGTGATTTCGGCATCGGCACATTTGATCAATTAGATGGTGAAATGATTGCATTTGATAATGAATTTTATCATTTACGTTCAGACGGTTCAGCGGAAAAAGTAGAGCCAGAAGAAACAACGCCATTTGCGACTGTAACGTTTTTTGAAAAAGAAATGAGTTATACGGTAGAGCATCCGATGAATCGTGAAGAAGTTGAAGCATTATTACATGAATTAATGCCAAGTAAAAACTTATTTTACGGTATTCGAATGGACGGTACGTTCCGTGAAGTAAGGACGAGAACTGTTCCAAGACAAGAAAAACCGTATACACCGCTCGTTGAAGTGACGAAATCACAACCAATCTTTTCATTTGAAAATACAGAAGGTACGCTTGCTGGATTTTGGACACCAGATTATGCGCAAGGTATTGGTGTAGCTGGATTCCACTTACATTATATTGATGATGAAAGAAGCGGAGGTGGACATGTTTTCGACTATGTTATAGAAAACTGTACGATCCAAATTTGTCAAAAAGCTCATATGCATTTAGCACTTCCAGAAACAGCTGATTTTATGGCGGCTGAATTATCAAGAGAAAACTTAGAGGATAATATTGCAACTGCGGAAGGTGCAGAGTAAGAGGGAAAGACTGTTCCATTTTGGAACAGTCTTCTTTTATTCGTAATGTTATTATTTGTCGATAAATCGATATTTCTTGTCGAACCGTTGATATATTGTAAGTTATGATAGATATATTTGAAAAATCGTTGATATTGCTTACTTCTTTGAAACAAACGGATGCCCCTCATAATAAAAACGCCACGGATAATGTACAGCTTCTTCTGCATAGTCGATATTAATACGAGGTCCTGCTGCTATTTTATATTGTGATGATATATGTTCATCTTTTGGGACCAGTTCAATATGCAATGTGTCACTTTGTAATGATAAGCCTCGTTCTTTTAAAGTAATTCCGAGTGCACGGCATAGTTTGCCAGGACCGCTTGTTAAGTTTTTATATTGCGCTTTTGTAATGTCTGTTTTGTTGTAGCGCGCTAGTTTTATTTCTTCAATACCGTCTACTGGCTCAAGGGCTCGAATGAGAACACCTTGCGGGGTGCCAACTGGTGCTGTAATAACGTTAAAACAATGGTACATACCGTAAATTAAATATACGTAAGCATGCCCTGGTGCGCCAAACATAACTTCTGTGCGATCTGTCCGTCTGCCGCCGTAACTATGTGCGGCCTTATCATCTGGGCCTTTATATGCTTCTACTTCTACAATGATTCCGCTTCGCTTTATTCCGTCTACAATATGAACAAGTTTTTGCCCGAGTAATTTTTTTGCGACTTCTAACGTATCGCCTTCATAAAAAGAAGGAGGTGCCTGCATTGTACTATCTCCTTTACTAAGTGTATATGTATATAGTAAACCAAATTTTCAGTAGTAATTCTAACTCGTTCTATTTGCTACATTTATTTCATAAATTATGGATAGAGTACAACAGCGAAGAGGGGGAGTGCGACATGATTTATCGCTTACTAGCTCTTAATATAGATGGGACACTACTATACAACAATGGAAAAATTGCAAAAGGATTAAGAGAAACAATTGAATTTGTGAAAAGAAAAGATGTATACGTTACGTTATTTACGAGCCGTAATTTTCAATCCGCTCATAAAGTAGCAAAGGCGTTAAAATTAGATTCTATATTAGTGACACATGGTGGTGCTTTCGTTTCAGCAACGTTAGATAAGCCGTACGTTCAAAGAAGATTATCTGAAGAGAAGACTTTTAACATTGTGCAAGTGTTAGAGCACTTTGATTGTAACGTACGTATTTCTCATGAACGGTTTTCGATAGGAAATCGTGAGAGAAATACACCAAACTTAATTGCGCGCACTGTATTATCAAGCGCAGATCCGTTATTTTATCCAGTTCAATTTGTAGATTCGTTAGGTGACGCGCTTCGTGACCATCCGGTAGCGGCGCCAAAAATTGATGTTCTTTTCCAAAGTAAAGGTGAAAAAGAACGCGGGCTAAACACATTAAGAAAAGCATTCCAAGATGTAGAGTATGTTGAATGTGATTCAAAACGAATAGAAATCTTGCCGCAAAATGTATCAAAGTTACGCGGATTACAATTGCTTGGAGAGCATTTAAATATTTCGCTAAATGAAATGGTTGCGATTGGAGATAGTATGGAAGATTTAGAGGTTATTGAAAACGTGGGACTTGGTGTAGCGATGGGGAACGCACCTGTAGAGTTAAAGCAAGCAGCAGATTGGATTACACGTTCAAATAGTGAGAACGGTGTAGAGTACATGATTAAAGAGCATTTCCGTAAGCAATTCCCGCTTCCGTTTTTGAAGAATCATAAAAATACACCGAAACGATGACAGAAAAACGTAGCTTTTTGGCTACGTTTTTTTGTTTATCTTATTAAAAATAGTGAAAGCGTTTTAAAATATGAATTGTGTATGAAATCTATACAATTCACTTGAATCCTTTAGAAAACTAATGTAAAGTGGATGATGTTGCCAAAACAGTTACACCACATGAAATATTCTTCAGATTAATTTTATTGGGCTCCCATACGTAAAAGTATTTCCGCATGACAGTTTAGTTCACGTATTATTTTAAAAATGAATTGTAGCAATCTTATTAAGTAGTTGTAGTGTTTCTTTGTTTTATTTAAATGGATTATTTTAAGTTAATGTGAGTAAGGTTTGGTACATATGATATGTACTTCTTTTTGTGGTTTTAGGAAGTTTAAAAGGGGGAATGAATTTCTTGAGGAAATCATTTAATCAAAAAATTAAAAAGTTAAGTAGTAGTTTAATAGTTGTATTACTAATATGTATGAATTTTTTAATCCATTTACCATTAAAAGCAGAGGCAGCTACAACAGAATTAAAAGGTTTAGGTGATGTATCTTATTACAACGCCATCATTTTTGGAGATCATAGTGCAACGAGTGCGGATATTGAAGGTGCGATGGCTGTTCAGAAAAATATGAACGCATCAAGTTATACAGTCGTAGCGGCTGCAACTGGAGCAAATAACTTAGCTGGAGCAACTTGGGTAGATGAAGGATATCCATCATTATTACTAGGCGGTCAATTTACGAAAGCGGGAGCAGGACAGGTAATTATTCAAGATGGAACAGTGGCGATGACAAAAGACGGTGACCCAGATGGAGCAATGAAAACGTCATATGACCGTATCTCTTATAAAGAGCAAGCGGAGATTGATGCTAAGTTTAAAGAATTTAGAAAAGACGTTGATGGTGTAATTGGGGATGCAAGTAAACTATACACTGATAAGCCAAAACCTAATATGAGCTTTGGAATCGGTGAAGATGTAAACAACCCTAATATTTATGTCTCTTCAGGCCAGACGGGAAAGAAAGCATTTGATGTAAAAGACGTTTTTCTTCCGAATGTAGAGAATAAAGACTTTATTGTTATTTATTCAGATGCAGAAGAAGTGAGTTTTGGTGGCGGTGCAATTTTGTATGATACAAGAAATACTGGGATGGCGACGGATTTAATTAATACATCTCAAGCATACGATCCTAATTCATCTTTTACTGAGTTAGCTAGTAAGGTAATTTGGGTATTTCCTAATGCTACAAAGATAACAACTAAAGGTTATGGTGTAGTAGGTAGTGTGTTTGCACCTAATGCAGTTGTAGAAACAAAAGGTGGTTCTATTAATGGACAAGCCTATGTTGGAGGATTACACCAAAGAGATGGTTTTGAGGTTCATAACTTTAAATTTAACTGGCCAAAGTGGAATAAACCAGCAGTTGAAAAAGGACATTTACAAATTAAAAAAGTTGATGAAAACGATGAAAACATTGTTTTAAAAGACGCAAAATTTGATGTTATAGACAAAGATAATAACGTTGTGGCTACTGTTACAACAAACGAAAAGGGTATTGCGGAAGTTAAAGATTTACCACTTGGTGACTATTTTGTAAAAGAAATAAATGCACCAGAAGGATATATAAAAGTTGATACACCAGTCAAAGTAACAATTGATAATACAAACGTAATTGAACTTGTTATGAAGAATACGAAAAAAGTAGAGAATGGCCAATTTAAATTATTGAAAAAAGATAGTGAATCTGGTCAACTTCTACCAGGTGCAAAATTTGATGTTCTCGATAAAGATGGGAAAGTTGTGGAAAAAATTGTTACAGATGATAAAGGTGAAGCCTTATCGAAACGACTTCCAGTTGGAAGCTATACATTAAAAGAAGTAGAAGCACCGAAAGGATATGAATTATCATCTAGTTCAGTTTCTGTTGATGTAGAGGCTAATAAAGTATTGACTGTAGATGTGGTGAATAAAAAGATCCCCGAAAAAGTAACAGGTCAATTTGAAATTGTGAAAGTAGATGCGGAAGATAAAACGAAAGTATTATCAGATGCAGAATTCGAAGTATATAAAGATGGTAAAAAAGTAGATACGTTACGAACAGATAAAACTGGTAAAGTAATTTCTCAGAAATTAGAACCAGGAACATACACATTAAAAGAAACAAAAGCACCACAAGGATATAAATTGCTAAAAGAAGAAATTGAAGTCGTTGTGGAAGCGGACAAAGTAGTAGAAGTACAAGTAGAAAATGCAAAAGAACTAGGAAGCTTACAAGTAATCAAAAAGGATGCAGAGAATGGAAAAGTTCTAGCGGGTGCGGAATTTAAATTAAAGAACGAAGCTGGTCAAGTAGTTGGAGAAGCGAAAACAACGAATAAAGACGGCGTTGTGAAATTCGAAAGCTT
>NZ_QJTG01000019.1:0-97859 GCF_003217275.1 Bacillus sp. 196mf
TTCCATTTGATAACAATCAAGCAGAACGGGATATTCGAATGACGAAAGTTAAACAGAAAGTGTCTGGGACTTTCCGAAGTGAGAAAGGTGCAGAATCTTTTTGTCAAATACGAAGCTTTATGAGTACCATGAAAAAACAAAAACAATCTGTCTTACAAGCGATAGGCCAGGTTATAGAAACCGGAACGGTTCCTTGGAAAATCACGACTTCATAAGAGAATTTCTCGATTTGATCTAGATTCATTCTCTGATTGGAGTCTTTTCTTTATCATGTTTTCAAATCGGAAACATGTATTTGGCATGCCTTGTTTCCTAACTAAGCTGAGTAGTTACAAAGATACTATATATATTCAATCCATTTTCCACTAGTATATTTCACTTTTTCCCTACTGAGATTTACATAACGGAGGTATAACATGACAAATAAAAAAGATATGCAGTACATACTTGCTCTATATGGCATTCTTCTAGGATCTATAGTAGGAGCTACAGTCTGGTTATTTTTAGTCACAATAAATATTGGAATCCACTTTATTTGGGGATACTTGCCTGAAGTTCTCTCTTATCCCTCTTATTACACCCTTTGCGTAACAATAATTGGCGGGGTCCTCGTTGGTCTATCACAAAAATATTTCGGTATATATCCACGCCTTATGCCTGAAGTGATGACTGAATATAAAAAAACTGGTCGAATCGAATATCGCTTTGTCCATCAGGCTACTTTAACAGCGATTATTGTTTTAATTTTCGGAGCTAGTCTTGGTCCAGAAGCCGCACTAGTTGGAATTATAGGCGGACTGTGCACATGGGTAGGGGATCGCTTTAAATTTGCCTTAAAGGGTATGAATGAGCTAACCGAGATTGGAATTGGCGCTACTTTAAGTGTCATTTTTAACGCACCATTATTCGGTTATTTAGCACCGAATGAAAATGAGGGGGAACAAATTGCTGCTTTTTCTAAAGGAAAAAAGGCAATTGTATACTTAGCTACTACTTTCGCAGGTTTTTCTGTTTATTTACTACTGAGTAAACTCGATAATCGTGGATCCTTTATTGTTGATTTCGAGGAAGGTGCACTTTCTTTCAATGAATGGATCGCATTTCTTCCACTTGCTAGTATCGGTGCTATAGTTGGTTTCTTTTATTTCAAGTTAGAATTCACATTAGAGAAGTTAATTCACCCTTTTAGGGAATACAAGCTGACACTCGGAATTATCGGTGGCATTTTATTAGGAATTGCAGGAACTTTTCTTCCGTACACATTATTTTCAGGGGAACATCAATTAAAAGAGTTAGTTGTTGAATGGAGCCATTTATCTTTTTGGATACTACTTCTTTCAGGGATTTTAAAGTTGTGTATTACTGCCGTTTGTTTGAACACAGGGTGGCGGGGTGGACATATCTTCCCAATTATATTTTCTGGGTCAAGTATCGGATACGCTGTAGCATCTATTCTTCCTATAGATCCAGTAGCATCCGTTGCTATCGTAACGACAGCAATTTCAAGCTATGCGTTACGAAAGCCAATAGCTATAACATTACTATTACTTATGTTTTTCCCGCTTAATTTACTATTGCCCATGCTTGGTGCAGCTGCTATCGGGAATGCCTTTCCACTCCCAAAACATAACGAAAATAAAAATTAATAAAAATAGGCAGTGGGGACGAAAGCTCCACTGCCTATTTTTTTATTACACATGCTGCTTTAATAACGCTTCTAACTCCTCAAAATTATGCACTTCATATGTCGGTATAATCCCACTATCATTTAATTTCCTTTCTGGATTAAACCAACAAGTATCAATTCCCGCTACATATCCACCTTTAATATCAGCGCTTAATGAATCACCAATAATCAGCCCTTCTTCAGGTGCAAAGTTAGGAATCCGTTCAAAAACATAATCAAAATACTCTTTCATCGGCTTTTGAAAACCTGTATCTTCTGAAACAAAAACATCTTTAAACAATGAATGTAACCCTGCATTACGCAAACGTTTATCTTGCGTCTTAGAAACACCATTTGTCACTATATACAACTCATACTCCCCTTGAATTTGATTTATAAATTCAAACGCACCTTGCATGAGTTGATTTCCTTCTTCTAAGTAGTTACGGTAATTATTTTCGAATAATATTCCGTCTACTTCTTCTCCATACTCTTGAAACAACAGAGAGAATCGTGTATTTATAACTTCATTGCGTGATAGTTCACCTTTTTCAAAAGCATCCCAAAGACCCTTATTTATTTTTTTATAACGAGCCTCTATCTCGTCTGTTAAAGAGATTCCCTTCTCTTCAAAAAGCACCCGTAAAGCCATTTTTTCAGCCTTTTGGAAATCTAATAATGTATCATCTACATCAAATAGCAATGTTTTATATTTTTTCATAAACTCATCACACTCTCTTTTCTACAAAAACAAATTTACATAAATCGTATCATTCCTTCTTGTAAAGATAATAGGAGATATCTCATACTATAAATAGGGGTGAAAATATGAAAATCAGCAAAAATGAGGAAGAAATTTATCAATACATGCAAATCCATCAATTCCATACCCTATTTTCATTTCATGTCTTGCCATATGTAGAGCTACATTCTTTTCAAACGAAAGAGATGATATGTAGCGAAGGAAATACTCTCCCTTATCTCTATTACTTAATTTCTGGGAAGGCAAAAATATATATGAGTCATAAAAACGGGAAGGTTTCATTAATTAATTTTATTCAAGCACCATCTTTTATCGGGGAATTAGGATTAATAGGAGTAGAAAATATTACTAAGTCCGTTGAAGTACTAGAAGATTGTGTTTGTTTGGCACTTCCTCTTAAAGATTGTCAGCAACTTTTATTACAAGATGCAACGTTTTTACAGCACTTATGCAAATTTATTGGAGAAAAGACAATTACTCGCACTGAAAATTACGCAAAAAACTATAGTTATCCTTTTGAAAATCGATTAGCTGCTTTTATTTTATTAACAGAACAAAATAATTGTTATATAGAAAAGCATACTGAGGCCTCGGAATATTTAAATGTCAGCTACCGTCATCTTTTATATGTATTAAATCAGTTTTGCCAACAAAATTACTTAAAAAAAGACGGAAGAACCTATTACATACGAGATCGAATTCAATTAAAAAAACTTGCTGATGAACTAAAAATATAAAAAAACAGCATTAACGTTTACATGTTAATGCTGCCTTTTCGAGTGACGATTATACTTTTAATTAAAATTTACTTGCTACTTTAGCTGCTTCTTCAAGACCTGCAGCAATGATTTCTTCCGCTTTATCTGGGAATTGGTTATGTCCTTCAATAATTACTGTTTCCATGTTTGTTGCGCCGAAGAAGCCCATCATACTTGCTACATATTTAACAGCCATTTCTACCTCAGCTGCTGGACCTTCTGAATATACGCCGCCTCGTGCATTTAATAATGCAATCTTCTTATCACCGATTGGGCCAACTGGACCCTCTGGCGTGTATTTGAACGTTTTACCAGCACGGTTTAAATAATCAATATATGTGTGTAGCACTGCTGGAATCGTTAAGTTCCATAATGGGAAGCCGAAAACAACTTTATCAGCTTCTAGGAATTGATTTAAATACTTATCAGCAACTGCTACTGCTTTTGCCTCTTCTTCTGTTAAATCAAATCCTTTACCTGCCTTGAATGTACCATTGATCATGTCTACACCTACATATGGTAATTCTTCTTTATATAAATCCAGTTCTACTACTGTATCATTTGGGTGTGCTTCTTTATAGTTTGCTAAAAATGCCTCATATAATTTTACACTAACTGCTTGTTCCGCTGGACGGTTGTTTGCTTTAACGAATAAAACTGTTTCCATTATTTCTTCCTCCTAGTACTCACTCTTATGTTGTTATATGCTTTCAAAAAAGGTATCCCTTGTAATTGTTGTTTTGTTGCTTACAAACATATTTTATCTTTATATCAAGACAATTTCGTCCTCACATAGACGTATTTTTCCATAAAAAAAGTCCACCTTCTAAAGGCGAACTAGGTCTTACGACTTTTGTCTTATACAATTCCATTTTTCACTGCATATAACGCCGCTTGTGTACGATCGGATAAATTTAATTTACTCAAAATGCTACTTACATGCGCCTTAACTGTCTTTTCTGTAATAACTAAAACAGATGCAATTTCCTTATTGCTCATCCCTTTTGCTAATAGTTGCAACACCTCATTTTCTCTCGCTGTTAGCACATCTACTTGAATAGAAGGTTCTTCTTCCTTTTCTTCTACAGGTAATGTTTGAGAGAGAAGAGCATTTGCTATATCCGGATGTAATTGAATATTACCTTTATATGCACTTCGAATAGCCTCAACAAGCTGATCCGGTTCTACATCTTTTAAAATATACCCACTTGCTCCAGCCCTTAATGCAGGTAACACATGCGCCTGATCAGAAAAGCTAGTTAACACAATTACTTTCACATTTGGATACTCTTTTTTAATATATGCCGTCGCCTCAACACCATCCATTTCAGGCATATATAAATCCATTAATATAACATCAGGATTTGTTTCTCCTACTTTCACTAACGCTTCTTTCCCATTATTCGCTTCTCCAACTAAATCTAAATCTTCCTGTGTGCTTAAGAAAAACGCTAATCCTTTTAAAACAACTGTATGATCATCAACTAACAATACTTTTATTTTCACAAAATTCCCTCATTTTCACATCATAATGGTACATTTACTTTTACGCTCGTTCGTTTATTACTACTTACAATTTTAATTGTTCCACCAACTAATTCTACTCTTTCACGCATCGTAGTCATACCTAGTGATTTCTTTTCTTTTATATTCTTTTCCACAAAGCCCTTTCCTTGATCAACTATTTCTAATGATACATTTTTCTCATTCACTGTAAAATAAATCGTCGCTTCTTTTACACCTGCATGCTTACTTACATTGTTCAGTGCTTCTTGGCCAATGCGCCATAAAGCTTCTTCTACTACACGAGGTAAATCACGAACACCCGTAACTTGCTCCCTAATTTTCAGTCCCAAATTTTCACCGTACTGCTTTAGAGCTGGCAATAATCCTTTTTCTAATCCTGCTGGACGAAGCTGCCAAATTAATGTCCTCATTTCTTTCAAAGCTCCTTGTGCAAGTTCACGCATCTCATGCAAAGATTGATCTACCTTTTCATTTTTACCTTTTAAAACTGCCTCGGCGCCTTTTGTCATGAAGGTTAATGAAAATAATTTTTGCGAAACAGAATCATGTAAATCTCTTGCTAATCGGTTTCTTTCTTCCATTCGTACAAGTTCACGGCGCTGCTCGTTTAACCTCAAATTCTCTATTATTAACGAAACATGGTTTGATAGCGCTTGAATTACATCTATTGTATTAGCATCAAACTCTCCATTATTCAAGCTAACACATAAAACACCAAATATATGGTTTTGAATATGTATTGGCGTAGCAATAACAGTTTGATTTAGATGCACATTATGCCCTATTTGATGTTTTATTAGAACTGGTTCATCTTGCTCTAACGCCTTGTTGGCCGCCTCTTTTACATCCTCTTGTAACTCTTCCTGAACGTAAGACGCTCGCAGAGATAATTCTTTTTCCTCCCTAATAAAAAGCGCTACTTGATTCCATTGAAATACTTCACCTACGTGATTTACCACCTTTTCAGGTAGTACATTAAACTTATGAATCGTTTTTAAATCTTGAATGAAACGCTCTAATTTCACATAATAATGTGCTCTTCTTTTTTCATTTTCATATAATTTTGTTCGCTTTAAAGCCGTACCAATTTGGAAAGCAACCGATTGGAGTAATACTAATTCTTCTTCCGAAAAATGTGTTTTACCCGGACTTGCAACATTTAACAACCCAAATTTTTCTCCTCCAGCTTTTAAAGGAACCGTAGCATGATGAAGAATGCCCTCCGTATCTCCCCAATTATATTCAATTGCATTATTAATTCTTTTACATTCAATAATATTAACGGCTCTCTCTAATTTCCCATCTACAAAACCTCGTAAACACCAACACTCACCTTCGCACATCGGGCGTTTATTTTCATATGTAAGTGCCTCTGGTAATTGGTAATCAATCAACTTCGTATACTTCCCATTTTCATCTGCAAGAAAAATCCATCCTGTCGTTAAGCCTGTCACACTTAGTAATTTCTCTAGGACAGCTTGCAATACATGATACGTATCATTTGATGTATTTAATGTTTCTGCAATTTCCTTTAATATAACTAATTCATTTGTACGATTATCTCGAAACATACTCAGTCTCCTGCATACAAGATTTTAAATAGCTCTTAAAATAAATCATCTACTTTTCACTTTGTACTTATTCGTAACATTGATATAATGGTGAAAACATAGTTTTCATTATATCACTTGAGGGGGCTTTCATAATGACATTAAATAAAGCACTTACTATCGCTGGTTCTGACACAAGTGGCGGTGCTGGTATACAAGCAGATTTAAAAACATTCCAAGAACTTGGCGTATACGGAATGACATCTCTTACAACAATCGTAACGATGGATCCACATAACGGTTGGGCACATAACGTATTTCCAATCCCAGCTTCTACATTAAAACCACAATTAGAAACAACAATTGAAGGTGTTGGCGTAGATGCTTTAAAAACAGGTATGCTTGGATCAGTAGAAATTATTGAAATGGTTGCAGAAACAATCGAAAAGCACAATTTCAAAAATGTAGTAGTTGACCCTGTTATGGTATGTAAAGGTGCAGATGAAGCATTACATCCTGAAACGAACGATTGCTTACGTGACGTTCTTGTGCCAAAGGCATTAGTTGTAACGCCAAACTTATTTGAAGCTTACCAATTAAGCGGTGTGAAAATTAATTCTCTTGAGGACATGAAAGAAGCAGCGAAGAAAATCCACGCTTTAGGTGCCAAATACGTACTAATTAAAGGCGGAAGCAAACTTGGTACGGAAACTGCAATCGACGTCCTATATGATGGAGAAACATTCGAACTTCTAGAATCAGAAAAAATCGATACAACCAATACACACGGTGCAGGTTGTACATATTCTGCTGCAATTACAGCAGAACTTGCAAAAGGAAAACCTGTGAAAGAAGCAGTAAAAACTGCTAAAGAATTCATCACAGCCGCTATTCGTTACTCATTCAAAATTAACGAATACGTAGGTCCAACTCACCATGGTGCATATCGTAAATTCGTTGTATCAAAAGAACTTGTCTAATATATAAATAAAAACACTCACAAGGTTCATACATTGACTCTGTGAGTGTTTTTTATAAGCTTTATGTCTTCTGGTCATCTTATCTTTAAGATGCAGAACTAACCTTATTTCTACCATTTCGTTTCGAGTAGTATAACGCATCATCCGCCGCTTGAATAAATTGCTCTGATGACCCTTCATACTCTGAAACCCCTACCGAAACCGTAATTTTTATTTTTGTTCCATCTAACAATTGAAATGGGTGACTTTCAACAGCTGTACGAATTTGCTCGCCCATACAAATTCCGTAAGCTAATCCCTTATTCGGTATCAAAAGCGCAAACTCCTCTCCACCCTTTCGAAAAGCCAAATCTGGAAATTGTGAAGTTTCTCGTAAAATACATCCTACTTGTTTTAACACTTCGTCCCCTGCAGGATGCCCGTACGTATCATTTACATACTTAAAGTGATCAATATCTATAAGGAGTAAACAAAGCGAATCATTTTTCATGTTCTTATTACTAATATGACAATTCATCTCTAAATCAAACTGTCTTACGTTTCCTAAACCTGTCAATGCATCTATCGTTGCGTATTGTTTCATCTTTTGAAATAACTCATTGGATTGTAAAACATAGTTTGTACTTACGAATGTTATGTAACCTGTAGTAATACTTGAAATTAAATATAGTACAACTACAGATATATCATTAAATAATATATACATCGGTACTATCAAAATAGAAAGGCAGTATACGTGTAACCATACTAACTTTAACGTAATCGAAGTTTGTATTCTTGCAATAAAGATAACACCAATTCCACTTAGTAGAATTGTATAGCAAGCCAATTCGGAAGCTAAAGAGTACTCAGTAAAAATTAGCCGAGTAATTAAAATTATAGTAACTGTTATACTACTAGCTACCGGACCTCCAACTATAATTGCCAAAATAACGGCTAAATAACGTAAATCCAACATAATATCTTCAATGTGTACACCAAAATGCATTAACAGTACACCTAATATTCCAGTAAAAATACCGATTACACACTTCTGCAAAAAAGAGAATCCTTCTTTTAACGGCTTATCTCTTAAAAGCTGACCTCCAACAAAAATAAAGGAAATAATAATTGTTGTATTTACAAATAAGTCCCTTAACATAAAATAATCTCCCTACTTTTCCATCTATCCCCTTCCTCACTTTATTGTATACGAAATCCCTATAATTCCCAAAGTTTTTTGTTTATTTTTTTGCTGTTCCACGTGAAACAGCAAAAAAAATAAAAAGGGCGAAAACTCGCCCTTTTTCATTAACAACAGCGTGATATTTTTCCACCCTTTGCGTTAAATCTTGCTTCTTGTGCCTCAGCAAAAAACTGCTTTTGACATACAATCTCTTCTTCTGGATGATGCTTTTTCATATGCTCTACGTATATTTCATAACTTGGTACCCCAACGAGCAAACTAATAAAGCGCTTCCTTTCCCCCCATACTTGCCACAGCTTTTTAAGCATAGTTCCTCGACTCACTTTCATCTCTAGGAATATATGGTGCCTCTTTTAACGGCATTGGCTTATTTCTTAATACTTGTATCCAAATTCGAAGTGCTGAAATTAACACAGCGATTACAACTATCATAAAAATCCCACAAAGCGCTGCATCGATATAATCATTAAAAATAATTTGCTTCATTTGAGTAACATTTTTAGCTGGTGCTAACACTTTCCCTTCATCTAACGCTCCCTGAAACACCTTCGCGTGAGATAGAAATCCGATTTTAGGATTTTCATGAAATAGCTTTTGATAACCAGCTGTCATTGTTACAATAAGCAATCCCACAGTTGGAATAAGTGTTACCCAAACGTACGCCTTTTTCCCCATTTTGAACAAAATTGTCGTTCCAAGTAATAATGCAATACCTGCTAGCATTTGATTTGCAATACCGAAAAGTGGCCATAATGTATTAATTCCACCGAGCGGATCTATTACCCCTTGGTATAAGAAATATCCCCACCCTAATACACATAACGTTGTAGCTATTACATTAGCTAATGTAGAATCTGTTTTCGCAAACGGCTTATATACATGCCCTAAAATATCTTGAATCATAAATCGTCCTACACGAGTTCCTGCGTCAATCGTTGTTAAAATAAATAGGGCTTCAAAAAGAATGGCAAAATGATACCAGAATGCCATCATCGCCGTTCCACCTATTACTTGTGAGAAAATATATGCCATACCTATTGCTAACGTTGGTGCTCCACCTGTACGTGATAAAATTGTTTGCTCTCCAACATTTACAGCAAGTTCTTTTAATTCATTTGGTGTAATAGCAAATCCCCATGAAGAAATAACTTGAGCTGCCTGCGATACATCCGTACCAATAAGTGCCGCCGGACTATTAATCGCAAAATAAGTTCCTGGCGTTAATACACAAGCTGCAATCATTGCCATCGCTGCTACAAATGACTCCATTAACATTGCTCCGTAACCAATTGGCTGTGCATGTCCCTCTTGCTCAATCATTTTTGGAGTTGTACCAGATGAAACGAGAGCATGGAATCCAGAGACCGCACCACAGGCAATCGTAATAAATAAGAACGGGAATAAATTGCCGGAGAAAACAGGACCAGTTCCATCAATAAATTGCGAAACTGCTGGCATTTGTAAATTGGGTGCTACAATTAAAATACCTATCGCCAATCCAACGATTGTTCCAACTTTTAAAAATGTACTTAAATAATCACGTGGTGCTAATAGCATCCAAACTGGTAATGCAGATGCAATAAATCCATATACAATAAGCATAATAGCAATTGTTTCACCACTAAATGTGAACATACTTGCAAGTGTTGGGTTTTCTGCTACATACTGTCCTCCAATAAGAGATAAAATAAGTAGGATAATACCAATTACTGACCCTTCTCCAACACGACCAGGCCTAATATAGCGCATATAAACTCCCATTAAAATAGCGATAGGAATCGTTGCTGCTATCGTAAACATTCCCCAAGGACTTCCGATCAGTGCCTTTACTACGACTAACGCTAATACTGCTAATAAAATAATCATAATTCCTAAAATACCTATCATTGCAATTAGTCCTGTAACAGGTCCAATCTCATCCTTAATCATTTCTCCTAACGATTTACCATTACGTCTCATCGAAGCAAATAAAATGACAAAATCTTGAACAGCCCCCGCAACAACTACCCCAACAATAATCCAAATGGTCCCTGGTAAATATCCCATTTGTGCTGCTAAAATCGGTCCTACTAAAGGTCCCGCCCCAGCAATCGCTGCAAAGTGATGTCCAAATAATACCCACTTATTTGTCGGAACATAGTCTTTCCCATCGTTTAATGTATGGGCTGGTGTTTGCCGATTATCATCTAAATTAAAAACCTTTCTCGCTATAAATCTACTATAAAAACGATAAGCAACTGCATATACACATACGGCAGCTACTAAGAGCCATACAGCATTAATGGTTTCACCTTGTGATAAAGCTATTACCCCAAAAGCACCTGCTCCTACTGCTGTAATAACGCCCCAAAGTAAGATCGATTTCAATGTCTTCACATACAATTCCCCCAATACTATTTCTTAGTGGAGATTGTACTAAATTTTCTGAATATTTAACTTGAATCCTCCTTATCATGAAGGATTTTCAGTTTATCATGTTAAAATACTCTCATTACCTACTATAATTCAATGTTATTTCGAAGGCGTTTTACATAATTACGACTGACTGGAATCGGTTGCTCATCATACCTATCTAAATACAAATTATACGTGCCATTATAATAAGGTTTCAGTTCTTTTACATATGACATATTAATTAAATAGCTTTTATGCACACGTAAAAAATCATATGCATTTAGCTTATTTTCTAATTCCTGAAGTGTATATGTTGAAATATACTGATTATTCGTTGTGTAAATTGAAACAGTTTTATTTTCTTTATTTTTACTTACATATACGATATCTTCTGGAAGCATATATCGTATACCTTCTTGACTTTCTATCGGTAGTTTCCGCAAATAACTCTTTGCTTTCTCACCTTGTTCTTTACCTATTTTATATAAAAGAAATTGTAAATCTTCTTCACGAAATGGTCGTAATAAATAATAAAATGCTTGGAAACGAAAAGCTGTAATAGATTCCTCTATGTTTTCACCTACAAAAATAAATTTTGTATAGCAATTTATTTCTCGTAATAAACTTGCATATTCAAAACCAGTACCATCTAGTAATTTGGAACTTAAAAAAACAAAGTCTGGTATATGTTTTTTCATCATAAATAAAGATTCTGTTCCTGTCTTTGCTTCAAAACATTCTACATTTCTCATATTTTCAGTGAAATTTTCAGCTAACTCTCTTCTCTCTTCTGCCTCTTCCATGATCAGTAAAATTTTCATTTCTTCAACCACCTAATTCTTTGTCCATATGTCCTGCTGTATACATTCGCTTTTATAAGAAATAATCCCTTTTTCTTACTATACCATTATTTATCTAAAAAAACAGAAAAAAGGAAACCCCTTCGGTTTCCTCTCCCCCTTTATCCTACATTAACTGCCTAGAAAGAGCCGAGTAGTGTAGGGTAATAAACGATCAGGCATACATTTAAAATTTCACTTTATACTAATTCTCTTTGCTTCGTTTCTTGTCCAAGTATTACTACAGCAAATACACCAATTAAAATTGATCCGCAGAAAATCGTAAATATTAATGATAGTGAAGCTTCTGAGGCAACTAAATACCCCACTAATAGTGGCCCAAGAATACCACCAATACGCCCAAACGCTGCTGCCATTCCTGCACCTGTACCACGAATAACGGTTGGATACTGCTCAGGTGTATAGGCGTATAATGCTCCCCAAGCACCTAAGTTAAAGAAGGATAGTAACATACCTGCCACGATTAATACTGTTAATGAATCCGCAACCCCAAACAAATAGGCACTGCAAGCTGTCCCGATTAAATACGTAACCAAAACAAATTTACGACCGAGACGTTCAATAAACCAAGCAGCGGTGAAATACCCTGGAAGTTGAGCTAACGTCATAATAAGTACGTATTGGAAACTTTTTATTAAACTAAACCCTTTTAGCACCATTACACTCGGTAACCAAAGGAACATTCCATAATAGGAAAAGACAACACAAAACCATAGAATCCATAGCATAATTGTTGCTTTACGATATTCCCCAGACCAAACTGATTTTATATTTTCAATAACAGATGGTCTTTTTTCAACTTTTTGGAACCTTGGGGAATCCGGTAAATTCCATCTTAAATATAAAGCATATAGTGCTGGAACTGCACTCAATACCATCGCAACTTCCCAACCATATTTCGGAATAACAAAATACGAGATAAGAGCTGCAATTAACCATCCACCTGCCCAAAAACTTTCTAATAACACAACAATTTTCCCACGCTCATGTGCTTCAACACTCTCTGATACTAGTGTAGAGGCAACCGGAAGCTCTCCGCCAAGCCCCATACCAATTACAAAGCGTAAAACGAGAAACATCGCGAGTGTCGTCGTTAACGCAGTTAAACCACTACCGATAGAAAATAATAATAATGTAATAATAAAGACTGATTTTCGCCCTATTTTATCTGATAGTATCCCAAAAATAAGCGCTCCTACTGCCATACCGATTGAGTTAATACTACCTATCCAGCCCATTTCCTGGCTCGTTAATCCCCAATCCTTTTGCAAGGCTACCATTACAAATGAAAGCATTCCAACATCCATTGCATCAAATAGCCATCCAAGCCCAGCTATACCAAGTAGTTTGCGCTTCGAAATTTCTTTTACCTTGCCCACTAGAAGTCCTCCTCACACAGGTGTCTTTACACATCATTTTACATGTGTGAATTGTATAAGTAAAATACTTTTGTGTAAAAAATTTCTCCTTCATCATTCCCAAAAAGTAAAACGTCTATCCCGATTGGTGAGGGCTAATAATCAGTAGGAATGCCTCACTGATTAAAGTTTCAATTTATTAAAAATGAACAAATAAAAAAAGCAGCGATATTTCGCTACTTTTTCGAACGCATTACTTCTTTTAAAAATTCCGCTAATACTAACTGACGACGCCAGCGTGTTGGATTACTGCATAATCTATAAAACCACTCTAAATGAATCGCTTGAATCCATTTTGGTGCACGTTTTACTTCTCCAGCCCATACGTCTAAACTTCCACCCACTCCAACAGCCATTTTCGTTTCTAAACGATGCTTATTGTTTTGGATAAAGTTCTCTTGTCTCGGGAAACCGAGTGCAACAAGTAATAAATCTGGTTTTGCTTCTTGAATGCGAGAAATAATATTCTCTTCGTCTTCTTGTTTAAAATAACCATCTTGTGTACCGGCGATGGATACAGCTGAATATGTCTTTGTTAAATGATCTGCTGCAGCTTGTACAACATGTGGCTTTGCACCTAATAAGAAAACAGATACTGGTTTACTATCTTCTGATAACTTCGCAAGTAAATTACACATTAAATCAAAACCTGCTACACGCTCTTTTAAAGGTGTACCAAGCATACCACTTGCCTTTACAACCCCAATACCATCAGGTGTAATTAAATCTGTATTCAATAATGTTTGATAGAACTTTTCATCCTTTTTTGCGCACATAACAATTTCAGGATTTGCTGTTACTACCTGAAACGTATGAGTTCGTTCCGCTTCTAGTTGTTCTTTTAAATATTGGACCGTTTCATCCATTGTCATTGTAGAAAAAGGAACGCCTAGAATATCAACTGTTTGTACTGCCATAGTTAACTATCCTCTCTATCATTACAAGTTTTTCGCTATTAATTGCTTATATGTTTCTTTTGTATCTTCATATAGTTTTTGAAGTGAGAAGTTCATAGTAGCATGCTCATAAATATGTTTACCCATTGCTGCTAATTCTCCCGTTTTCCACTTATCATACGCTTCTTCTAAAGCTAATGCTAATGTCTTTCCATCACCTGTTGGCACAATCCATCCGTAAGTTTCATCTACGATTAATGGCTCAATTTCTCCAGCCCTAGTCACAATTGATGGTACACGTTGGTTTGCCGCTTCTAATAAAACTAGTGGGAACCCTTCACTATGGGAAGTTAATAAATTTACATGTGACGACGCAAATAATTGTTTTACATCTTGACGATGTCCTAAAAACTCTACTTTATCGTTAATCCCTTTTTCAGTAGCTAATGACTTTAGATTTTCTTCTAATGGGCCATCGCCAACTAATAATACTTTAATTTTCTCTAATTTTGTTTGTTGTAACGCATCGAATAAAACTTCATGTCCTTTGACGGGATGTAATCGTGCTACTTGGATTGCCGTAAATACATCTTCATCAATATTGAACATTTCTTTTTTATTATAGCCTTCTGCTTTTTCCTGATCGTATTCAATTCCATTATAAATAACATGCATCTTGTCATTTGAAATGCCTAATGCTGCCAAGCTTTTTTTCAATCTATTTGTTACAACGAAAAATAAGTCTATATTTTTTAAGGCTTTCAAATTTAATTTCGTAAAAATCCAACCTTTTAAGCCCTGTTTAGTAAAGTCTTGAAATGGATCACTATGAATAGTCGTTACCCATTTTGCCTTTATTCTCTTTTTCATTAAAGAAACATAGAAATTAGCCCTAGGACCATGTGTATGAACTACATCAAATTTTTCTTTATTAATAAATTCACTTATATTCTTTAAAATGGATAAATCATAGCGCGATTTTTGTGAAAACACATGGACTTTTATCCCTAACTCCCTTGCTTCCTTCGCAACAATTCCATCTTCAAATACTGCTAATTCTACTTCACCAGTTGGAAACTGATCGAGAAGTGAAATAATATGTGTTTTCCCCCCCCCATCTTCTGCTCCTGCATTCATATGCAATATTCTCATATTTTTTCCTCCTTTAAATCCTCGCTATGTTTCCATCTATTTTTATTTTACTGTACTAAAAAATAAAAGCTAACAAAAGTTAGCTTTTATTTTTATCATTCAATTTCTAGGTCTACTATTAGATAAGCTAACACCACTACAAAGTAAATTCCAACTCCTGGTGCTGTTAAAATATGTCCTGCAATATAAGCAATACCTAACGCTAACAATAAGCTTGCTGAAATCATTCCATATTTTATATTAAATATGTCCTTAAATCTCGTAGCAAATGCTAGTAGAATTCTTAGCCCGTAATAAATAAATGGAATCATTAGTAATACAAAGCCAATAATCCCGAAATCGTAAAACCAATCATGGAAGTCCATTTCAATTAGTTTTGGATCTGGCTGCTTTTGTTCATTGTATTTAAAGTTACCTGCATAACCCATTCCTAATAACTTTTGTGACATTGGCGCTTCTTTAAAGAACTGCTTATGTCTTTCTTCATATACTTGACGTCCACTGAAAATAAGGTTTTCTTGATTTTCTTTCTTTTGCTCTTTCTCAAGTTCTTTCTTAACTTCCTCTTCTATCTTCGCCTTTTCTTCTGGCTTTTCAACTTTATGATGATTTTCTTCTTTTGCTTTAAGTTCTTGTTCTTTTTTCAACTTATCTTTAATTTCTTGTTCTTTTTGGCCTTGCTGAGCCACATTTTGCTCTGATAAATAATTATTATGAATGCCCATATTTTGTGCTAATGGTGTTTGTTTAAACGTCCCAACTACACCAGCTAATAGGACAATAGCAATTACTGCGTTAAGTGCAAGAGATTTTTTGTTCGGATTTTTTCTATTAAATAATAATTGTAGTACAATGATCCCGATTGCTGCTGCCAACGTAGCACCAATTGAGCCCATTCCTACTTTTGTACCAACTTGAATTAATGAGTAAATCATTAAAATTGATGGAATCCAATATAAAATATGTTTCCAGCTCTTTGTTTTTTGAATAGAATATAGTACCACAATAGGGAAAATAATAGCTAAGATTGAACCTAGTTCATTCCCTGCATAGAACCAACCTCGAGAACCAACCTTCATCCATTCATAACTACCAAAGTCAGTAGATGTTGAAATAGAAATAACCATAATTGCGTTAATGATTAATGTAGAATATACAATACTATTTCGAACCTTATCACTAATATTAACTTTCGTTTTCAATGATTTTAAAGCTAAAATGTATGATCCCAGCATAATATATATATATAATGCTTTCGCAACGAATTTAACTTCTTCACTAAGTACAATAGGATCCTTAACTAGTTTGTTATTAATAAATCCTATCCCTAAAACGCCGGCTAATAATATAAGATAAATTAAAAACTTTCTATTTTCCTTCTCTTTTGCCTGAATTAAAATGTAAATACCACCAACAGCCATAATAAGGAATCTTACTAAAATTCCAACGGTAGCATTTGACTTTAATAAAGTGATGCTAAGAGACGTTAATAAATCTAAAACAGGCTGTAAAATAATAAAAAAGAGCAAAAAATGCTCAAATCTAACCCTAGCTTGATTTGCTAACATTCCAAGACCTCCATACAAAATCTTAACATTATCTTTTAATCATAATTTATTATCGTTAAAACACACCTAGCAATTATAACATAACTCATATTTAAATTGAGAACTTATTTTTATGCCGAAACTAACCAAATCCAGCTTAAGTAGTGCTAGAAAACATTATCCTTTAGCTATTCTTCCCTATCTCTATAAAAACTATCTAACACTCTTCCACTTATTATCAGCATTATAGTAACATTTGTTAATTTATTTATAAGTATATAAAATTTAATAATTACATACAAACACCCACTCGGCTATCCTACAACTAAAGATTAACCTTGCTTCGTTTTCTCCTAAGCATTTTCAAACGCTTTCTTTATGTATTTTATCCGTTTTTATACATGTAACGAAAAGTAATTGTTATTTCCAATACTTTAGTGTATATTTTTTCTCTGGAACATCTTTAAGAGAAAGGGATTAAGGCCATGTTATTAATCGATATATTTACGTTTCTTGGCATTATCGCCGCTGCCATTTCTGGTACATTAGTTGGTTTAAAAAAAGATTTAGATTTATTTGGTGTCCTTTGTTTAGCTGTAGCTACTGCGCTCGGCGGCGGTATTATTCGTGATATCATGATTGGTAACCTGCCCCCTGTCGCATTTGTAAAACCCATTTACTTTTTCGTAAGTGTATTATCAGCATTATTTACTTGTATGTTTTTTGAGCGTATCAATAAACTTCAAGTCGTTATTATGCTTTCTGATGCTGTTGGATTAGGCGTTTTTACAGCTATTGGTGCAAATGCGGCAATGTCACATCATGTTGACGCCTCATTTCTAGTTGTTTCAATGGGAGTCATTACAGGTATTGGAGGCGGTATTTTGCGTGACATTTGTGCTCAAGATATCCCTTACGTATTCCGAAAAGAGATTTACGCAATCGCTTCTATCTTAGGAGCAATTAGCTTCCTAATCACATACGCTATGGGGGCGCACGTATTAGCTTTCTATGTTTGTTTATTAGTAACATTCGTTATTCGTGTCGTCACTGTAATATATAATGTGCATTTCCCTGTTTTCTTTAAAACACATGCTAAAATTAATAAAGGCCATTAAGAGAATTCTATCTAGAATTCTCTTAATTTATATACTATTCAACGAACTAATATAGAGTAATTATATATAAGCATATATAATTACTCTATATTAGTTTTAAAATTGAAAACGTTTTATATACAGGGGGAAGAATGATGCTTGGGGTTTTCAGAAAAAATATTAATAAAACAAATGCCAGTATAATCGAATTAAGTAAGGACCAACAAATAACTTTTAATGTACCTACTAATTCTGAATTGAAAATTCAAATGGATATGCTACATATTTCAAAAGAAGATTTACAAGTTGTAAAAGTACTACAGCCTTTTATTTATGCAGAAATTGATTGGATTACTGAAAAATTCTATGCCAACATTACAAAACAACCTAATTTAATTACTATTATTGAACGTTACAGCTCTATTCCAAAACTAAAACAAACTTTAAAAACACATATTAAAGAATTATTCAGCGGCAATATGCATGAAGATTTCATTGAACAGCGTGTTAGAATTGCCAAAAGACATGTGCAAATTGGTTTACATCGAAAATGGTATACTGCTGCTTATCAAGAATTATTCCGCTCTATCATGAAGATTTTGCAAACAAAAATAAAAACAATCGATGATTTTTCCTATTCTATAAATGTCATAAATAAATTATTCACTCTTGAACAAGAACTTGTTCTTGCAGCTTATGAATCTGAATATGAAAGAATGCAAAAAGAGCATGAGAAAGAAAAAGAACTAACTGCTATGACAATTACGCATATTGCAACAGAACTAGCTGCTGTATCTGAAAAGACAAGCTCTTCTATTCAAAAACTAACCGCTAAGTCTGAAACTATTGTAGAGATTGCTAAAACAGGTACATCATTAGCTACAACATCTGAAGAAAAAGCGAATAAAGGGAAAGAACAATTAAACCAGCAAAACAAACGAATGGGATCTATTCAAATGAATATGGAAACGATTATTACAGATACTCATGAACTTCTTGATATTTCTAACAAAATTAACGAAATCATAGATATCGTTAAATCAATCGCGGAGCAAACAAATTTACTCGCACTAAATGCTGCTATCGAGTCTGCACGTGCTGGAGAATTTGGGAAGGGGTTTTCTGTTGTTGCTGGTGAAATCCGAAAATTATCAGAGCAAACGAAAGAATCTATCTTTAACGTTACAAAGCTCGTCGAAAAAACAAATGAACAAATTATCCGTGTCTCGTCTTCCGTGAAACAAATTAGCTCTCTCGTATCAGAAGGAACCGATAGTATGTCGGCAACAGATCGATACTTCCAAGAAATTGTAAAAGATATGTCTAACTCAAAAGAACAGAATAAGAAAATTGAACATGAGCTACAAGCTATTTCACAAGTAATGAAAGGAATTCAAGATGATTCCTCACAAATGGCTCTAACAGCCGATAATTTACAACTAGAACTAAATCGATAAGATAAAGTGAAACTTTAATCAGCCCTCAACAATCGGGCTTTTACAGGCAGTCCGCCCCCACCTAACTTCTTTGCTTTCGCTGATTTTGAGGTGGGGTCTAACTGTCCGGAAAATAGCGGAATAAAATTCAGGTCCGGCATACTTTCCATTTTGCACTGACTACTAAATTTCATCTTCCATCAAAAAAAAAGAATCCAGAATGGATTCTTTTTATTTTCTGAAAAATATTTTTTGACAATACACATAACTCATATAAACACCAAAGCTCTGCAAAATAAACAATGCCGGCATAATTACATTGTAATATGCCATATCTACTTGGAAAAGCCTTAACAATACGTAGCCACTAATTAAAAATAAGAACAACATATACCCTTCATTTTGTTGTTTCTTAATAAGGAAGTGCAATAGAGCTATAGTCATAAACAATGTTACGGCTATATATATCAGTTTTTCACATTTGAAAAGAATAGAATTTATCCCCTCATCTGAAAACTGATTTATCATCGGTTCTAAAAGTTTAAATCTTTCTCCCTCAATCTCTTTTAACTTTTGATCAATATGCTCTGTTACACTTTGATTTTTCGATATTTTTTCCTCATGTTTCTTTTTTCCAATTAAGACAGATTGAACATACGTCTCATTCGAAATCGTATATTGTGACAATCCCATTGCCTTAATTCCATAATTCACACCAAAATGAGTACTATAAAATAGAATAAGTATCCCTACCATCTTTAGTAACACTTTTTGTTTCGTTGCTGATTGAGACACTTCAATTAATAATACATATACAGTGATAAAAATAGGAAGAAATAATCCTATCGGGAAAATCATATTACTAAATGCAAATAAAACCGCTGAAAACACCCACATATAAGGATGATCTAACCCTTTATATAAAAGTATGTAACAAGCAAAATAAAATAAAAATATTGCAAGTGACTCAGGAGTTAATACGGAACTCAGCAATATATTTGGAATATACAGAGCATAAAATATAGAAGCAATACGACCGCATTCTTCTCCAAAAACCATTGCCGCAATACGATAAATAAAAAATGCGGTTCCTGCGCAAAATAACACATTAAATAGTTGTAAAGCGAATAATGTATCACCGAATATACGAATGATTACTGACTCATATATAATAAAAGGCAAATGAGTTACAGTCCCTATATTATTACCAATTGCAATCTGCTTTGCAGACTCATACATCACTTTCATATCACCAATTATTGGAGCATCTACAAATAACAGCATACTAAGCCTCACAACTATAGATATACTTATAAGAAAAATAAGAAATTGTTTATCTGTAAAACGATATTGTAGAATTGATGCCACTAACAAAATAAGTATGACGAAAATTGCCAATATGATTGTTACACTTGTTGTACTTCCTCCAAAGAATTGCTTACTTGTCTCAAATGCTACCCAACAACTATAAGCGAAAAATGCGAGCATCGCACCGATCGTAATTTTATTGAAGAAAGATGAAAAATTTGTTTGTATATGATTCATATGTCCATTGCACCTCTATTTCCATTCATAACAAAATGATTCTATCATGAATGGGTACACGGCTGATAGGGAATTTCTATGACGAATACATAGTCATTACTTTTTACTTGCAATGTAAGCGAATCCTCTTTTACACTACATTTTAGATAAAATAAATTTTCTTTCAGTTACATGAATACAAATACAGAAGTTTAAATAATCCTCTTTTGGAATACACTTTACTTCATTAAATATCTAATATGAGTACTCCACTTACACATATTATTCTGATTGAAAACAGACTATAGGGGCTGAATATATGGAAAAGAAATTCATGCGAGAATCTAAAGCAATTAAGACAACACGTGTTTTTCCTAACGATTTAAATAATCACCAAACACTTTTTGGAGGGAAATTATTAGCAGAAATTGATAGTATTGCTTCAATTGCGGCTGCAAGACATAGTCGTAAACATTGCGTAACAGCATCTATTGATTCAGTTGATTTTTTAACTCCAATTCACCAAGCTGATTCTGTTTGTTATGAAGCATTTGTGTGTTATACAGGGAAATCTTCAATGGAAGTTTTCGTAAAAGTAATCGCAGAAAATTTATTAGCAGGCGAGCGTAGAATTGCTGCTACTTGCTTCATTACATTTGTGGCTATAAAAGATGGAAAACCTTCGTCCGTACCACAAGTACTACCTGAAACTCAGGAAGAACATTGGTTACACACAACCGGTTTAGAACGCGCGGAAAACCGAAAAAAGGGACGTTTAAAAAGTAAAGAGATGGCTGAAGTTTTAACTTTAAGTAAGCCTTGGAATATTTAACATAATCTTCTCATCATACATGCACAGGTCCTTCCTTGCATGTATTTTTTATTATAAAAAATACTATCGCTTGCTTCATCATAATGCGGAATGGATAGCGCTTCATTAAAAGATATATAAATAATAGTATTGGATATAAAGCAACTTGTAGGCGTAAGTACAATGCTAAAAAGTAGAAAATGTTTCGTTTTATGAGTATCAGCTAATTTTAAGCTCCAATATAATAATCCCAATGAAAAGAATAGAAACTGTCCTTCTGTTAAAGTTAAATTTTCCACAACAATCTCTGGAGGATACACCGCTAATAAGAAAGCACCTATTAATCCTGCAGCGGGATTCAATAAATAAGTACCAATCTTATAAGTTAGTAAAATAATAAGTACTCCTAATAGGATAATAATTAATTTAGCTACAAAAAGGCCTTTATTACCATTTCCAAAAAAGTAAAATACAGTAACTAAAAACACTGGAAAACCTGGCATAATATGAATAGGTGGTTTATCAAGCTCATGATATATTAACATTCCTGTTTCCAATAAAATAGTTTCCATTTTTTGATAACCTATATCATCGCTAGCTAGAGTCAAATCTGCACCATGTGTTTGTAAAGTTGCAAAACGAAGCGCAAATCGCCTTAACATTTCATATTTCCCCTTAAAATACATAATTTTCAAATTTTATTTATATATTTTCACAAGAAAATATATTCTATTATTGTACTTTGTATACAAAGTACAATAATAGAAAGTTGATTTACAAAGTTTATATGCGTTAAACTGATACAGATGTTCTTGTAATCCTCTTCCTTTCAAAAGGCTTGTATATATGGTGCAAGACATAAAAAATTTGAGGAGATAAAAATTCTATGATGGAACAAAAACAACTTGTTTCTGTTGTCATACCTCTGTATAACACAGAAAAATATATTGAAGACACAATGCAGTCAATACTGGATCAAACATATAAAAACATTGAAATTGTAATTGTAGATGATGGAAGTAAAGATCAATCACCTTCTATCGTAAAAAATCTTGCAGAAAAATATCCGGGGCAAGTAAAATACGTTCACCAAAAAAACCAAGGCGTTTCAGTAGCTCGTAATACAGGGATTGAAAATGCTAGCGGGGAATACGTCGCTTTCCTTGATAGTGATGACTTATGGCATCCAACTAAAATTGAGAAACAAATCGAGAGTATGCATAAAAACAACATGGATGCGTGCTATTGTGGTTATATGAATTTTTACGAAGAAACAGGCGAAAAGATTGAGCATACAACAAACTTTATTAAAGGTGATATGGCAAAAGCATTCTTAACACACCAAGTTGTTGCTCAAACAAGTACTTGGATTTTCAAACGCTCTATCGCAATGAATCATAATATCCGTTTTACACCAGGATGTAGCTGGGGAGAAGACTTGGAGTTTTTATTTAAACTAATGAGTGTGACAAATGTATGCTATGTGGATGAATATTTAACATATTATAGAATCTTATCCGAAGGAAATCTTTCTTCTAAATATAAAGATTACGAATTAAAAACAACTAAAGAACTGGAAGTATTCAATCGTATGAAAGACTGGGTACATAATAAATCTCAAGACTTCATTACGAAAGACCCTCAGTCACTTATTGAGATTCTTGAGACTTATTTATTCCCTTATACGGTTATCAATAATGCTTGTATATACATTAAAGAAAACTCTCAATTAAATAATGCCCAAGTTCAATTAATCAAAAAAGATATAAAGAAATATTGCCGTAAAATCTATTCAAAAAATGGAAATCGTAGTAAAAAACTATATGCAATGCTTTGGTTTGTACGAATTAAATTTCTGTTTTCTTAAACTGAAAATATAGTACTCATCTCTCTTTCCGTAAACAAATCAAATTTACAAATAGGACAAACGAAAAAGGTCCTAAAGAATAGAAAGGTTTTTTCTCATGAAAACAAATAAGATTCTTAAAAATGCCTCCTACCTATTTGTAGGAAATATTACTGTTCGATTTGTACTTGCTATCGCGACGATTCTCTTCGCAAGATACGTTTCTCCTGGTGAGTATGGGATGTTTACAACTGCATTAGCAGTTTCCGCTGTTATTTGTTATTTCACAGATGCAGGTTTGACACATACGTTTATGCGTGAAGGAACGAGAAAGGATGCAAATATTAGCGTACTAATCAGTAGTTATTTACGCATTCGTTTCGTATTAGCTGTCGTAATTTCTGTACTCTTCGCTATTTTTGCTCAGTTCTTCTATACAGATGCCTACTTACGCGCCATGGTATATTGGGTTGTACTACCAACAATGTTTGGAGCAACTTTACAAGGTGTCGGGATGGCTTACTTCCAAGTAACAGAACGTATGCAATTTACAGCCATTATTTCTGTAATACAAGGTGTAACAGCCGCAGCTGCTCTTCTACTAGGAATGTCATTTAAATGGTCACTTATGATGGTCGCTGCCATGTACGGAATATCCAGTCTTGTAACAGGTGTCATCGCCTTTATAATGGTAATTCGCCATACGACAGTTCATAAGGGCTGGGACAAAGGGATTTTAGATCAACTGCTGATTTTCACAATCAATGGCATTATCATTATGCTCTTGCCACAGTTAGGGCCTATTATATTAGAAAAAGTCTCAACGTACGAGCAAGTGGGATTCTTTGGAGCTGCTTCTAAAATACCCGCTGTACTTTATCAAATACCCGGTGTAATTGCAGCAGCCTTTTATCCAAAGTTATTTGCTTTTGGAAATGAAAAAAATATTGATGAACATAGAAAACTATCTCTGTTTGAATTAAAGCTTATGTCTTTCTTAGGAATGGGGATTTCTATCCCATTCATCGCTAATCCAAGATTTTGGATTGTTACTTTATTAGGTGAAGAGTATGCCCCAGCTGGTGACGCTCTTGCAATTTTAGCCTTTATGGTCATTTTACAATCTATCAACTACCCACTTGCTGATAATTTAACGACAATTGGCCAACAGTGGAAGCGTGCGACAACGATGGGGATTGGATTAGCTGTTGCTGTCATAAGTTACATCGTATTAGGTAGCCAATTTGGAATGATGGGAGCAGCTGTAGCTGCTATCCTTACCGAGATTACATTATTAATCGGCTTTACTTTATTCGCTCGTAAAGGCTTTACATTACTATTCAAAGGAACAATATTCAATGCACTAGCATTTATAATCAGTTACGCTCTATATCGTACTGTGTTAATTAACTTACCACCACTAGTAGCTTTAACACTTACTGGTATATTGTACGGCATTATCGGTCTTGCAATTGACCCACAAATACGCAGGTTACTTTTAGGGTTTGCGAATAAAAAGCTAGGCAGATAAACAACAACGAAGCAAGTTTCTCTTCCAAATTATGAGGAGAAACTTGCTTTGTTTACTTATATACATTTTTTGAAATGATAGCATTATATCGAAGAATTTAGTATCATGATTCAAGACACTATTTAGAATTGAACGGAGGACATTATGAGCTTATTAACTGTTGAAAAATTAGGCCATACATTTGGTGATCGTACATTATTTAAAGATGTATCCATGCGCTTACTCGCAGGAGAACATGTTGGATTAGTTGGAGCAAACGGTGTTGGTAAATCAACATTTATGAATATAATTACTGGTGAACTTATCCATGATGAAGGCCGTGTCGAATGGACACCTGGCACAAATTATGGTTACTTAGACCAACATACAATTTTAACACCTGGCCGTACAATTCGTGACGTATTAGCAGATGCATTTTTACCTTTATTTAAAAAAGAAAAAGCTTTAAATGAAGTTACAGAAAAAATGGGAACTGCTACACCTGAAGAATTAGAAGAACTCCTTGAGCAAATGGCGGAAATACAAGATGCTCTTGAAGCAGGCGGTTTCTATTTATTAGATATGAAAATTGAGGAAGCAGCGCGCGGTCTTGGAATTGACGCAATTGGTTTAGATCGTGATGTTGCTGCATTAAGTGGTGGACAACGTACAAAAGTATTACTTGCAAAGTTACTACTTGAGCAACCAGAAGTATTACTATTAGATGAGCCTACCAACTATTTAGACGTTGAACATATTCATTGGTTAACAAATTATTTAAAAGAATATCCACACGCATTCCTATTAATTTCCCATGATACGGAATTTATGAATAAATGTGTCGATGTTATTTTCCATCTAGAATTCACAAAGATGACGCGTTATACAGCGACATATGAAAAATTCCTAGAGCTAGCGGAAATTAATAAAAACCAACATATTAATGCTTATGAAAAACAAAAAGAATTTATAAAAAAACAAGAAGATTTTATTGCGAAGAATAAAGCGCGCTACTCAACGACAGGTCGTGCAAAAAGTCGTCAAAAACAACTCGATCGTATGGAACGTATCGATCGTCCTGAGACGGCGATTAAACCTGAATTCTCGTTTAAAGAAAGTCGCGCAAGTAGCCGATTCGTCTTTGAAGGAGAAAATGTAGAAATTGGATATACACACCCGTTATTACCAAAACTAACAATGACAATTGAACGCGGTGAAAAAATTGCAATCGTCGGATGTAATGGCGTAGGTAAGTCTACACTATTAAAAACGATTTTAGGTAAAATCAAACCATTAAGCGGAAAAACAAGCCTTGGTGATTTCTTAAACCCATCATACTTCGAACAAGAAGTGAAAGCTGATAATATAACACCGA
Organism: Bacillus sp. 196mf; assembly: GCF_003217275.1. Taxonomy (NCBI): domain Bacteria; kingdom Bacillati; phylum Bacillota; class Bacilli; order Caryophanales; family Bacillaceae; genus Bacillus; species Bacillus sp. 196mf. The sequence continues at coordinate 26,297 of NZ_QJTG01000019.1, forward strand.
TTGATGATGTTTGGAACACGTTCCCTAGCCTAGACCAACATCAAATACGTGCAATGTTGGCAAAGTGCGGTTTAAAAAACGAACATATTTCTCGTCCTCTAAGCCAATTAAGTGGTGGCGAACAAGCGAAAGTCCGTTTATGTAAGCTAATGGGGGAAGAGAGCAACTGGTTACTATTTGACGAGCCAACAAATCACCTTGATGTTACAGCAAAAGAAGAATTGAAGAAAGCGATGAGAGCTTACAAAGGAACAATTCTTTTAGTGTGTCATGAACCAGACTTTTATGAAGATTGGATAACAAAAGTTTGGAATGTTGAAGAATGGTCGCAACACAATTCATAACTTTCCACTACATTTTTCTTACATATTAATTTCTATGTAAGAAAAATGTATTTTTATATTCCGTCCTAATAAAAATATAAAATACATCTCCTATATAGCCCCGGGCGTATTTTGATAAGTAAACTAATCATGGTATTCTTTTAGGTGATACTCTACATACCAAGAATAGAATATTCTCAACTACTAAAATATAATTGATTTGAAGGAGTGTATAAATTTAATGCCGATTACAGCATTTAATAGAATCAATTCTTTTTTGACTAAATCTTTATTAATACTATGTCTCATTATCTTGTCATGGATTACGTGGGAATCATATCTCACAATTAGCGATAAACTAGACGTTCCAAATTCAGTAAGTCTTCCTATTATGATTGGAATTGGGCTCGTTTTTCTTATAGTAGCGTGCTTAATAAATAAATATATGTCATCGCTAACATTCGTGATTTCACTTACTTTATTAGCTTTTATCGTGCGCTTAATTTGGATTCTACAAATACCAAGCGTACCTTTATCAGATTTTGCAATAATGTATAATAGCGCTATTCAAGCTGCCCACGGTGATTTTAGTTTTACAAATACTATATATTTCACTTCGTGGGTGTATCAACTTGGATTTACGATTTATGAAGCGCTCATTATAAAGATTTTTGGAGAAGGAATATTCGCTTTACAATTTTTAAATGTCCTATTTTGTACGGGAACTACAATATTTGTTTATAAAATCACTGCGAAAACATTTAATGAATGGTCCGGACGTATCGCTGGATTGATGTATGCATTATATATTCCAAGTATTATGCTAAGTTCTGTGTTAACAAATCAACATCTAGCTACTTTCTTCTTTTACTTTGGATTTTATTTATTAGTAACTAAAGGATTGCAAAGTGAATATATGTGGATTTTTATTGGTATCTTATTATCTTTAGGGGACATTATGCGACCACTTGGTATGTTAATTTTAATTGCTGTTGCTATTTACATCTTCCTACATGGAATGCTGGGGAAACCTAAAAAAATCATTTTCAATTCTTTTAAGAAATTATGTGGGATTTTTATTGTTTTCTACTTAGTTCACTACATGATAAGCTTTGCATTTATCTCTTCTGGAATTACACAATATCCATTATCGAATCGCGATCCTCTTTGGAAATTTGTAGTCGGTCTTAACCATGAAACAAAGGGTGGGTATTCCCATGAAGACGCAGGCCATATTATGTCTCTAGAGATTGGCGAAGAACGCACTTTAGAAGAAAAGAAAATTATTAAAGAACGATTAGCTGACAAGGACAAGGTTATATCATTATTTGAAGAGAAGTTTGCACTTATGTGGGGTGATACCGATTCTTCACCATCATGGAGCTTATATACACCTAACTTTGAAATTCTGGATGGGATGCAAGATTTAAAAGAGAATGCTATTCTATATGAGCGCTATATGTATACAGCTGCGATGTTCTTCGGAATAATAGCGATTCTTTACCTTATAGTAACAAAACAAGACAATCTTCATTACACATTATTCTTACTACTAATTGTTGGATATGTATTAATTCATCTATTAATTGAATACCAAACTAGATACAGGTATTTCATAATACCAAGTTTCAGCATAATACAAAGTTATGGGATATACGTATGTTTTCAATACGTTCGAAAATTCAAAAGAAATTAAGTGCAAAGTACCTCCTTTTCAACCTTGGAGATACTTTCTTATAAATAAATAATATGAAGTTCAAAAATATGTTATACTATCTACTGGTATCTTTTTTCCTATACCACCTAAATTTATATATTTTATAAAAATGAGGATAATATTATGGAGAAACTCTTAAAGTTTGGTTTAGTAGGAATCTTTAATACGCTCATTACAATTATTAGCTTTTGGATATTATTAAAATTTGGGATGAACTACCTTATTGCGAATACCATTGCCTATTTAATTGGTGTTGCCAATAGCTACTATTGGAATAAAAATTGGGTGTTTAAACCTAATAATAAAAGCACGTCAATGTTCTTTAAATTTCTAACTGTAAATTTAATTGTATTGGCTTTTAATACATTATGTTTATTTATATTAGTAGATAAACTTGCCTTTAATGCGCTAATTGCACAGATTTTCGCAATTGGTGTCGGAATGGTTATCAATTTTGTCCTTAATAAAATTTGGACATTCAACCAAACTGAAAAGGCTACTAATTAAACTTAAACAACTTATTAAAACTACGGAGGATACAACATGCAAAAATTAATTTCGGTTGTAGTTCCTATGTACTTCGAGGAAGAAGTAGCGCAGGAATGTTATAACCGTTTAAAGTCCGTTATGCTTCAAAATGATATTAATTACGAGTTTGTCTTTGTAAACGACGGTAGCACAGACCGTACAATGGAAATCTTATCTGAGATTGCATCAAATGATTACCGTACAAAAATCGTTAATTTCGCGCGTAACTTTGGACATCAAGTAGCCGTTACAGCTGGTATTGCTGCTGCAAAAGGTGATGCTATTGTAATTATAGATGCAGACTTACAAGATCCACCTGAAGTTATTCCTGAACTTATTGCAAAATGGGAAGAAGGATATGAAGTTGTTTATGCAAAACGTAAACAACGTAAAGGTGAAACTTGGTTTAAACTTTTAACAGCTAAGTATTTCTATAAATTCTTAAATTACATGTCCGATATCGATATCCCAAAAGATACTGGTGATTTCCGAATCATCGATCGTAAAGTAGCTGATGTTTTCAATCAAATGACTGAGCGCAATCGTTTCATTCGTGGGATGATGTCTTGGGTTGGCTTCCGCCAAACGTATGTTGAATATGAACGTGACGAGCGCTTTGCTGGTGAAACAAAATACCCATTGAAGAAAATGATTAAATTTGCATCTGATGGCATTATTGCGTTTTCAACAAAACCGTTACGTATAGTTATGACTTTAGGCTTATTATCAGTTCTCATTTCAATAATTGTCTTAGTATATACAATTACTGTGAAAATTATTGGCTCTGGTACGCAAACAGGTTGGGCATCTATTATGGTCGCTATTACATTCTTTAGCGGTATTCAGTTACTTGGCCTTGGAATCGTCGGTCAATATATTGCTCGTATTTATGACGAAAGTAAAAACCGTCCAATTTATATCGTGAAAGAAACAATTAACCTTGAAAAAGAAGAGACTGTACAGAAAAAAGAAATAGTGAATATATAATAAAAAGGTAACAATGAAAACCATCATTGTTACCTTTTTATATTGTAATACTCCATAATCCGCAAGCGAAATTCCTTTAAATTTGGATATACCTCTAAGTTAGATAACATCCCTTGAATGACTGGAATTCTAGGGTTTGACCTCATTTCTGACTCTAAAACATCTAATGTAACAAGCAATTCATCATCTTCTAATTGATCAGCTAATGTTCGCTTAAACACAATGATTTCTTTTAAAAAACGTTCTTTAACTTGCTCCTTAATAAGGTCTGATTTACAAACAAACTCCCCAAGCCCTTCTTCGTGTAGAACAGGTTCTTCCAAAGATTCTATGAGCCCATCTACTAAATGATCTATCCTTTTTAAAATAAATATCGATACATAGGACAAATCAATTTCTAGTGCTTGTAAAATAATTAATTCTAAATACCCACGGCATATACCTTCTACCATAATTACTAAATCCAATAAATATGGCATAACCTTTTCACCATAAATGGACAATAAACTATTCCGATAAAATGCATGAGACTCTAACTTCATCCGCATCATAAATTCTTCCACTTCTTTATTAAACGGAATGGCATTTTCTCTTGCATGCATAATAATAAACTCTTTATGTTTTTGCACATCAGTAAACTGAAAGTATAATTGCTTTTCAAATTTTTCACGTGGTAGTAAAGACTCTTTTTCAATATCCAGCATTTTCTTTTGGATTTTTTCATAATAATATCGAAGCGTCGCTAATAAAAGCTCATCTTTCGATTTAAAGTACAAATAAAAAGCTCCCTTTGAAATACCACAAGTGGTGACGATTTCTTGTACCGACGTTGCATTTACACCCTTAGTCGCAAATAACTTCATAGCCGCTTCTATAATTAAACGCTCTTTTTCTTTCATATCTTCTCTCCTAAATTTAATCTCGCATCTTATTATAAATGTATTATACCATCTCTTTTTATTGACGATTGACCAACTGGTCAGTTATATTATGTATTAGACTGACCAGTTGGTCAATACAATAAAAAGGGAGCGCAAACATGAACAAAATCATCAATTTCTCGTTAAAAAATAAGTTCGCAGTTTGGCTACTAACCATTATTGTTACTATTGCAGGGATCTACTCTGGACTCAATATGAAGCTGGAAACAATTCCTGATATTACAACACCGATTGTAACAGTAACTACGGTCTATCCTGGTGCTACACCAGAAGAAGTAGCTGATAAAGTTTCAAAGCCGATGGAAGAACAACTACAAAATTTAAGCGGTGTTAACGTTGTAAGCTCATCATCTTTTCAAAACGCATCTTCTATTCAAGTAGAATACGATTTTGATAAAAATATGGAAAAAGCAGAAACAGAAATTAAAGAAGCTCTCACAAATGTAAAACTCCCAGAAGGTGTTAAAGATCCTAAAGTTTCACGAGTAAACTTCAATGCTTTCCCAGTTATTTCGTTAAGCGTAGCAAGCAAGAATGAATCTTTAGCTACCTTAACTGAAAATGTAGAAAAAAATGTTGTACCAGGATTAAAAGGACTTGATGGTGTTGCATCTGTCCAAATTGCTGGCCAACAAGTAGATGAAGTACAGCTTGTCTTCAAGAAAGATAAAATGAAAGAACTAGGACTAAGTGAAGATACTGTAAAAAATGTGATTAAGGGATCGGATGTATCTTTACCACTTGGCTTATACACATTTAAAGACACGGAAAAATCAGTTGTTGTAGATGGCAATATTACAACGATTAAAGCATTAAAAGAACTTAAAATCCCAGCTATACCTTCCTCACCTAACGGTCAAGGTAGTCAAAATGCTGGCGCTGGTGCACAAACGCCGCAAATGAATCCAACTGCTATGAACGGGATTCCAACAGTTACATTAGACGAAATTGCTGACATTAAAGAAGTTGGGAAAGCAGAATCCATTTCTCGAACAAATGGAAAAGAAGCAATTGGAATTCAAATTGTGAAGGCCTCTGATGCAAATACAGTTGATGTTGTAAATGCAGTAAAAGATAAAGTAAAAGATCTTGAGAAAAAATATAAAGATTTAGAGATCATTTCAACATTCGACCAAGGTGCACCTATTGAAAAATCAGTTGAAACAATGCTAAGCAAAGCAATTTTCGGTGCTATCTTTGCGATTGTTATTATTATGCTGTTCCTACGAAATATTCGAACAACGTTAATCTCTGTCGTTTCAATACCACTTTCTTTATTAATTGCTGTTTTAGTCATAAAGCAAATGGATATTACGCTTAACATTATGACACTTGGAGCAATGACCGTTGCTATAGGCCGCGTTGTCGATGACTCAATTGTTGTTATTGAAAATATTTACCGACGTATGTCGTTATCAGAAGAGAAATTGCGCGGAAAAGATTTAATTCGTGAAGCTACGAAAGAAATGTTTATCCCAATTATGTCTTCTACCATTGTAACAATTGCTGTATTTTTACCACTTGGACTAGTAAAAGGTATGATTGGTGAAATGTTCTTACCATTTGCCTTAACTATCGTCTTCGCTTTATTAGCATCATTACTAGTAGCTGTTACAATCGTACCGATGCTAGCTCACTCTTTATTTAAGAAAGAGAGTATGAGGGAAAAAGAAGTACATCATGAAGAAAAGCCAAGTAAATTAGCAAATGGTTATAAACGCATACTTGCATGGGCTTTAAATCACAAAATTATTACATCAAGTATCGCTGTCCTTCTATTGGTTGGTAGTCTTGCACTTGTACCAGTTATCGGTGTAAGTTTCTTACCTTCTGAAGAAGAAAAAATGATTATTGCAACATATAATCCTGAACCAGGTCAAACGTTAGAAGACGTTGAAAAAATTGCAACAAAAGCTGAGAAGCACTTCCAAGATAATAAAGACGTCAAAACAACTCAGTTCTCATTAGGTGGAGAGAATCCAATGAGTCCTGGTCAATCAAACCAAGCAATGTTCTTCGTGCAATATGATAACGACACGAAAAACTTCGAAAAAGAGAAAGAACAAGTCGTTAAAGATTTACAGAAGATGTCTGGCAAAGGCGAATGGAAAAACCAAGACTTCGGAGCAAGTGGCGGTAGTAATGAAATTAAACTATACGTTTACGGAGATAGCTCAGAAGACATTAAGCCTGTCGTAAAAGATATTCAAAATATCATGAAGAAAAATAAAGACTTAAAAGATATAGATTCTAGTATTGCAAAAACATATGCAGAGTACACTTTAGTCGCAGATCAAGAAAAGCTAAGTAAAATGGGCTTAACGGCTGCTCAAATTGGAATGGGACTTTCTAATCAACATGATCGCCCTGTTCTGACAACAATTAAAAAAGACGGTAAAGATATCAATGTATATGTAGAAGCTGAAAAACAAAATTATGAAACAATCGATGACTTAACAAATCGCAAAATTACAACACCACTTGGTAATGAAGTAGCTGTGAAAGATGTTATGACTGTAAAAGAAGGTGAAACATCGAATACAGTAACACACCGAGATGGACGCGTTTATGCAGAGGTTAGTGCAAAACTAACATCTGATGACGTTTCAAAAGCATCTGCTGCAGTCCAAAAAGAAGTAGATAAAATGGATCTTCCTTCCGGTGTAGATGTTTCTATGGGCGGTGTTACTAAAGATATTGAAGAATCATTCAAACAACTGGGCTTAGCGATGTTAGCTGCGATTGCCATTGTATACTTCGTTCTTGTCGTTACATTTGGCGGTGCTCTTGCACCATTCGCAATTTTATTCTCGCTACCATTCACAATTATTGGGGCTCTTGTTGCCTTATTAATCTCTGGTGAAACATTAAGTGTATCTGCAATGATTGGTGCGCTTATGTTAATCGGTATCGTTGTAACAAACGCAATCGTGCTTATCGACCGCGTTATTCATAAAGAAAATGAAGGTCTATCAACACGTGAAGCTTTATTAGAAGCTGGTGCAACACGCCTTCGTCCAATTTTAATGACTGCAATTGCAACAATCGGTGCTCTTATCCCGCTTGCATTAGGATTTGAAGGTAGTGGCTTAATTTCTAAAGGACTTGGTGTAACAGTAATTGGTGGATTAACAAGTTCAACGTTATTAACACTTCTTATTGTTCCAATCGTTTATGAAGTATTAAGCAAGTTCAAAAAGAAAAAAGCAAAATAACAAAAAAATAACCTCGCTAACTGCGAGGTTATTTTTTATTTCCAAACAAGATTAGGAAATCGCCATAGCCTTCTTTCTCTAATTCCTCTTTTGGAATAAATCGAAGAGCTGCGGAATTAATACAGTAACGAAGGCCATTTGGTCCTGGACCGTCTGGAAATACGTGCCCAAGATGTGAGTCTCCTTCTTTACTTCTCACTTCTGTACGTGTCATATTATGACTCACATCCATCTTTTCTTTCACACTTGCTGACATAACTGGTTTTGTAAAACTAGGCCATCCACATCCACTATCAAATTTGTCTAGAGAAGTAAACAGCGGCTCACCTGAAACGATGTCTACATAAAGACCTTCCTCTTTATGGTTCCAATACTTATTTCGAAATGGTGGTTCTGTACCATTTTCCTGTGTTACATAAAACTGCATCTCATTGAGTTTTTCTTTTAAATGAGCATTATCCTTTGGCCAATGTTGCTTAATAAAAGCATCTCGTCCTGAGCCTTTACGATATAACTCATAGCGGAATGTGTTTTTCTTATGATATCCTTGGTGATATTCTTCAGCTGCATAAAATGTAGCTGCTGGTAATATTTTTGTCGCAATTGGTTTTGAAAAGCGTCCACTCTGCTCAAGCTCTTCTTTTGAGGCCTCAGCTTTTTTATGTTGTTCTTCATTATGATAAAAAATCACCGTTTCATAAGACTGCCCGCGGTCGTGGAATTGTCCCCCAATATCAGTCGGATCAATTTGTCTCCAATATATATTTAACAATTCCTCATACGGCATTTTATTTGCATCAAATGTAATTTGTACTGCTTCATAATGTCCTGTTGTTTCTGAGCACACTTCTTTATACGTTGGGTCCTCTTTATGACCGCCTGTATAACCTGAAACAACCTGTATAATTCCCTCCATCTCTTCAAATGGAGAAACCATACACCAGAAACACCCTCCAGCAAATGTAGCCAATTCTACCTTTTCATTTACAGCCATTACTTCACCCCTATTCTATATTCTCCTTACAGTATGGCATAAGAAACATAATGTTATAAAAGAAAAAGCATCGAACATCGATGCTTTTTCTCTACTTCACTTTATTTTTTTCCAACATCCTTCTCAATTTCATCACTTGTCACGTCTAAAACATCTAGTAAGAAAATGAAGATTGGAATACCGATAATCAGTCCCCATACACCTAAGAAGTGCTCTGAGAAAATTAATACCATAAAAGTATAGAAAATCGGTAAATTTGTTTTTTGCGACATAAACTTCGGATTTAATACGTAACTTTCAAGCGCATGAATCACTGTTACGATAACTAAAATATAAACAACGTACATAATACCGCCAATATTGTAAGCAATCATACAAAGTGGGAATAACGAAATGATAACCCCCGCTACTGGAATTAATCCAAGCAAGAAAATCATTAATGCTAAACCTAATAATTGCGGGAATCCTAATATCCATAGTGCAATCACGGATAAAACACAGTTAACAACTGCAATTAAAAATTGTGCTTCGATTACCTTTCCGAATGAACGTGCAAATTTCTTACCGAAGTACTCAATTTCAGTATAGAAAATTGCAAGCCTGCTTTCTTTAAACTTTGCAGTAAAACCAACAATACGAGATTTTTCTAGTAAGAAAAACAAACTCAAAATTAAAGAAAGTAAAACTTGAAGACCAAATTTACCAACATTCGTAATTGATTTATACAAAATGTCTACGCCTTGTCCTACATATTTAGAAAGCTCCATATGATTGACAGCATTAACTGCATACTTAATTAGTTCACTATCTGGTGGGTTTCTTAAAAATACATTGAATTGGTAAATCAATTGTGAAATTTGTATCGTTAATACTGGTAAATATTTAAATAGCGTAATAGCAATTCCACCAATTAACATTACATATAGAAATGCTATAATAATTTTTCGATTAATAGGCATGAAATGATCTAATTTGCGGGAAATAAACTTTTGGAATCGATCCATTAAATACGTGAGAATAAACGTAATTAATATTAAATTCAACATACTTTGCAGCCCGTATAACACGAGAGCAAGTATTACTAATACGAGTAACCTCTGAAATCCTTTGCTTTGAAACAGGTTTTTTATTTGCATAATCGACGAATACTCTCTCCTGTCCTATAAACTAAAACGTTAATAAGTAGATTTCTCTCTCTTTTCTACTTTTAATTATTCATTCATATTAAGATTTTTATAAACTCATTATATGCCTACCTTAACAGGTATATAGTAGCTTACTTCTTATTTTACAATACAATGACCTAATTCAAAACGTATTCTACATAGTATTAATGAAGATTTAAGGAAACTTACATTTTTTTAAATAGGTCTTACCACTACTGTAACATAAAAAGCAAGCTATCAGTAGAAATCTGTCCTACAAATAGCTTGCTTTTCTTATTTTTTAAGTAAGTTTTACTATCCAATGAATGGCATGAACATCGGGATGACAACTACTGTTACAACCCCAACTACCGTTACAGCAATACTTGCCATCGCTGCCTCTACCTCACCCATTTCAATTCCTACTGCAACTCCTAATGCATGGCCCGCTGTTCCAAGTGCTAAACCTTTTGCAATCGGATGTTTCACTCTAAATGTTTTTAAGAATAATGCTCCTAATGCGTATACGATAACTGCGTTGAAAATAACCGCAAACGATGTAATTGCAGGAATACCACCGATACTTTCTGAAATTGGTAACGCAATTGCTGTTGTTGCTGCTTGTGGTAGCATTGAATTCATTACTGCTGTATCTAAACCGATTGCTTTTGCAACAATGAACACGACAATTACTGAACAAATAGATCCAACCACGATAGCTGATAAAATTTGCCACCAATATTTTTTCAACTTATCAACTTGTTTATATAGTGGGATAGCGAATGCAATTGTTGCTGGCTCTAAGAAGAAACTAATCATTTTTCCACCAGTATTATATTCTTCAAAAGTAAAGTTACCTACCTTTAGAAAGACAATCCCTAATACCATCGCTACGAATAATGGTGTAAATAGGAAGAACCCTTTTGAATGCTTGAATAATAATGTTCCGATTCCGTATGCGATTAATGAAACGACGATTCCGAAATATGGAGTCATTGTGCTTGCCATGTTCATTACCTCCTAACAATATATAAATTCAATGGTTACGCAACCTTTCCGTGCTTGCGTCCTTTATTTACTATTTTCAATTCTTTTGTATCTTCTGTTTCTTTTTCATCTTTTCCTAAAATGAATTGTGCAAATAATCCTGTTACAGCGAGTAAAATAACTGTTGCTACAACAATTACAGTTAAAATTTGTACAAAGTATTGCCCCATTACACCAAGAGAATTAATAACTGAAATACCTGATGGGACGAAAAGGAATCCGATAATACCGGTTAAAGCTGTTCCAAGTGATTCAACTTGCTCCAATTTAATTACTTTTAAACATAATAGACTAAATAAAATAACTAACCCGATTACCGATGAAGGCATTGGAATTGGTAAATGCGTTGCAATAATATTTGAAATTAACATAATAGCTGAGAATATAAATGCTTGTGATAAGAAACTATATACTTTTTTCGTACTCATTTTGGCCACCTCTTTCGATTTGGTACCTTTATTGTATAGGATATAAACACTAAAGTAAGCGTTTACATAACGGAACGTCAAATATACAGAATCAGTTACAAATATAAAAGGATGAAATACAAAAGCTGCTTCTTAAATACGAAGCAGCTTCTTGAGTTCTTTTGCATATGTACGGCTAACAGGTACTTTCGATCCTTCTTTCATGATTAAATTATAAGTAGAATTGAACCATGGCTGAATCTCAGTAATATGATTAATATTCGCAATAAAGCTACGATGGATGCGCATGAAGCTTGCTTGTGGTAACTTCTTCTCTAAAATTACAAGTGTATCATGTGTTACATACGTTTCCCTCATTGTTTTTACTGTTAATTTCCCATCTACAAGCCCTACATATATAATGTCTTCAATATTCACGAGTACGATTGATTCTTCAATTGGTAATGCTAATTTATGCATCTCTGCTGCTACATCTGTCCCCTTTATTTCGTGCTTCGTTTCTATTTGCGCTTGTTTTTGTTTTTTATACTTCTTTAATGTTTGCACAATACGTTCTTCATCAAATGGTTTTAAAATGTAGTCTAACGCATCTACTTCAAATGCTTGCAGCGCATATTGATCATAGGCAGTAGCAAATACAATTGCAGGTGGATTTTTCATCTTCTTTAATATATTCGCGATTTCAAATCCGTTATCATCGGATAATTGAATATCTAAAAACACAATATCTGGTCTACTTTGCATTAGTTCTTCTAATGCGTCTTCCACACAATCAGCCTCACCAACTATCTCAACTTCTTTCGTTCTCTCTAATAAATACTTTAGTTCATCACGTGCTAACATTTCATCGTCAACTACTAATACTTTTAACACCCGGCTCTTCCTCCCCTACTTTTTTTGGAATAATAAAGGTAATCTCCGTCCCTTTATTTAATTCACTTTCGATATGAAGCATCGTTTCTTTCCCAAATAACCCAATAAGACGTTCATTAATATTATATAAAGCTGTTCCAGTCCCTTTCTTTGATGAAACTACCATCTTTCCTAATTGTTCTAAACGTTCTTCCTCAATTCCCTGTCCATTATCTTTTACTTCAAAGTGAACCATACCCTCTTTTTCAAAAACATGCACTTCCACTTCGCATATTGGTTGCTTCTTCGGAAAAGCATGTCGCAGTGCATTTTCAACCAATAGTTGAAGAACAAATGGTGGTACTAAAGTTGTCTTTAGCTCATCCTCAATATACATCTTTACCTCATACTTATTTGGGAACCTTGCTTGTTCTAATGATAAGTATGCCTGTACGTGGTTTAATTCTTGCTCTAGTGGAATCAATAACTGACGTGCCCCTTGCAAATTACAACGAAAATACACGCTCAGCTGTAATAATAACTTCCTTGCTTTTTCTACATCTGTTCGGCATAAAGCTGATACTGTATTAATCGCATTAAATAAAAAGTGCGGGTTAATTTGTGCTTGTAATGCTTTTATCTCCGCATCTTGAAGTAATTTACTTTGCAACTCAGCTTCTCCTAACTCTAACTGCGTGGAGAATATCTTTGCTAACCCCTCTGCTAATTCTTCTTCAACGCGACTTAACTGGTTAGAATTTTTGAAATACAGTTTTAATGTACCTATCGTATTTCCATGTGAAGTTAGTGGAATAACAATAGCGGCTTGTAAGGGACAGCTTTCATGTTGGCAATTAATAACCTCACGTGATTTCGCCTTCATTATTTGTCCTGTATGTAAAACCTCTTTTGATAAACCAGTTATTAAACTATGTGAAGGAATATGGTGATCTGATGCTAATCCAACGTGCGCTAATATTTTCTCTGTATCTGTTAAAGATACCGCATCCGTTCCTGTAAAGCGGTGAATAATTTGTGCCACATGCTTACACGATTCTTCTGTTAAACCTTGACGAAAATACGGTAACGTTTTATCAGCAATACGCAATACTTTATGAGTCTGAAGTGCTTTTGCATTCTCCTCCTGACGCAAAATAGCTTGTATCATAGAAAGTAAAATAAAACTTCCAAAACTATTTACAAGAATCATCGGTATCGCTATTGTTTTCACAACGCTAATTCCATCCTCTATAATTAATAAAATCATAACCATTTCTAAAGATACGATAAAAACACTTAAAACTGCTGAAAACTTAGGAGTAATTGTACGATTATATTTTTTGAAAATATATCCGATATAACCAGTTATAATCCCCGCTAAAATAGAAGAGATTGCGCAACTTAGCGCTGTCGTACCACCAAGCATATAACGATGAATACCAGCAATAAACCCTACTCCAACCCCTACGATAGGGCCACCAAGTAAGCCACTAATACCAACACCCATAATACGCGTATTCGCAATTGTACTTGACGAAGAAACACCTTGTAACCAATTTTCATTCATAATCGTATTTCCTGCTATTTCAATCCCAGTGTAATTGCTTACAATTGTAAATACCGAAAAAATACAAATAAGCTTAAGCTTATCTACATAGCCATCCTGTTTATGAAGGAGACGTCTGAAAGTTTTAATATGAGAGAGTAAAAATCCTAAAATAACTATAAGTCCGACTCGTTCAATCATCATGAGTACTAAATTTAGCATCTTTGATTCATTCCTTTTTATTTAGTTAGTTTTATTATGGGAAAATAATGAAGTCGGCGTCAAGAAGAACGAAGTATTTTTTGAAATATTTTACACATAATAACTTCCTCTTTATTTGACAATACAATAGAAGAGTGCTAAAAATAAAGTAATATAATACAGTCCTTTAACCCAACCCCGTGAGGTTGAGAAGGAAGTCGGAATACAATATACGTATGTTCTTTTTTGGGGATACGTATGCTTTTTTGGCCTTCTCATCATATCAGGTGAGAAGGCCTTTTGTTATTCTTCCATAGCGACTGTAGAAAATAAGGAGGAGTAATAATGAACGTCACTACTGATGTACAACAAATAACAGAGGAGACGAAAGCGAAAAGATATAAAACATTATTTGGTTCTGCGCTAGGATATGCAGCAGAAGGTTTAGATATGTTGCTATTATCTTTCGTACTTGTCTATATTTTAAAAGAGTTTCACTTAAGTCCTGTTGAAGGTGGAAACTTAACATTAGCTACCACAATAGGGATGTTAATTGGTTCTTATTTATTTGGATTTATTGCTGATTTATTTGGACGTATTCGTACAATGGCCTTCACAATCTTACTGTTTTCACTAGCAACCGCACTCATTTATTTCGCAACAGACTACTGGCAATTATTAATTCTTCGCTTTTTAGTTGGAATGGGAGTTGGTGGTGAATTCGGAATCGGAATGGCCATTGTAACAGAAACATGGTCTAAAGAAATGCGCGCTAAAGCGACATCTGTTGTTGCACTTGGATGGCAATTTGGTGTACTGGTTGCTTCACTCCTTCCAGCATTTATTGTCCCGCATTTTGGATGGAGAGCCGTTTTCTTATTTGGATTAATTCCAGCTTTACTAGCTGTCTATGTCCGTAAAAGTTTAAGTGAACCGAAAATATGGGAGCAAAAACAACGCTACAAAAAAGAACTATTACAAAAAGAAGCTGCAGGTAAATTAACACCTACTGAAGCAGAACAACTAAAACATATAAAAAAATTCCCACTTCGAAAGTTATTTGCCAGTAAAAAAGTAACAATCACAACAATCGGTCTTATTATTATGTCATTTATCCAGAACTTCGGATATTACGGAATCTTCACATGGATGCCAACTATTTTAGCAAATAAATATAACTATACATTAGCAAAAGCAAGTGGCTGGATGTTCATTTCTACCATCGGTATGCTAATTGGAATTGCAACCTTTGGTATTCTAGCTGATAAAATTGGTCGTCGTAAAACTTTTGCAATTTATTATATTGGCGGTACAGTATACTGTCTCATTTACTTCTTCTTATTCACAGATTCAACATTATTATTATGGGGAAGTGCATTGCTTGGATTCTTTGCAAATGGAATGATGGGAGGATTTGGGGCAATTTTAGCTGAAAACTATCCTGCTGAAGCTCGCTCTACCGCAGAAAACTTTATTTTCGGTACAGGACGTGGATTAGCTGGATTTGGGCCTGTTATCATCGGCTTACTCGCTACAGGTGGCAACCTACTTGGAGCATTGTCCCTGATTTTTATCATCTACCCAATCGGGTTAATTACAATGCTACTATGTGTACCAGAAACAAAGGGAAAAGTATTAGATTAAACGTAAAAGAGGAAGCATCTCATTTAAGATGCTTCCCCTTTTACGTTTTTATTTATTTTGATTTACTAGCCTTCTGAAATAAGAATGCAGTTTTATCTTCTTCTTTTACAATACCTTGTTTTAATGCTAATTCTCCCGCAACTTTAGGCGCTAACCATAGCATCGGGAATAACAAAATTGATACCGGAACTGCCGTCACTACGATAAACGATTGTAGCGCATTAATACTTCCTTCACCCATATATAAAAGAATTGCTGCAACTGCTCCCATAATAAGCGACCAAAAAATTCGCAAACTAATTCTAGGATCTCCGTCTCCAGTCACTGCCATTGAAATGGAATACGCCATTGAATCTCCTGTTGTCACTACAAATAAAATTGTTAATAAAAGAAATGCTGGTCCAATAATATTAGAAAGTGGCAATTGTCCTGTAATTGCAATCATAGCTGCCGGCATACCAGATTCACTTAATGCATCCGAGATAGAACCAGGATTCATTAACTCATAAAACACACCTGATCCACCTAATATAGTAAACCAAAACGTTGTAATAATAGGTGCGATAATTCCAATTGCAACGATGATTTCTCGAATCGTTCTCCCTCTTGAAATTCGACTCACTAAAATTGCCATCATTGGTCCGTATCCAATAAACCATCCCCAGAAAAATATTGTCCAAGATCCTAACCAACTTGTATCACCACGGTATGTGCTCATCGGTATAAACTCACTTACATAAAATCCAAACGAAGAAACAAACGAATCAATAATAAATCCACCTGGCCCAAATAGTAATATGAATGCCATTAACAAAATTGCTAATCTAACATTTAAATTACTTATAATTTGAATCCCTTTATCAATACCTGTTACTGCCGATATGGTAGACACGGCCACTACACAAACAATAATTGCTAATTGAGTAGTAAATACATCAGAAATTCCAAATAATTCTTGTAACCCATAACTTGCTTGTAAACCTAAAAATCCAATTGGGCCAATTGTACCTGCAGCTACTGCAATAATTGCAGCTGCATCAATTATCGTTCCAAGCAGGCTCTTTCTTAATTTTTCCCCAAAAATAGGATATAAAAGCGTTCGAGGTTTTAGCGGCATACCTTTATGATAATGTCCATACATCATAACTACTGCACTAATTGTACCTAAAATCGTCCATGCTAAAAATCCCCAATGCATATAACTTTGTGCTAAAGCAGGCATAACTGCTTCTTTCGTTCCAGCAGATATACCATCATGTATTGGTGGCACCGTCATCAAATGGTACATTGGCTCTGCTGCTGCCCAAAAAACGCCACCTCCGGCAAGTAAGGTAGACATAATAATAGCAAGCCATTTTGCCGTACTAATCTCAGGTTTTTCTAATCCCCCAAGTTTAACTCTCCCATATTTGGAGAACGCCATACACATCGCAACAATAAATGTACCTAATAATAAAACTTGCCAGAAGGCACCAAAATATTTAATTGAAAAAGCGAAACTGTTATTAATCGCACTCTCTACATAATCCTTGTTCAAAAAAACTGCAATTACAAATAATAAAAGTGAACCACCGCTAATAATAAATACAGGCCAATCAGTTTTTCGACTCTTCATCCTCATTTACACTTCCTCCTTCCTCAGCAATCTAAAAAAACAACTTTATTATGTTTTATTGTTTAAACCCAAAACACAATAATTATATATGCATAACATTTTATCGACTTCCCACATACTTATGTTGTCCCTAAAAATATGCCAAATCCCTTATTAAAAAGAAAGAATCTCTTCCTCTTACATAAAAAAGCAAAACAAAAGACCTTATATTTCTATAAGGTCTTCGAAACAGAAATTTGATTATAACATAAGGAACTCCTTGGTTCAAAAAGCCTCTTCCAAAAATAACCGAGAGTAAAGGCTTCCATTTGCTACATAACAGTAATTAAAAAAAATTATATTTCACAGAAAAAACCTACACTAAATATCATTTATGAAAGAAATTTGGCTTCAAAATTTCATTCGGATACGGTTTATGATAAATGTGGGTGGTAGCTGGAGATAATGGTGGAATAAGCCATACCCAATTACCTGTTACAACACGACCACAAGCAGCTTCTTGCTTCTCAAATTGCTGAAATTGTTGTGCAGCAGTATGATGATCAACAATACTAACTCCTTGTTTTTTAAAAGAGTGTAGTACGGCAATATTCAACTCAATTAGCGCCTTATCCTTCCATAACGTACCGTTTCTCGATGTATCTAAATCCATCATCTCCGCAACAGCCGGAAGTAAATTATAACGATCATGATCCGCTAAGTTGCGCGCCCCAATTTCTGTTCCCATATACCATCCATTGAACGGAGCGGCTGTATAAGAAATACCGCCAATTTCTAAGCGCATATCTGAAATCATTGGAACCCCATACCATTTTGCTCCAAGTGATGAAATAGGGTATTCTGGGTGTTCAATTGGCACTTCTTTTACTTCTTTCCTCGGAATTTCTTTATATGTAGGCGCCTTCCCGTTTATAGAAAATACAAGTGGCAATACATCGAAATTCGTACCTTCTCCTTGCCAGCCAAGCTCCTGACAAAAGTCCGTAAATGTAGCGGAATGCGAGTCACCGATCACTCCCATTTCTGTTTTATATCCTGCATATCGAATCAATTGGTGATTATAAATTCGTATATTATTTTCCTCACCTTGATATTGCTTAAAAATCGTAATAGTTGGTTTAATTTTCCCCTCGTTCGTTGCATATTTAATATGATGAATTAATGCATTATATACACCCTCTTCATCATTTACTTCGCGCGCATCTAATATGTGCATCTTACTCCAAAATAGTCTTCCAATACATCTATTACTGTTACGCCATGCCATTCGTGAACCATGAACAAGTTCTTCAAATGTATGCTCATATGTCCCTGTCTTCTCTATCTCAATTTGAATTTCTTTTATACGTTCTTCTATCAATTGTTCTTTATGAAGCTCCTTATAACAAATCGTAATAAAATTACTTGCTTCCTCTATTAATTGTTTCGTTTTACTCATAAACAATCTCCTTCTATTTCAACAAAACCTTGCTACTTTACAGTATAAGCAAAAAGGATAGGAGTCACAAATGAAATTGAGAGTGTTACTTTTATTGTAATATTTTTCAGAAAATTAACAGACTTACTATTGACTTATATGGAAAATGGGTGTATTTTTGACTCAGGTAAAGTATTTTTACCTAGACCAACTTTTTTAAATAGAAAGGAGGTAATGTTATGTCTTCATTTCAATTGCCAAAGCTTTCATATGACTATGATGAACTAGAGCCACATATCGATAGCAATACACTTTCCATTCATCATGGAAAGCACCATGCGACATACGTAAACAATTTAAATGCTACTTTAGAAAATTATACTGAATTACATAATAAATCTTTAGAAGAATTACTATGTAATTTAGATGCTTTACCGAAGGAAATTGTTACATCTGTAAGAAATAACGGTGGTGGTCACTATTGTCATAGTCTTTTTTGGGAAGTGATGAGCCCACGAGGTGGCGGTGAGCCTAATGGAGACGTTGCAAAAGTAATTGATTATTATTTCAATACCTTTGACAACTTAAAAGATCAACTTTCCAAAGCAGCTATTAGTCGTTTTGGAAGTGGCTATGGATGGCTTGTTCTTGACGGTGAGGAACTCTCTGTTATGAGTACACCAAATCAAGATACGCCTTTGCAAGAAGGGAAAATCCCCTTACTCGTAATTGATGTATGGGAACATGCTTATTATTTAAAGTATCAAAATCGGCGCCCAGAGTTTGTTACCAATTGGTGGCATACAGTAAACTGGGACCAAGTAAACGAGAAGTATTTACAAGCAATTCAATCACAAAAACATTAGTCGTATGTATAAGGTAAATTTGGTAATGTAAAATCAGTATTGTCGAAATCCTCCAGAATCCCCCGGATTGCCACCGGGGGATTTATGATTACTTCATTGTATTTATATAATGTTTTAAAACATTTTTTATTTCTAGTTTCAGCTCTCGGAACAAAAATCCAAATTTACGAGCCTTTCCATTATGTAACGTACAGTTAGTTACCTCATTATAAGGAGCTATATTTTCTCCAGCTTCCTGGATGAGTGCTTTTATTCCCGTCTTCTCTTCTATGAAATGAATAATTTCTTCCGTAGAAACTACCCCGTTACTACAGGCGTTAATTGGTCCTTTCACATTTTCCATTCCGCACCAAGCTAGAAACTCTCCTGCCTCTTTTTCATGTATAAATGACAAAGTTCCATCTACATGATCCACAACGATAGGTTTTTGGTTCACAACACATTCAACGTAAAATTGTAACCTCTTCGTATAGTCATTTTCTCCAATAACAACTGGAAAACGCACTGCAACGACTGGGAATGTTGCATATTGAAATAAAACCGCTTCGGCTAATCGCTTTCCTTCACTATAATTAAAATCATTTCTATCTCCATATGTAATTGCATATTCGTATGGATTAAAGTCCTCTTCTAACAAACTTAATGCAGGTTCATAGACAGCCATTGAAGATGTCATAATATACTTCTTCGTTTTTCCTTTCAAAACTTCACATACCATTTTCGCTGCATTTGAACTATAGCATAAATTATCGTATACAATATCATAACTTTTTCCTTCTAGACGCTCTTCTAGTAGCTTTCTATCTTCTCTATCGACAATTATTCTTTTTACTGCGCTACCAAAAGAATCTTCAGTGACTCCCCTTGTGGCAATTGTTATATCGTGTCCAGCTTGCAAAAGGTACTCTACTAAATGTTTACCAAAAAACCTTGTTCCTCCTAGCACCAACACTTTCTTCAATTTCATCATCCCCATTTTCATGATTTATGAGATACCACCTCTTTTATTATAAAACGCTAATATATAAAAAAGCATGAAATCAGTTTAACGATTCCATGCTTTTATGCAGATCATATATTAACGTACTCGATATTTATAAATACAATAACAGAAGTACAAAATAGAAATTACTGATACATAAACCCATAGTTCATATACGAATCCCTCTCCCCATACTCCCATAAAATAAAATAGTGAAGGTAAAGTCAATGTTACCCATGATTGTACGAAGGCAATCCTTCCAAGATATTGATTGATGTTCTTCTTTTGTGTATTTAATACAAAGAATAAATACCAAAGTAATGCCCACATAAACCACGTTAATGCATTAACAACATCATGGAATTGAACAAATGAAACAACCATATAGAATAAAGCAATAATTGCTACCCAAATACAAAACCATCCTAGACCACTACTATCCATTCCTTTTATAAAAGTAACACCTACATATAAATAAGTTAATCCAAATAAGAAAGTAGCCGCATATGAATACACTGTCCAATTGCTTTGGTCAGAAATCATGATCAAATAAAACGGAATAATAATTTGTAGTGCACCCACAAATAAATTAAAAACACCCGCACTTTTCATCTCTGCTTTCCCTAATATAACAAGACTATTTAAAAATAAAGCTGCCCCTGAAAGTAATAATCCTATATAACCCATATATATTCGTGTGAAAATCTTTACCTTTCACACTTTTAACCTCCCCACACTATAAAGTGATACTGATATTATTTTTCTTCCCATTTAAAACTACATACATAATTTTTTATCTGAATAAGTCAGACCTCCTACCTCAAAAAAGAGGAAACTTAAAACGCTTTCAATAATAAATAATCCTATCAAAATATGAAATAGGATTCCTTGATTATAAACGGACTCTAGCAATGATACAAGTGTTGGAATACTTTTCAATAATACGCTTTCAATTTCTATAAAAAATTAATAAAATAATACATTCCTCTATCTCATTCTACTATCTTCTAGCATAAGATATTGTAAAATCATATCATTTAAAACAGCAAACGTTCTTTTCTAGGTTCGCTAATAAACCTAATAAAAAATGACCTCTTGCTTTTATGCAAAGGTCATTTTTTTATTCATCATTAAACTTCTAAATAGCCATTTTTATTATTTGATTGCCATTTCCAAGAATCTGCACACATCTCTTCTAATCCGCGTGTTGCCTCCCAGCCTAATTCACGCTTTGCTTTAGATGCATCAGCAAAACACACTGCCACGTCACCTGGGCGACGCTCTGTAATTTTATACGGAACTTTCTTGCCCGAAACTTTTTCAAACGCTTTAACCATCTCTAGTACACTATAGCCCATGCCTGTGCCTAGGTTATAAGCATCTACTCCTGTTGTATTCAGTACTTTCTCAAGCGCCTTTACGTGACCATTTGCTAAGTCCACAACATGAATGTAATCACGGACTCCCGTTCCATCTTTCGTTGGATAGTCATTTCCGAATACACTTAATTCTTTTAACTTACCTACTGCTACTTGCGTTACATATGGCATTAAGTTATTTGGAATTCCATTTGGATCTTCTCCAATACGCCCACTCTCGTGTGCACCAAATGGATTGAAATAACGCAGTAACGCGATACTCCATTCTGCATCTGCAAATGCTACATCACGCATAATTTGCTCAATCATTAATTTCGTTTGACCATATGGATTTGTTGCACTTAATGGAAACTCCTCCGTAATCGGTGACGTTTCCGGGATACCATATACAGTTGCAGATGAACTAAAGATCATCTTCTTAACATTATGTTTCTGCATTACTTCACATAGCACTAACGTGCTTGTAATGTTGTTATGATAATATGTTAATGGAATCGCTACTGACTCCCCTACAGCTTTAAATCCTGCAAAGTGAATAACTGCGTCAATTGCATTTTCTTCAAAAATTGCGTCAAGCACTTCATAATTTAAAATATCTTCTTTATAAAACTTAAATTGTTTTCCTGTTATTTCTTTGACTCGATTTATAGATTCTACCGAGCTATTCGAAAGGTTATCCACTACTATAACTTCGTAACCGCTATTTAGTAATTCTACGCATGTATGACTACCAATATATCCTGCTCCACCTGTTACAAGTATTGCCATAATTATAGTCCTCCATATTTCATTCATTATAAACTTCTCAAAGTATATCACATATTTCTTATCCTATGTTTAACATGCGAACACATAAACTTACATTTTATCCCATAATAATTTTATAACATATACGATTCTAATCAGGTAATAAAAAAACGCCACATAATTTTTATTATGTGGCGTTTTTTTATTAAATTACGTAACAATATACACTTAGAAAATGGGCAAGACTACCTAATAATACAAAAACATGAAAAATTTCATGATGCCCCATATATTTAAACTCTAACCATTTTGGCTTTGTTCCATAAATAAATCCACCAATTGTATAAAAAATGCCTCCAAGTACTAAGAAAATAATGCCTCCTGTACTTAAATTCTCAGCTAACGGTGCAAAGAATAAAACAATTAACCAACCCATCGTAATATAAATTGCTGTCGATAACCATCTTGGACAATTAAACCAAAACATTTTAAATACAATGCCACAAATCGCAGTTGCATAAACTAAACAAAATAATAGTAAACCACTTGCTGAATTTAATGTAATTAAGCAAAAGGGTGCATATGTACCTGCAATTAATATAAAAATCATAGAGTGATCAAGCTTTCGAAAGAAATAAATAACTCGTTCACTGGCTACCACACTATGATATACAGCTGATGCTGTATACAGAACCATCATTCCGATGCCAAACAAAATAACAGCTGTAATTGCCGCAAAAGATGGCATCTTAATAGAAACTTTTACAAGCATAGCTAATAATGCAATAAATGATAATACAGCTCCCCCCAAGTGGGTAAAAGCATTAACCGGTTCCCTTATATAAGCATTCATATAAACACCCCTCATATAATTACATGTAGTTTCGATAACTACATGTAATTATATACGCATTATTATTAGAGGTCAACATTTACAATTCATTTGTTTCGTAATACCATATTTAGAGATAAATTTAACTTTATGCTCCACTAAGTTATAAAAGTGAGGGGTTCTACGTGAAAAATATAAATAAATTGCTTGAAACATTACATTTAGAAAAAAATATTACGCTTGAGGATATTCCAAATGTCGACTTGTATGTAGACCAGGTTGTCCAACTATTTGAAAATACTTATGCGGATACAACAAGAACCGATAATGAAAAAGTATTAACAAAAACAATGATTAACAATTATGCAAAAGGGAAACTGTTTATTCCAATCAAAAATAAAAAATACTCAAAAGAGCATATGATTTTAATTAGCCTAATTTATCAATTAAAAGGGGCCCTTTCCATTAATGACATAAAAAGCTCCTTAGAAAATATAAATGAATCCTTATTAGGCGATGATTCCTTCGAATTAAATACGCTATATAAAGATTATCTTACCCTTACCGAAAACAACGTTGAAAACTTTACGCAAGACGTAAATAACCGTGTTTCAGAAGTAAGTGAGATTTCTTCCTTAGAAAATCCGAACCTAGAGAAATTTTTATTACTAACATCATTTGTGTCGATGAGTAATATGTACAGACGCTTAGCTGAGAAGTTGATTGATGATTTAAAAGAGTCCTAATAACTATCCGAATGATTGTAGTATTTTAGAAATTATATTTTCTAAGTATCCTCTCATGTTTATTTTTCTATTGGAATTTTACTCTTTCAAACTAAAAAAGTACATTTTGCATACTGGCAAAATGTACTTCTCTCTAAAATTATAATTTTTACTGTTTCTTTATTAGTAATTCAAAGCGATCACAATACTCTTTTACTAATAATTTACACATAGCATAGAAAATAAAAACATTAATAGTAACGATAAACATTCCCATATTCGTATTAGAGCCTGCATACAGAACCATTACTAGATTTAAAAAGATTGTTAACGTTAATCCTAAAGCTATTCCTGTCCACTTCATTTCATATAGCAATAAAAAGATGACAAATACTAATGCTGGGAAAGCATATCTCTCATGCATTTGCGTAGGTAACATAAAGAATGCAAAACTTATAAAAGTCGCTGCTTTTAATAGAATTGCCGTATTCATATGGCGATGGAAAAAGACATATAAACAAGTTAATGCCGCTGCAATAGACAAGAGTATTAATCCAACTGTTTTCAATGTAATATGTGGTAAAACTTGAATAGTATCTACCGTATTAGGATCCGTACCAATCGCGTAATACCAAATATTCATAGCAAATACAGTTACCGTTGGGAAAGTACCCACCGCATTTAAATATGCTTGTGTCAACATAGTAATAAATGTTCCATGTGCTGCGAAATAAAGGCCGAATATTAATAACGGGATACAGAACCCTATTATAAATTTAATTAATTGCTTACCTTCTCTTTTTTCAAAAATGATTTTTAGGAAATACATAGCAAATACAGGCGCAATTACGATTGATTGAAATTTAGCTAGTAACGCTATAGCGTAAATAGCACCAGACCAAGTTGGCTTATACATTAGCAATAAAATAGAACTAACCATCAATATACTATGTAACATGTCTACTTGACCCCAAATAGTCCCATCCACTATAACTGCTGGACTAAATGCAAAAAATGTCACTAATGCTGCTCTCACAATCGAATTTTCTATCCTTTTAGAAGCTATAGCAAAAATAATTATAGCCACTACTTCAAATGCAATTGATGGAACTCGAATTAAAACACCAGCAGCATCCACGGATATATTAAAAAATGACAATATCACTCCATAAATACCTAAAAGAGCTAAGAAAAACGGAGGGTAGTTTACTAAATCCCCATGTGCATACACATCACCTAATCCATATTTACCTACCGTGTTCATCCAATCCACGAAAAATAGTTGATCTCGTTCATATCCTTCTAAATGAAATGCTAAATATATTCGTAATAAAAGAGATGCAACAACTACTACCATCAAATAAAAATGAAGCCATTTAAAACTCCACCTATCTTGAGTAAAATTCATTTCATAAACACCGTCCTTATTTTTTATAGCTTACAACAATTAAAATAAAATTGATTTACTTATATAAAAATATACTCCTAAACGAATTAACAATTTTCCCATTAAACGGTAGAAAAAACCAATTAAAAATACTAACATACAAAAAAACAATCGTCAATCACGTATTGGTTAAAGTCCATTCACATTATCCACTCTATAAGTAAGCCCCAAAAAAATATCCACCTTTAAAGTGGATATTTTCATTTATTTAATTGCCTCATGAACTTTTAATTGTTTACCTTTTATCGTTGTATTTCTCATAACCTTTAAAACCAGTGGTCCTTTTCCATTTAATATTTCAACGTAAGAAACGTTATCTTGTATCGTAATAATGCCTATATCTTCTGCTGTAACACCTTTAATTTTAGCAATTGTCCCGACGAAATCTACCGCTCTAATTTTCTTTTTCTTCCCGCCATTAAAGTACAGCTTCATAATGCCTTTGTTTATGTCCGCATTTTTATCTGTCTTTATAATTGGTTTAGCATATATCTTTTCTTCAAATGCAGCTTTCTCTTTCATAACTTCTTCTTTTGAAGGTCCAATTGCCTTTGGAATTTCAAAACCAATATACTCCTCAATCTCTTCTAAAAATCTATTTTCATATGGTGTTATAAATGTAATAGCTTTTCCACTATTTCCAGCTCGTCCCGTTCTTCCAGTACGATGTACATAGCTTTCTTTTTCAAGTGGAATATCATAATTAATAACATGTGTAATATTATCAATATCAATTCCTCTCGCAGCCACGTCTGTTGCTACTAAATAACGGAATTTCCCTTTTCTAAAATCATCCATGACTTCAAAACGATCTTCTTGTACCATACCACCATGTATTTTGTCGCAAGGATAGTTAGCTCGTTTTAACTGTCTATATACATGATCTACATTTTCTTGTGTACGGCAGAAAATAATACAACTATCAGGATTCTCAATCGTTGTTACATCTTTAAGTAGTGAAAGCTTCTCGTCTTCTATCACCTCAAAAAGAGTATGTTCAATTTTATCCGTTGTAATCCCAGCTGCTTTAATTTCGATATGAGTTGGTGAATTCATATATGTACGAGACAATTTTTCAACATCTTCTGGAAGTGTTGCTGAGAATAGCATTGTCATTCTTTTTATAGGTAATTCATCAATAATTGCCTCTACTTGATCGATAAAGCCCATATTTAGCATCTCATCTGCTTCATCAATAACTAAATACTTCAAACACTCTAAAGAAAGGGTACCCTTTTCAATATGATCCAACACACGACCAGGAGTCCCAACTACAATATGTGTCTTTTGCTTTAATTCTAATTTTTGACGTGCAAATGGAGATTTCCCATAAACTGCCGCAGCCTTAATCCTTTTGAATCGACCTATATTTGTAATATCTTCTTTTACCTGTACCGCAAGCTCTCTCGTCGGTGTTAAAACTAATGCTTGTGGTTTATTCTCTTCCCACTCCACCATTTCACAAAGCGGAATACCAAATGAAGCTGTTTTTCCACTTCCAGTCTGGGACTTCACAACAAGATCCTTCTTTTGTAATGCGACTGGAATAACCTCACCTTGTACTTCTGTTGGATGATCATATCCTAACCCAGTAAGCGCCCTTACAATTTCCTTACTTAATTTATAATCAGAAAAACTTTTTTTACTCATATATTAACCTCATTTTATTCTGTATTATTTTCTTTTTTATCTTTTGTATACGTTACTATCACCCTACTTATTATACTTGAAACCTCACATAAAAAGGTGGATCATATCAGATTCATCTTTTTATATAGAAATAAACCTTATCATTTCATATATTGTTCAACTAATTGATAACATCTTTTGCTCGTATTGTTAGCATTAACCCTTTCATAGTACCCTCATCCTACCAAAAAATAAAAAGAATACATACAACCTTGTATAATTATCTCAATTTTTCAACCTTTTTTCATAAACGAACAATACAATTGAAAAAACGTTTTAAATTCGTTTTTAACGTTTTTTTTCAGATATAAAATCTACTTTTTAAAAAAATGTTAAGAAATCCTTTGACTTCTTAATAAAAATAATGTAAATTATCCTATGGACGAACATTTTTGATTAATAAAAATAAAATATTCGTATTTTAGGGGTGTAAATGATGGAAAACGTATTCGACTATGAAGATATTCAATTAATTCCTGCAAAATGTATTGTAAATAGCCGCTCTGAATGTGATACAACTGTCACTTTAGGAAAACATAAATTTAAATTACCTGTCGTGCCTGCAAATATGCAAACGATTATTGATGAAAGAATCGCAACTTATTTAGCTGAAAACAATTACTTCTATATCATGCATCGTTTCCAACCAGAGAAACGAATCTCATTCATTAGAGATATGCAATCACGTGGATTAATCGCTTCTATCAGCGTTGGTGTAAAAGAGGACGAATATGAATTCGTACAACAATTAGCTGCTGAGCAACTTACACCTGAATATATCACGATTGATATCGCACACGGTCATTCTAATGCTGTGATTAACATGATTCAACATATTAAAAAACATTTACCAGAGAGCTTCGTTATCGCTGGAAACGTTGGAACTCCCGAAGCGGTAAGAGAATTAGAAAATGCTGGTGCCGATGCAACAAAAGTTGGTATTGGACCTGGTAAAGTTTGTATTACTAAAATTAAAACAGGCTTCGGAACTGGTGGTTGGCAGCTAGCTGCACTTCGTTGGTGTGCAAAAGCTGCAAGTAAGCCAATTATCGCTGATGGTGGTATTCGTACACACGGCGACGTAGCTAAATCTATTCGATTTGGGGCAACTATGGTCATGATCGGTTCTCTATTCGCTGGTCACGAAGAGTCTCCAGGGGAAACAATTGAAAGAGATGGCAAACTTTATAAAGAATACTTCGGTTCTGCTTCTGAATTCCAAAAGGGTGAGAAGAAAAACGTTGAAGGTAAGAAAATGTTCGTTGAGCATAAAGGTTCTTTAGAAGATACGTTAATCGAAATGGAACAAGATCTTCAATCTTCTATCTCTTACGCTGGTGGAACAAAACTAGATGCTATTCGTACTGTAGATTATGTTGTCGTGAAAAACTCAATTTTTAATGGTGACAAAGTATATTAATTCTTAAAATTAAAAAGAAGGAGAAGCATAGAATTGCTTCTCCTTCTTTTTAATATATAAAAATGTTAAATATTTTTATTTTACTGAATTTTCTAGTATCATATTTTTAGATGCTTTTAATAAGGAGGATATAAGACATGAAAACTATAATTGAGAATCGTCTTGTTCGTGCGAAAGTACCTAACGAACTAAAATGGGATTTGTCTGATTTGTATAAGTCCAATGATGAGTGGCATACCGCATTAAACATATTAGAAAATGATATACAGAAACTTGATGCATTTAAAGGACGTTTACATACTAACTCCACAACTTTATTAAATTGCCTACTTTTAGAAGAAGAGCTTTTAATGAAGTTAACAAAACTGTACTCATATGCAAATTTAAAAGAATCTACTGATCGTACAAATCCAGTTATTCAAGCGAACTCTTCCAAAATTTCTGCTTTATGGACGAAAGTACATACTGCACTATCCTTTATTCATAATGAAATCCTCTCATTCGACGAAGGAACAATTGAAAAATATTTAACTGAAGAAACAAAACTCGAACCTTTCCGTAAGTCGTTACTAGAAATACTCAAAAAAAGGCAGCACACACTCTCTCCTGAAACAGAAGAAACACTTGCTGCACTTGGCGAAGTTCATAGTTCTCCATACAAAATTTACGGCATGACTAAATTGGCAGATATGGATTTCACTTCTATACAAGACGAACAAGGAAACGAACTCCCTGTTTCTTTCGCATTATTTGAAAGCAAATATGAATTTTCTCCAAGCGCATACATACGTAGAAAAGCATACTCATCATTTGTTTCCACCTTGAAACGATATAAAAATACAGTTGCGACAACATATGCTACCGAAGTAAAAAAACAAGTAACACTTTCTCGTTTACGTAAATATGAATCCGTTACCCATATGCTATTAGAACCACAAAAGGTTCCACTTGAAATGTATAACAACCAACTTGATATTATTTATAAAGAATTAGCACCTCATATGCGCCGTTTTGCAGATTTAAAAAAGAAAGCATTAGGACTCGATCAAATGCTTTTCTGCGACTTACATGCACCTTTAGATCCCGAATTTAATCCGACGATTACTTATGAAGAAGCAGCCACGCTCATTCAAGATTCTTTAAAAGTATTAGGCGATGAATATAGTTCCATAATCGAAAAAGGATTCAAAGAAAGATGGGTAGATCTTGCAGATAACGTAGGCAAATCAACAGGGGCATTTTGCTCAAGTCCATACGGCTCTCATCCCTATATTTTAATTACATGGCAAAATACGATGCGTGGATGCTTCACATTAGCACATGAATTTGGACATGCTGGTCATTTCTATTTAGCAAATAAAAACCAACGTATCATGAACGTACGCCCATCTATGTACTTTGTTGAAGCACCATCAACTATGAATGAATTACTATTAGCTCAGCATTTACTAGCGACTACTGACGATAAGAGGATGCGCAGATGGGTCATTCTACAACTACTCGGCACATATTATCACAACTTTGTTACTCATTTACTTGAGGGTGAATACCAACGTAGAGTATATGCTCTAGCAGAAGAAGGACAGCCCCTTACAGCTACAACTTTAACTGAAATTAAAACAAATGTCCTTTCGACATTCTGGGGAGATTCTGTAGAAATCGATGAAGGTGCGGGCTTAACTTGGATGCGTCAGCCTCATTATTATATGGGTCTATATTCTTACACATATTCCGCAGGCCTCACTGCATCTACTGCAGTAGCTCAAATGATTAAAGATGAAGGACAACCTGCTATTGATCGCTGGTTAGATGTGCTTCGCGCTGGTGGTACAATGAAACCACTTGAACTAATGAAACATGCCGGAGTAGATATGTCAAAACCAGATGCAATCCGTCAAGCTGTTTCTTACGTTGGTTCATTAATTGATGAATTAGAGCATTCTTATCAATAATAAAAAATAAGCCCTCGCTTTATGAGGGCTTATTTCATATTTACTTCCCAAACCTTTTACGATATCCACATTTCCTACAAAGCTCTTCAACCGCAACTCTTTTGGAAAATCCATCGACAATGTTTGTTGCTCTTTCACCTTCTATAATGTTAGAAAATGAATCGTTATTAATATTTCCAAGGTTAATAATCCCTTCACCATCTAAACAACAAGGAATAACCGTCCCATTCGCTAAAATCCCTGCTTGATTACGAAGTCCATGACAGAATCCTTTCCCATCATCCTCTTCTTCATGTAATGCTGGCCACTGGAATTCATAGTCTTGATTAATAAAGACACGTTCTGCAATTTTTATACCTTTTCCTGGTGTAAGCTTCTCTTCAATCTGATAAGATAGATCAAATTCATTTTCAATTATGGATAATAACTCCCTATTTTTCTGAATTTCAGCATTTGTTTTATTATCCTGAGTTAAATTCCATAACCTTAACGATACAATTAAATCTGATTGACTTGTCGCTTCCCTAATGAAGGAAAGTATACTCCTTACATAGCCCTCTTTATCTTGCGAACCTGGGTGTCCATCAAAACTATGCAGTGAAAAATTCATTTGTCTTAACGCGGGCTTATTTAACAGCCTATGCCTTCTCTTATTAATTAACGTTCCGTTCGTTGTAATATTAACTTTAAACCCTTTTTCATGACTTAAGTCTAATAGTTGATCTATTTTCGGATGGAGCAACGGCTCCCCCTTCACGTGCAAATAAATGTAGTCTGTGTGAGGTTTAATTTGGTCTAATCTTTTAGCAAAATCCTCTACAGAAATGAATTGCTTCTGCCTTTCCGTCGGCGGACAAAAGCTACACGCAAGATTACATACACTCGTAATCTCCAAGTAAAACTTCTTAAACTTCTTCACCTTTAATTCCTCACTTCTCTAACTACTTATACTTTTTTCCTCTTCATATTACAGCATATTTTTATGGAAATAGAAACATACTTATTTTAGGAAATCTACATACCATCTAATAATATTTAAAAGACCATCGGTAATTTTTGTCCAATGGTCTCTTTATCCTTTTTATATGCAAAGAATAAATTTATTTATGATACGGTTCATCATAACTATTCTAAATAAGCTTATTTTTTATTATTTTCATAATTAAATTTAACAAAAAAGGTAGTGCCTTCTGATCCTGTTTTAATTTCTATTTTTGCATTATGGCGGGCAGCAATGGCATAACATACACCTAACCCCAATCCAGTTCCATTATCTTTGGTCGTGTAAAATGGCGTACCCAGTTTCTCTAATACTTCAGGCCTAATACCTTTTCCTTGATCCTGCACTGCAAGCACCACACAATTTTGACCTTCCTTGTAGGTGCTAATGGTTAGAACTTTCCCTGTATCCATCGCTTCTAAGCCATTACGATATAGATTCATTAATAATTGCCGTATCTCATTACGATTTAAAAGTAATTCCGGAATGTCAT
Source organism: Bacillus sp. 196mf (assembly GCF_003217275.1). Classification (NCBI taxonomy): domain Bacteria; kingdom Bacillati; phylum Bacillota; class Bacilli; order Caryophanales; family Bacillaceae; genus Bacillus; species Bacillus sp. 196mf. The sequence goes on from NZ_QJTG01000019.1 coordinate 58,429, forward strand.
TTGTATCGACTTGAATATACTTATTTTGATTGTGCGTATCAACCTTTATTAAAGGAATAATATCGCGGATAATTGAATTTAAATCTAACATCTGTAAATCCAATTTCCTTGTATTCCCCATTGAGAGAAATTCAGTAATAATAGAATTGGCACGGTTAAGTTCTTCAATCATTAAATGAAAGTACTTATTATGTTTCTCATAGGTATTCTCTTCTTTTAATAACTGCAAAAATCCTAGTACCGTTGTCATTGGATTTCTAATTTCATGGCTGATACCTGCTGCCATTTGCCCTATTAAATCAATGTTAGATAATCTTTTCAATTCCTGTTCATATTTCTTTTTTTCCGTTATGTTTTTAAAAATACAGCAAATACCATCATCATACGGGTATGCAATAACTTCGTGCCAATATTCATCTGCAGTAGAAAGAAATTCGAAATGAACTGTAGTTCGCTCTGACATTGCACGATGAAATTCCTTATACATAACTGTGTCGATGTCACTCGGGAAAACATCCCATATATTCTTTCCTAATACATCTTTTGCTGTTTTTCTTTGCGGAAAATATTGGTGCTTATTTACGTACGTAAATTCCCATTTATTATTTAAAGTAAAGAATCCATCCGTAATACATTCAATCACACTTGTAACTTTTTCATTAGCAGCAGCTAGCTCTCCCGTTCGCTCTTCCACTATACTTTCTAGTTTATCCATATATAACAAATTTGAAAACGTAGGGGCTGTGGCATCAACAATAGATTTTGCTAGTTGAATTTGAGAATTATCGTAATTGTGAGCTTTTCCTTCTTTACCAACGACGATTACCCCTAATACTTCTCCCATTGAAACCAATGGAATCATCAATAAATCCTTACTATCTATATTTTTTGTTTGAATAACCTCTTGGATCTTGGCTTCATAGCTTTTCTCTGTCCAATCCGCTTCTGTCCAATCACAGCCCTTACTTAATTTCGTTGTTTTAATCGTTGTTTTGTCTAGCGGATCTAGAAGATGGGCAGTCATATTTTTACTTTCTAAAATCTGATCTAAGTAAAAAAAGCATTTATCAAAACTCTCCTGTATTGAGGCACACATTGATAAATCACGGGTAACATTTAGTAACAGCTGCTTCTCAGCAATAAGGTTTTCCTTTTGTGTTAAATTATTTGCGTTTTGAATTGCGACCGCGGCCATATTTACATAAGCTTCAACACTTTGAATTTCTGAATCTGTTAAGTTCATCGGAATCCCATAATCAAATAAAAAAACCAGACCAAATAACTCTTGCCTAAATGAGATAGGCAGAGCTAATAAGGACTTAATTTTAAACGCATCAACGGGTCTCGGATCTGGTCGATGATCCTTTGAGGTATCAGGAATATAGATGGTTTTTTTCGTTTCAATAACTTCTTTTGCCAGTAAATCTACTTCAGGATCAATTACCTGAGTATCGAGCGTTACGCCATTTATGGTCTCTGGTTTTCCTGCAAACCCTCTAAATGTTCCATCTTCCTGGGGTAAATAAATTCCAACAGCATCGCACCTAACAATCTCCTCTGATATCGCCATTGTCACACGCTGTAATACTTCACGTAGTTCTAATTTTGTATTTATTATTTTTGTTATATTCGCGAGCCTAGAATATCTCGTCTGATCACTTACCATTCACATAGCCTCCAGTTATAGGCATAATAAAATAAATATGATAATATCAGCGTCTTACCTTTGTTTTACATAGAATACCTTACTTATGGTAAGGTTCCCCACGATTAATCCGAAACGCTCTATACACTTGCTCAAGCAACACTAATCGCATTAATTGGTGTGGTAACGTCATCTTTGAAAAAGAAAGTGATTCGTTTGAACGCTTCATTACTTCTGAACTTAGTCCGAGTGATCCACCAATTACAAATGCGACTTTACTCTTTCCGTATGTAGCAAGGCGATCTAGACTTACCGCAAATTCTTCTGATGACTTTTGCTTTCCTTCTATAGCTAATGCAATCACATGCGTGTCATCAGAAATTTTATCCAGTATACGTATACCTTCTTTTTCCTTTACAATTAACATTTCTGCTTCACTTAAATTTTCTGGCGCCTTTTCATCTGGCAATTCAATTACTTCTACTTTTGCGTATGCTGATAATCGTTTTAAGTATTCTGCTATACCTTGTTTCAAATATTTTTCTTTTAATTTCCCAATTGAAATAATCGAGATATTCACACGTATCCTCCACCTTACAAACATGTTATCCACAAAACTTATCCACATATCCACAAACACTACCCACATATTGTGTGAGAATCTGTGTTCGATACAACATATGTCGCCTCATTTTGACAAAATTCACATGTTTTTTTCTCTTTTTCTGAGTTACCCACACTGTTGATAACCGGCGCAACTTCACACTCATCCACAATAATATCTAACGCTAATTCAACATGTTCTAAACAACAAGGTAAATTCATTTTCTTCACCTCACTTTTCTACAATAGAAAACAGGAGGTAGGCCCTCCTGTTTTTAATACTTTTGAATGCCTAATTTCACTGTTGTTGTTACTCTTTTTGTACCACGATAAAACGTAAGAGTCATTTTATCATTAATTTCCTTATCATATAAGGCCGTGCGGAATCCAATAATATCGCGAATCGGTTTTCCATCTACTGCCACAATAACATCATGTTCTCTTAAACCAGCATCCGCGCCTGGCGAAGGACTTTTCACATCCAAAATACAAACTCCTTCTGTTACAGTACCTGGTAAATGTAATGTTTTTGACCAATAATAGTTTGGAATTTCATTTAATGACCTAAGTTCAATCCCAACATACGGTCTTCTTACTTTTCCATACTTCTCAAGTTCATTCATAATCGGAACAGCCCTAGTCACCGGAATAGCAAGTCCGATTCCTTCTACTTCTTTTGCAGCAATTTTCATTGAATTAATACCAATTAATTGTCCTGCTGCATTTACAAGCGCACCGCCACTATTCCCTGGGTTAATCGCCGCATCTGTTTGTAACACTTCTACTTGCCAATCATAATGTCCATCTTGATCTAAATCTACAGGGACAATACGTTCATTAGCTGAAATAATACCTTGCGTAACAGTTCCAGAGAATTGCAGTCCAAGTGGATTTCCAATCGCAATAACTGGCTCTCCTCTACGAACAGTATTAGAATCGCCAATTTCAATTATTTTTTTCACATGCTTTGCATCTATTTCTAATACAGCTAAATCTGTGACTACATCGGTTCCTAATACTTTTCCAGGAACCTTCTTACCGTCACTTAGACTTACTTCAATACGATTCGCTCCAGCTACAACATGATTATTCGTTACAATATAAGCTTGACCATTTGTCTTTTTATAAATTACTCCTGATCCTGTACCAGCCTCTGAATCTGCCTCTGAAAAGTTATCTCGTTGAATGTTAATAACACCCACAACGGCTTCAGATGCACGATCAACAGCATCTACAAAGCTAATCTGTTTAATTCCTTGAGCTTCGGCCATATTACTTCCGCTTGCTTCAGCTTGCGGAAGCGTATCAGCAGAATTTGAAAATAAAGGAGCTCCAAACGCAAATAAAGAAGCTCCTACAATTGTTCCCGCTATACTAGAAAGAACTATACCTTTATGCTTCTTTTTCCCTGCACGTTTCATACGATAATTTTCTTCATCAATAAAGGACATATTTGTTCACCCATCTTCCTGAAAACAACTATATTCACCTTTATTGTTTACTAAAATGAAGAATTATACGTATTGAATTTTTGTAGGCATTTTTGGATCTGTATCGTGAATTTCAAAGGATTCACCCACTCCAAATCCTTTTTCCTCTAGTACTTGTGATACTGACATACGAGCTAGTTCTTTCATGTTATTATCTAAGCTTAAATGGGCTAAATAAATATGCTTTGTCTCATCTGTAATTACATCTGCCATCGCTAATGCAGCATCCTCATTACAAACATGCCCAACGTCGCTTAAAATGCGTCGTTTAATGCTCCATGGGTAACGTCCCATACGAAGCATTTCCACATCATGATTACTTTCAAACACGAAAGCATTAGCTCCCTTAATAACGCCCTTCATACGGTCGCTTACGTATCCCGTATCTGTAATAAGCGCTAATTTCCTATTATTGTTATGGAAAGCATAAAACATCGGTTCTGCCGCATCATGAGAAACTCCAAATGATTCGACTTCAATATCACCAAATGTTTTCACATCCCCAACTGAGAAAATGAATTTTTGCTCAGTTGGGATATTTCCTATTAAATGTTCCATTGCATTCCATGTTTTCTCATTCGCATAAACGGGTAAATCATATTTTCGCGCCAATACACCTAACCCTTTAATATGATCACTATGCTCATGTGTTACAAGAATACCTGATACATCATTTATATTCAGTTCTGCTTGTTTAAATAAAGCCTCTGTCGCTTTACCACTTAAACCTGCATCGACTAGTAATTTTTTTTCATCGGTTCCTACGTATAGCATATTTCCTGTACTTCCACTTGCAAGTACGCTAAAATGCAACCCCATTATTTCTCACTCCAGTATGTTCATCAACCACTTGATTTTCCTTTTCCCCTAATTCCATAACTTGTCCTTCAATTGCATTCACAAAGAAGTCCTGCTTTTGCTCCGTTTTTAAATTCCACGTTGGAGCAAGTACTTGGTTATTAGAAGTAGATGCGGTAAGAGTGGCATAACCAATTTGCGCTTCTTTAACATGTGTATTTCCATGAATTTTATTTTTTAAATACAAATTTTCTAAAGCTGTTTGAGCCGTAATAATTTCTTGCTCTTTCGTTTTTTCACCTTCGCCCATTTCTTTTAAATCAGTTAGCATTGTCTGCGTATATGAAACAAGTTCATTTTTTTCATTTAATTCCACAACAATCATCGCCTGATTATTATAGAAAATAGGCTTATCTTTATATTTTTGGAAGAAATAAATTTTAGAGTCTTTCACCGCTCCAAATTCATACTTTTGTCCATCTAATACATAGTTCTTCAAAAATTCATTATACTTATCTTTTGATAATGATTTCGTATTTAAAAAAGGCTCTTTTAGCTTACTTTCTATCGTGTACATATTTTGTATATGCGCCGTTTGATTTTTCAAAGACTGTATATCATCTTCTTTAAAGGCTTTATTTTCCGCTCTAATAAATGACTCTTTCTTCGGTTCCTTAGGGATATTCCCTATAGTAATTTTATTTGCTTTTAATTCTTGATCTATCTTTGTTTCTGCAATAAGCTCCAATTGATTACTATCTTGCTTTTGAATGAATTGAAAAATGAGAAAGAGGTCCAAAACAAAAAAGGTCACAATAAATATGGTTTTAATTCGATCCCAATCCATTTAGTCCTCCCTCACTCCACTCATAGATTTGCTGTTTACCCGTTTCACCTTCAACAAGCTTTACATACCAAATTGGTTGTAGTCGAACTACTTGCCCATCTAGTGATAACTTGTATCCAATACCAATATCCTTAATTACTTGTTTCTTTATCTCTGGATTATTTTCTAGGGATGCTATTACAACATGCCCTGACGGAAGAGTAACTTTCTGTTCTATGCCTTTAGTATTTAAAGACAGCAACGGTCTTTCATATTCCATTACTTCTTCTGATCCCCATTTTTGTCTCAATTCAGCTAATCCATCTGTATTGAATACGGAATATCCATCTTCATGTAAGCGAAATACTGTCTCTCCTTTATTCATATAGTCCAAACGATATGAATCCAAACTTCCACTGTGACCACTTACAAATTCAAAGCTTTTTTGTAACAGCATTAAATTATCTATCGTTTTCTCAGTTAAGACAGAAGAGTTTTTATACTTTAGCATGTGACGATCGTTTTCAATTTCCATGGATCTAATACCATCTGTAAATGTTTCTTTCGATATCTCAGTAATCGGACTTAAATAACGAGGATCACTAAACAGAGCATTCTTAAACGTATCAACTGCTAAATTAGATGAAATATATGTTATATTGTTTAACTCTGTCGTGCCATCTGGTAAAAATAACTTTTTCATATCATTGATTTGATAATCAAAATAGGGCTTTGCTGATACTATAAATTGATTTTGAGCATTTACAATATCTTTTAAATACACACCACTTAATTTTGCCTCATATATTTTAAAGTTATCACCATCAGAAACAAAGTTAATTTTAATTTCTTGATCCTTACTCCTAGAAGGATCAAGGAGAATACGATTAAAATATTTAGGCTTATCTGTACTTTTCTCTTTCATGTTAAACATAGATTTAACTGCATCAAATGGGATATCAGTAGGGAAAACAAGTTCAATTTTCCCTTCACCATGCACATAGGATAGGAAATCACCCTTAGTGATTGATATCTCTCTAAACTCATGTAGCTCCCCTACTTCCAAAGGCTTATAGATTGATTCTATATCTGCCTCTCTTCTGCTCCCATAATGATTTTTATCTTTATGCACGATGATAGAAGTAGGACGGACAACATCGGAAATTTTAGTTTGATTCGTTCCTTCATTGCCCTGTACAAATTTTGCATTTTGCATGGATGTAGAATCTGGCACATACGTCCATAGGTTAAAAGTAAGAAACAGGCTAATTACAACTAGGTTAATTAAAACTATTGTTTTAAAGTTTTCCATACTCATTCCCAATCGTCCTCTTCATCTGCTGCCATTGGTAACGTGAAATAAATAGTTGTCCCTTTTCCTTCTTCACTCTTCGCCCAAATAGAGCCACCATGTGCCTCGATCATTTCTTTTGCAATTGCTAATCCAAGTCCCGTACCACCCATTTGTCTTGAACGAGCTTTATCTACGCGATAAAAACGTTCAAAGATTTTATCAACGTTTTCTTTTGGAATACCCATTCCTTGGTCACTTACGCTAATTTCTAATAAATCACCGCGATCACGTAAGCGATATGTTACTGTTCCACCTTCTGGTGAATACTTTAATGCGTTAGAAATAATGTTATACAGCACTTGAGTAATTTTGTCAGTATCCATATCAATAAACCTAGACTTCTTAGAGAAAGATCGTTTGAAACTTACATTTTGTTCTTTAGACATTTCAAAGCGATCAATAATATTATTAAAGAAATCAGTAAAGTCGACCCATTCTTTCATTAAACGGTGCTCTGTACTATCAAGTTTAGATAGCTGTAACAACGCATTTACAAGTCTAATCATTCTTTCTGTTTCTTCTTGTGTAACCGTTAAAAATTGTGGTGCAATATTCGGATCCTGCCATGCTCCATCTGTAAGTGCCTCTAAATAACTGCGCATCGTCGTTAATGGCGTCCTTAATTCATGAGAGACATTCGCCACAAACTCACGGCGTTCCCTCTCTATACGCTCCTGCTCTGTTACATCATATAATACGGCAATTAAACCATTTGCCTTCCCTGTTTCTTTTTGAATAACAGAGAAACTAGCACGTAAAATATATGGTTCATTTCTCGTACTAAAATCTAATAAAACAGAATCTGGCTCTTCATATAAATGATCGAGCGTAAATTCTTCCTGTATCCCTAATACCTCTAAAACAGATTGATCAAGCGCTGTTTCACGAGAAACATTTAACATCTTTTCCGCAGGGTCATTTAGTAAAATAATATCCCCTTTTCGGTCAGTAGCAATTACTCCATCTGTCATATGAGATAAAACAGATGATAGTTTACGCCTTTCACTTTCTGTAGAAGAACGAGCTTGTTGTAATTTTTTTGATAAATTATTGAAGGATAATGCCAGTTGTCCAATTTCATCATGGCTATGCACCTTTACTTTTCTCGAATAATTTCCTTTTGCCATTTCGATTGCTTGTCTCCGCATATCTGAAATTGGTCTTGTAATTGTTTGAGCCAATAAAATCCCAAGTACGGCCGTTACTAATAAGGCAATTACTGTTCCCGTAGCAAAAATTTGATTTATATCCTTCATTTGTTTATATACATCTTCCATAGATGCAACGATATATATAACACCAAGCGCATCCTTACCATTATCATCTAGAATCGGAGTAAGCATAACTTGAACACGATGGCCTGTACTACCATCCTTCTCAATTTTCACTTCTGGCTTTTTTTGCACCAACACTCGCTGAACAGCTATATCAGTTGATGTTCTATTCACCTTATTCTGCTTTGATTCATCTGAAATAGCCAGTAACTTTCTATGCGAATCAAATACACTTACCTCTTGTATAACTTTTTTTTGATCAGAGGCAAACTTTCGAATAGAAGTTTTAATCGTTTCATCTGTTGACTCTGTTTCTGCTTTTGTATAACTTTTTTTAAATTCTTGTTTCAAGTTATATGATAATAAGTTTGTTTGCTGCGTTAAAGAATCCCTAAAACCTTGTACTAGGCTCTTCTCTAATTCCCTTACAAAATATACCCCAATAACTTGCATCGCTATTAATATTAATAGCATATATATAAGCACAAATTTTAAATGAATAGATTGAAAAAAACCAACTTTCTTCATATACTATTCCTGCTCTGGGTCACGCAAGTAATACCCTACTCCACGTCTAGTTACAATTAAAGTAGGATGGCTTGGATTATCTTCAATTTTTTCACGCAAACGACGTACTGTTACGTCTACTGTGCGCACATCTCCAAAATAGTCATAACCCCAAACTGTTTGTAATAAATGTTCGCGTGTCATAACTTGTCCTAAGTGTTTCGCTAAATAATGTAGCAACTCAAATTCACGATGTGTAAGCTCGATATTTTCCTCGCGCTTCGTTACACTATATGCATTTGGATTAATAACAATTGGTCCAATAACCATTTCTGTATTTTCTTCTTTTTCTGCAGCACCACCTTGTTGGTGACGGCGTAAATTCGCCTTCACACGAGCAAGTAATTCTCTCGTGCTAAATGGCTTCGTTACATAATCATCTGCCCCAAGCTCAAGCCCTAATACTTTATCAATCTCAGAGTCCTTTGCTGTAAGCATAATAATCGGCATTTCTGAACTTTTACGTATTTCACGACAAACCTCTAAGCCATCTTTACCTGGTAGCATAATATCTAATAAAACCATATCTGGTTGTTCTTCATTAGCTTTTTCAATTGCTTCATCACCATCATGCGCCATTACTATTTCAAAACCTTCTTTTTCTAGGTTAAACTTCAAAATATCTGCAATCGGCTTTTCATCATCAACTACTAAAATTTTCTTTCCCATCATCGTCTATTTCCTCCTTATAAAAATATGGTCAATAATCCCTAAACATATTGATGTTTACATAGTATGTCCTATATGACCGCATCCTTTGTTTAAGTATTTTCTCCTCTATTCTCATAGACTCATGTATGATCCACTTTTACACGGAATCCTATACGATCTATAGAAAAACCTCTAGCTTCAACTGCTAGAGGCTCCTCGTTCTATTTTAAAATAACTACTCAGTTTTGTAAAATTACATAAATAAAAAGGATATTAAGTGGGCCCACTTAATATCCTGAGAGTGGCTCGGGACGGAATCGAACCGCCGACACGAGGATTTTCAGTCCTCTGCTCTACCGACTGAGCTACCGAGCCAAAACTATATATAAAACCACTAATGGTGGTATAAACAAAAGTGGCGGTCCCGACCGGGGTCGAACCGGCGATCTCCTGCGTGACAGGCAGGCATGTTAACCACTACACCACGGGACCAAAAATAAGCATAAAAAAAACATGACCCGTACGGGATTCGAACCCGTGTTACCGCCGTGAAAGGGCGGTGTCTTAACCACTTGACCAACGGGCCACGAAAAATAAAATGGTGAGCCATGAAGGATTCGAACCTTCGACCCTCTGATTAAAAGTCAGATGCTCTACCAACTGAGCTAATGGCTCATACTCACCAACGTCATATTTTCGTGACGACAAGATGTATCATAACATGTATTCTGTATTCTTCGCAATACTTTTTTTCATTTTTTTATAAAAGATAAGAAAAAACTCATGCGGACATGAGTTTTTTCTTAAAATATCAATTAAGCCTCGTATACATTACGAACAATATTCGTTTGGTTACGATCTGGTCCAACTGAGAACATAGATAATTGAATTCCTGTTAACTCAGAAACACGTTCTACGTATTTTCGTGCATTTTCAGGAAGCTCGTCTAATGATTTTACACCAGTAATATCTTCTGTCCAACCTGGAAGCTCTTCATATACAGGCTCACATTTTGCTAAAATGTTTAAGTTTGCTGGAACTTCATCGATAACTTCGCCATTGTATTTGTAAGCAACACAAATTTTAAGAGTCGGAATATCTGTTAAAACGTCGATAGAATTTAATGATAGATCCGTTAAACCACTAACACGACGCGCATGTCTTACAACAACGCTATCGAACCAACCTACGCGGCGCGGACGACCAGTTGTTGTTCCGTACTCACGACCAACTTCACGAATTTGATGACCAATTTCATCATTAAGTTCAGTAGGGAATGGACCGTCACCAACACGGCTTGTATATGCTTTACATACACCTACAACGCGAGTAACTTTCGCAGGACCAACTCCAGTTCCAACTGTTACACCACCCGCAATCGGGTTAGAAGATGTAACGAATGGGTACGTACCGTGGTCAATATCAAGCATAACACCTTGTGCACCTTCAAATAATACACGGTGATTGTTATCTAGTGCATCATTTAATACAACAGATGTGTCGCATACATATTGTGCGATTTGTTGTCCATATTCGAAGTACTCTTCAAAGATTTCTTCTACACTGAAACCTTCTGTATCGTACATTTTTTCAAACAAACGATTTTTCTCTACTAAATTGCGCTCAAGCTTCTCTTTAAATGCTTCACGATCTAAAAGATCAGCCATACGGATACCAATACGAGCAGCTTTATCCATATATGCAGGACCGATACCTTTTTTCGTTGTACCGATTTTGTTATCACCTTTACTAGCCTCTTCTAACTCATCTTGTTTTAAGTGATAAGGTAAAATAACGTGTGCACGGTTACTTACACGTAAATTATCAGTACTTACACCACGGTCGTGTAAGTATTTTAACTCTTCAAGTAATGCTTTCGGATCTACTACTAAGCCATTTCCGATTACACAAATTTTCTCTTTATAGAAAATACCAGATGGAATTAAGTGTAACTTATATTTAACTCCGCCGAAAACAATTGTATGTCCCGCGTTATTTCCACCTTGATATCTTGCAACTACTTCCGCATGCTCAGAAAGAAAATCAGTGATTTTACCTTTTCCTTCGTCGCCCCATTGTGTTCCTACAACTACTACTGAAGACATTATTAAAGCACCTCCGCAATTTTCAAACGATCTATTCAAACAATATAATTGTACCAAAACCGAAAAAGAAGTCAACCAAAAAGCGAACATTTTTTTATCAAAAATCATTTTCGTTCGTAAGAATTATGTTTTCACCTTATGAAAGCCTTATCTTTACCCCATAAAAAAAGAAACACATCTTATTATAAGAAATGTGTTTCTTTTTTATACTGCCTTTATGCCCCATCCTCAAAGCGTCGTTCTAAGTTAACGAACTTATTGAACTCTTTGACGAATGCAAGTTCCACTGAACCTACTGGACCGTTACGTTGCTTTGCAATGATAATTTCAATCGTATTTTTATTTTCCGTTTCACGGTCATAGTAATCTTCACGATATAGGAAAGCTACAATATCAGCATCCTGCTCAATACTTCCAGATTCACGAATATCAGACATCATCGGGCGTTTATCCTGACGAGATTCTACACCACGAGATAACTGTGATAAGGCAATAACAGGCACTTGCAATTCACGTGCAATCCCTTTTAAAGTACGAGAAATCTCAGATACTTCCTGCTGACGGTTCTCACCTGATTTCCCACTTCCTTGAATAAGCTGTAAGTAGTCAATTAAAACCATTCCAAGACCTTGTTCTTGCTTTAGTCTACGACATTTCGCTCGAATCTCATTTACCTTAATTCCCGGTGTATCATCAATATATATACCGGCATTTGAAAGACTCCCCATCGCCATTGTTAATTTCGCCCAATCATCAGAAGTTAGTGACCCGGTACGAAGTCTTTGCGCATCGATATTTCCTTCTGCACAAAGCATACGCATAACAAGCTGATCGGAGCCCATCTCCAAGCTAAAAATCGCTACATTTTCATCCGTTTTCGTCGCTACGTTTTGTGCGATATTTAATGAAAATGCAGTTTTCCCTACTGACGGACGTGCTGCTACAATGATTAAATCATTTCGCTGGAAACCTGCCGTCATCTTATCTAATTCAGTAAATCCAGTTGGTATCCCAGTAACTTCACCTTTTTGATTATGCAAAAGTTCAATTTTATCATAAGCATCCACAAGAACATCTTTAATATTTTGAAATGCTTTTGCATTCGTTTGATGGGATACTTCTAATATTTTTTTCTCGGCCTCATTTAAAAGGCCGTCCACGTCATCTTCTCTCTCGTATCCATCCGACACTATATGAGTCGCTGTTCGAATTAAACGGCGTAAAAGTGCCTTTTCAGCAATGATACGTGCATAATATTCAACGTTAGCAGCTGTTGGAACAACTTCTGCTAACTCTGCTAGATAAGACACTCCACCAACTTCTTCTAGTAATCCTTGATCAGCCATCGCTGATGTCATTATTACTAAGTCGATCGGTTCTCCTTTATCAGATAATCCAAGCATGACCTCAAAAATCTTTTGATGTTTTGTTCGATAGAATGAATCAGGTACCAATAACTCCGATGCTGACGTTAACGCATCTTGATCAATTAATATGGCACCTAAAACCGCCTGCTCGGCCTCTATATTATGCGGAGGGGTACGATCAGCAAGTACATCACTCATACGCAATCCTCCTTGCTTAATTTATTTTTATTGTTCACTAACATGAACTTTTACTGTCGCTGTTACTTGCGGATGCAATTTCACTGTTACATTTGTGTAGCCTAATGCACGAATTGCATCATCCATTTCAAATTTACGTTTATCAAGTTTAATTTTATGTGATTTTTGCATCGCATCTACGATTTGTTTGCTCGTAATAGAACCGAATAAACGGCCACCTTCTCCAGATTTCGCCTTTAATTCTACAGTTAATTTCTCTAAAGTCTCTTTTAACTCTTTTGCATTTTCAAGCTCTGCTGCTGCATCTTTTTCTTCTTTACGCTTTTGAGCTTCTAAAGTTTTCATACTGCTATTTGTTGCTTCAGCAGCTAATCCTTGTTTTAGTAAGAAGTTATTTGCATAGCCATCCGGTACGTTTTTTATTTCTCCTTTTTTACCTTTACCTTTTACGTCTTTTAGAAAAATTACTTTCATGATTGTGTGCCTCCCTGTAAATAGTCATCAATAACAAATCGAAGCTTCTCCTCAGCTTCATCTACTGTAACATTTTTCATTTGTGTGGCTGCATTAGTCAAATGCCCTCCACCGCCTAAGTTTTCCATAATTAGCTGCACATTCACTTCACCTAAAGACCTGCTGCTAATTCCAATGAGATTCTCACCACGTTTCGCAACAACAAATGATGCAATAATCCCTGTCATCGTTAATAACGTGTCTGCCGATTGCGCAATAAGCACTTGATCGTAGTAATCATCACTATCAACTTTAGCAATCGCAATTCCATTTTTATAAATGTACGCATTTTTTATAGCTTTTGCAACCCGTAAATACTGATCCATATCTTCCTTTAAAAGTTCTTGTACAAGTACAGTATCTGCACCATGTGAGCGTAAATAAGAAGCAGCATCAAATGTACGAGCCCCTGTCCGGAATGTGAAACTTTTCGTGTCGACAATAATACCTGCTAACAATGCCGTCGCTTCTAGCATTGTCATCTTTAAATTTTTAGGTTGATACTCAAGTAATTCTGTAACCAATTCTGCCGTGGAAGAAGCATATGGTTCCATATAAACTAGCAATGGGTCTTCAATAAAATCTTCCCCACGACGATGATGATCAATAACTACTACATTTTCAATTTTATGTAACAGTTTTTGCTCCATCACCATAGAAGGTTTATGCGTATCAACAACAACAAGTAACGACTCATCATTTGCAAATTCCATCGCTTGCTCTGGAGTAATAAAATGAGACCATAACTCCTCATTTTGTTTCACTTTGTCCATCAAGCGTTTAATTCCCTTATCAGAATCATTTTCATCTAATACAATATATCCTTTACGCTCGTTTAATTGAGCCACTTTTAAAATACCAATCGCAGCACCAATTGCGTCCATATCAGGAGCCCTATGCCCCATGATAATGACATTACTACTTTCTAATACTAAATCCTTTAACGCATGCGAAATGACCCTAGCACGTACACGGGTACGCTTTTCAACGGGATTTGTCTTACCTCCATAGAACTTAACTTTACCTGTCGCTTGTTTAATAGCTACTTGGTCTCCACCACGCCCAAGCGCAAGGTCTAAACCAGATTGAGCCATTGACCCAAGCTCTGACAAAGGTAAATCACCTGATCCGACACCTACACTTAATGTAAGTGGTATATTCCTTTTAGATGTTTCTTCACGCACCTGATCTAAAATACTAAATTTCCCTTTCTCCATCTGCGTCAGAATACTTTCATTTAGCACAACGAAGAATCTTTCTGAAGATGCACGTTTTAAATACGCACCATACTTAAGTGCCCATTCATTTAGTCGCGATGTCACAAGACTTGTTATATTCGTACGTAATTGATCATCTAATCCTTGTGTAACTTCATCATAATTATCCAAATAAATTACAGCTAAAACAGTGCGTTGATCCTCATACATCTTTTCGATTTCCGTTTGTTCTGTTACATCAAAGAAATAAATTAACTTTTCTTCTTTCCTTACAAAAACGCGAAACTTTCGATTATTTAAAGAGACTATATCATCAGAAGTTTCTCCTTTAATGAAAAGAAGTAATGTTTCTGATACATCGTAAAGGTGCCATCCAGCTAACGCATGCTGTCCCAGGCATGAAGATAAATAAGGATTTGCCCAATCAATCCCGTAATCCTTATTGTATAACAAAATACCAATCGGCATTTGGTTAAATGCTTCATTACTGACTTTCTTTACCCTCGTAATCATATCTGTCGTATGCTTTTCGAAATTCCTTTGAAAATTAAGTTCAAATCGTATAACGATAAAGAACACGATACAAAAAATGATAAAAGCAGCTATCCCCATAATTAAATGAAAATAACAGAGAATTGAAATGAGCACAAACACAAAAAATGCCAATACATAAACAGGATATAAAAACCACTGTTTCTTATCAAATTCAGGCATGTATACAACTCCTATAAAGTAAAACTAACTCACCTTCCAGTTAGTTAAACAGATTAAAATAGTATAAGGAATATTATTTTATTCCCCTATTTTAGAACGCAACGAAATCCCTAAGTCAATTATACCTAAGATTGTCACAAGAGGAAACAGCATCGGAATAAACATGCATACAATAAAACTAATAATAGGAACCCCTTTAGTAAAACCTTTTCTATACGCTAAAAAGGAAATGAATGTCAGCCCTTGCAATACAAGCAATAGTGCAAATATGACATATAGGTTAGAAAATACCATATGTAAATATGATGTTGGATCTACTTTTATAAAAGTTGCTAACAAAATAAATATAACGTAATACCAAACAATACTCTTTGGTAATTGTAGATCTTTAAATTTAGGCCAAGGTATAATGTCATGTTTTAACTTTTTCAAAACACTACCTGATATTATCACTGTAATCCAAGAAAAACATACTGAAACTAGAACAAGTATACTTGGAAATAACGATTGTAATATATCATTCATTTGTGTAAGTAACTCTTTTTGTTCCTTACTAATCGGCATACCTATAGCACTTACTATCTTTTCACTTTGCACCATACTTTCACTAAACACACTTTGCATTTGCTTCATTATATCTATGTTGAAAAACTTTATACTCGCAACATAAATAAGTACAAAACCAATTAAGTATGCAAGCGTCCCCGCTATTAAGATTTCCACTGGCTTTTTTCTTGTTTTATACATATACCCTAAAACAATCCCTATCAATCCAAACATAGTTGTCTTCACTAAATTCATAGGTTGACTCACAATAATAGTAACAAAAAGTGCTGCTACAAAAATCACGAGCACATTAGATAGTTTATATCTTATCGTTAATAGTATAAATGGTAACGGCAACGCAAAAGTTACAACAGTACCTAAAATCGGAACATACATAGATATAAGCAATAAAATTACATATATAGCTAATAACGCTGCGCCTTCTGTAATAAACTTTGTTTGTTTCACATTTTAACCTCTCTTTCAAAAAAGAAAAGCATAGCAAAATGCACAGTAGAGTCCGACTCTACTGTGCATTTCATACGCTATTATTCACCAACATATGGTAAAAGTGCCATTTGACGAGCACGTTTAATTGCAACTGTAAGTTTGCGTTGGTATTTTGCGCTTGTCCCTGTTACACGACGAGGTAAAATTTTACCACGCTCAGAAACGAAACGTTTTAATAAATCAACATCTTTATAGTCAATGCGAGTGATGCCGTTAGCTGTGAAGAAACACACCTTACGACGTTTCGCACGTCCACCTTTGCGTCCTGCCATGTCTATTTCCCTCCATTCTTTGTTAAAACTAACAAATTTACTGTATTAGAACGGTAAATCGTCGTCGGAAATGTCGATCGGTTGACCTACATTTGAAAATGGATCGTCATTCTTCGTAAATCCAGAGTTCCCTTGATTACCTTGGTTACCTGAATTACTAGATTGACCAAATGGGTTAGAGCCTTGGTTACCGAAACCAGCTCCTGATGGTTGCTGATTGAATGAAACACGTTGCTCCCCACCGCCATTACGCGGCTCTAAAAATTGTACGCTTTCCGCAAGAACTTCTGTTACATATACACGTTTACCGTCTTGTCCATCGTAATTACGAGTTTGAAGACGTCCATCTACGCCTGCTAAGCTTCCTTTTTTCAAATAATTTGCTACGTTTTCTGCTTGTTTACGCCATATTACACAATTAATAAAGTCAGCTTCACGCTCACCTTGTTGATTCGCAAATGCGCGATTCACAGCTAACGTAAAAGTAGCTACTGCAACACCATTGGGCGTGTAACGTAAGTCAGGGTCCTTAGTTAAACGACCAACGAGGATAACACGATTCATCAATCGAACCACTCTCCCTTATATATCAATTATTTTTCTTCTTCTTTAACAACGATATGACGAAGGATGTCTTCGTTGATCTTAGCTAAACGGTCGAATTCGTTAATCGCTTCTGCGTTAGAGTTCACGTTTAAGATCATGTAGAAACCTTCACGTAAGTCGTTGATTTCGTAAGCTAAACGACGCTTACCCCACTCTTTCGTGTTAATGATTTCTGCACCATTGTTTGTTAAAACACCTGCAAAACGTTCAACTAAAGCTTTTTGAGCTTCTTCTTCAACGCCAGGACGAATGATGTACATAATTTCGTACTTTCTCATTACACTTTCACCTCCTTTTGGTCTAAACGGCCCATAATGGGCAAGGAGCAATTAATTTATAGTAATTACTCACGAGTTTAGATTATATCATAGTAAGTTATATGAATCAACTCACCAATACATAAAAAACTTGGCAAACATATAATATATTCGCCAAGCTCATATCTTTATTTTTCCTAGGAAATATTAGATTAAACGTTAAAACGGAAGTGCATAACATCTCCGTCTTTTACGATATACTCTTTTCCTTCTAAACGTACTTTTCCAGCTTCTTTTGCAGCTGTCATAGAACCGTTTGTCATTAAGTCATCGTAAGAAACTGTTTCTGCACGAATAAATCCACGCTCAAAATCTGTATGAATAACACCAGCACATTGTGGTGCCTTCATACCTTGTTTAAATGTCCAAGCACGTACTTCTTGAACGCCAGCTGTAAAGTAAGTAGCAAGTCCTAATAAGTCATATGCTGCACGAATTAATTGATCTAAACCAGACTCTTCAATACCTAGTTCTTCAAGGAATACTTTTTTCTCTTCCTCGTCTAATTCAGCGATTTCTGATTCGATTTTTGCACATACAACGATTACTTGAGAATTTTCATTTTCTGCAAATTCTTTTACCATTTGTACGTATTTATTTTCCGAAGGATCGATAACATCGTCTTCACTTACGTTCGCTACGTATAACATTTCTTTTGTTGTAAGTAAATGAAGGCCTTTAACAATCTTCATCTGCTCTTCTGTAAATTCAACAGTACGAGCCGGTTTCCCCTCTTCAAAAGCCTCTTTTAAACGAACTAAAATTTCATGCTCATATACAGCTTCTTTATCTTTTTGTCTTGCTAATTTCGCAACACGCTCGATACGCTTATCAACAGACTCTAAGTCCGCTAAAATTAGCTCTAAGTTGATTGTTTCGATATCATCAATTGGATCTACTTTCCCTGAAACGTGCGTAATATTTTCGTCTTCAAAACAACGAACAACTTGGCAAATTGCATCTACTTGACGAATGTGAGATAAGAATTTATTCCCTAAACCTTCACCTTTACTAGCACCTTTTACGATACCTGCAATATCAGTAAACTCAAATACAGTCGGAACAGTCTTTTTCGGTTCTACTAATTCCGTTAATTTATTTAAACGCTCATCTGGTACTTCTACAATCCCTACGTTTGGATCAATTGTACAGAATGGATAGTTTGCAGATTCTGCTCCTGCTTGTGTAATTGCATTAAATAAAGTGGACTTACCTACGTTAGGTAATCCAACAATCCCAGCCGTTAATCCCATATTTTTCACTCCTATGTCTCAATCTTTCATCATTATAGATAGTAACGAAAAAAATGACAAGTTTCCGCCAAACGAAAAAAAGTAACAGTTACCTACTGTAACTGTTACTCTCCCTCTATTCTTCGTGCTTCACAAGTATTTTTTTCACCTTACGATCAAACTCTCTTCGAGTAATCATTACTGAATGGTCACATCCCTCGCACTTAATGCGGATATCCATTCCCATACGAATAATTTTCCAACGATTCTCGCCACATGGATGTGCTTTCTTCATTTCCACAACATCGTACAAGTTATATTCCTTTTGCTCCACTCTTCAAACTCCTCTCCATACTAAATTGCTTTTCCACTAACCAATTCTTCACGATTGTATAAAACCATACGTGGATATGGAATTTCAATTCCATGTAAATCAAGACGATTTTTAATCTCTTTACGAAGTGCCCTTGCAATAACTGCATGTTGCATCGGCTCTACTTCAGCGATAACGCGTAATATAACTTCTGATGCAGCTAACGTTTGCACACCTAATAATTGAGGTGTTGTTACCATTTTTTCATACTTTGAAGGTAACTCTACTAATAAATCTTCAATAACCTGTTCTGCTTTCGCAATATCAGCCTCATATGAAATAGATACATCAACAAACGCTACACTATTACTAACTGAATAGTTAGTAACTTGAATAATACTTCCATTTGGTAAAGTATGAATTTCACCTGTCCAACTCTTTACTTTCGTTGTACGAAGTCCAATTTCTAAAACGACTCCTTCAAATTGACCGATTTTAACATAATCGCCAACTGAAAACTGATCTTCTAGCAAAATAAATAAACCTGTAATAACGTCTTTCACTAAACTTTGAGCACCAAATCCGACTGCTAAACCAATTACCCCAGCACCCGCTAATAAACCTGATGCATTAATATCAAACACACCTAAAATCGCAATTAGCATAATGAACATAACAACATACGCTACAATATTTTCAAGTAATTTCGCCACTGTAACTGTACGACGTTCTGAAATTTGAATTGGAGAACGACTCCCCATACGAAACGCATTTCGTACAACCGCTCTTGCAATTCGCACAACAACTGCACCAATTGTTAAAATAATACATATTTTTAATGTCGCAACTCCAATATGAGCCCAACGATCAGCATCTAATAAATACTGTTTCGTAGAATTAAACCACTTCGTTAATAAATCCATGTACCTCTACCTCTCTAGCTAAAATTTCTTTTTAGTTATCCTTATTATTGTATCAGAAGTCCTCTAATTGCTGAAAAAATTTTATGATTTTAATCCTATTTTATCCCCGCCATTCAGGTATAAAATGGAACGAATATATATATACTAGTACTATTATTTCCGTTTTCATTCACATTTTGCAAAAATTACGCACTTATAGCTTTCCATTTTTCTCACCATATAACATATATTGAAAATTTATTAAAAGGATGGGTGCTTCATGAACATTGGAAGTTTTCGCTTACCATTTTTTGAGAAAGAAACTCAAAACGTTATGCACCAAGATCTAGAAGCCTCTGAGATAATCAGTAATTTCTTACTTACCCATATTCCTATTAAAACTAATATACCACTCATTCTCGTTTGTATCGGAACAGATCGTTCTACAGGTGACGCACTCGGCCCGTTAGTTGGTACAAAACTTGAACAAATAGACATCAAAAACCTCCAAATATTCGGTACACTAGATGAGCCAGTACATGCACTAAATTTAGAAGAAAAAATTCAGAATATACAGAAAAAACATCCTACTGCATTTATAATTGCTGTTGATGCATGTTTAGGAAAGTCCCAAAATATTGGGTCAATCACTACTGGAAAGGGTCCTAGTAAACCGGGTGCTGCTATGAATAAGAAATTACCTGCAGTTGGTGATCTGCATATACACGGTATCGTCAATCTAAATGGGTTTATGGAGTTTTTCGTTCTTCAAAATACAAGATTAAGTTTAGTCATGAAAATGGCTGATGTAATCGCACAAAGTATAAAAGAGACGGATCAAAAATTATCCGCATTAAAAAAAGCAAACCATCTATAAATAATAAGATGGTTTGCTTTTTAATTTTTCTGTGCTAATAGTTCTAAAATACGATTTAAATCTTCTTTATTAAAAAATTCAATTTCGATTTTACCTTTTTCTTTTTTCGTCTCTTTAATTTTCACATCTGTGCCAAACTTTTCTCTTAAGAACGTTTCACGTTCTACGAAAAATATATTTCGCTCTTTTTTCACTTTTTTTGTTTCACGTGAAACGTGTTGATTAATCTCTTGGACGATTTTCTCTAATTGACGAACATTTAATCCTTCTTTTTCAATGCGTTTCAATAAGGACTTCAATTGTTCTTCGTCTTTTATCGTAAGTAAAGTTCTCCCATGAGCCATTGAAAGTTGACCATTTGCAATCATATCTTGGACGAACGAAGGGAGGCTTAATAACCGAGTATAATTTGCAATGTAAGGTCTGCTTTTGCCAAGACGTTTCGCTAATTGTTCTTGCGTTACATTTAGCTCATTCATTAACATCTGGTATGCCATTGCCTCTTCCATAGGATTTAAATCTTCTCGTTGTAAGTTTTCTAACAAAGCAAATTCCATCATTTGCTGTTCAGTTAATTGTCTTACAACCGCAGGTACCTTTTCTAAACCAGCCTCTTTTGCAGCACGAAATCGTCTTTCACCTGCAACGATTTCATATCCTTTAATACTCTTTCTAGCAATTAATGGTTGTAGAATACCGTGTTCCTTAATCGAAATTGCTAATTCCTGAATAGCCTCTTTATTAAAGTGTTTACGCGGTTGATATGGATTTGGCCTTAATTCAGTTACAATAATCTCCTGAATTGTTTCCTCTTCTTTCACATCTAAATCAGGAAAAAACACATTAATTCCTCTTCCTAATCCTTTAGCCACCTGCAATCACTTCCTCTGCTAAATCTATATATACTTCTGCTCCTCTTGATTTAGCGTCATACTGCATAATAGGTTTCCCATGACTTGGAGCCTCGCTCAAGCGTACATTACGCGGAATAATCGAGCGATATACTTTATCCCTAAAATACTTTTTCACTTCATCTATAACTTGGATCCCTAAATTTGTACGAGCATCCAACATTGTTAACAATACGCCTTGAATTGCTAAATTTTTATTTAAATGTTTTTGTACAAGTCGAACTGTATTTAATAGCTGACTTAATCCTTCTAGTGCATAATATTCACACTGTACAGGAATAATAACAGAATCTGCTGCTGTTAATGCATTAATCGTTAATAACCCTAAAGACGGGGGACAGTCGATAATAATATAATCATATTCATCACGAACTGGCTGTAATGCTCTTTGCAAACGTACTTCCCGGGAAATAGTCGGTACCAATTCAATTTCAGCACCAGCCAATTGAATTGTAGCGGGTAGAACATCTAAGTTTTCAGTTGCGGTTTTCTGTATAACCCCTTGAACATCTGCATCTTCCACAAGAACGTTGTAAATACATTGATCTAATTCAGATTTTTCAATTCCCACACCAGTCGTTGCATTTCCTTGAGCATCAATATCTACAAGAAGGACTTTTTTACCTACTTGCGCCAATCCAGCCCCTAAATTAACAGATGTTGTGGTTTTTCCAACACCGCCTTTTTGATTAGCAATAGCAATGATTTTTCCCATGATGTCACCTACTTTCAACCTTTCTATCTTATTCTAGTAACAATTACGTTTATTGTAACATGAAATAAAACTTTTTCTTTTACGTCCTTTATTAAACTTCAAAATTTATTTCTAAACTCCTTCTTCATTTAACAAGAAAATATAGTAAAAGAGACCTCTCCAATAGGATAAGGTCTCTAACACGTCATTATTATTTTTTCTTTGGAATTTTAATTGTAATTTGATAGTACTCATCAAATTCTTCTTCCTCAGAATTAACATTTAAACCACTTTCAGTAACCATTTGTAAAGATTGTCTAATTGTATTCATAGCAATCCTCGTATCTCGACTTACTGCTTTTTGCTTTGCCTTACGCTTCGGTTTTGCTTCCTCTAGTAACTTCGCAATTCGTTCTTCTGTTTGCTTTACATTCAGTTGTTTCTCCACAATTTCCTGTAAAACCTTCAGTTGTAATTCCTCATTTTTTAAAGGAATGAGAGCGCGGGCATGACGTTCTGTAATGCTTTTTTCTAATAATGCACTTTTTATTTCTTCAGGCAACTTTAACAATCGCAACTTATTTGCGATTGTAGATTGTCCTTTTCCAAGTCGTTGTGCCAATGCTTCTTGTGTTAAATTATGTAACTCAATCAGCTTTTGATATGCCACAGCTTCCTCGATTGCCGTTAGTTCCTCACGTTGCAAGTTTTCAATTAAAGCTACAGAAGCTGTCTCTGTATCATTTAAGTTCTTTATAATTGCAGGAACCTTTTCCCAACCTAACTTTGTTGCCGCGCGAAAACGTCTTTCTCCAGCAATAATCTCATACTTATCGTCCTCATATTGCCTTACAACAATAGGCTGAATAAGTCCATGTGTACGAATCGTTAATGCTAGCTCATCAATACGCGCATCATCAAAAACTGTTCTTGGTTGATAACGGTTAGGGGTAATATTTACTATCGGAATTTCTTGTATTTCCTCATATACCTTTTTATCTATCTCTTCATGGCTTTCGTCTTGTAATTCGAATTCGCTCTCTTTATCTCCAAAGCCAAATAAACGAGAAAACGTATTTTTCATACATATTCCACCACCTTTTAGGCCTATTGACTATTCTCCATAAAATGTTTCCTATGAAACATTTACGTTTTCATTTATATAATTTAATCTTACGTCTAATAAGATTTATTTTTCAATAGGTAATTTATTGGGTGTTCCCGGTTTGCGTGGATATTTCTTTGGTGTCTTGCGCTTTTTCTCGATTAATAAAATATTACGTTCACTCTCTTCAAACGGTAATTGGAACGTAGACATCTCTTTTAACTCTCCGCCTAGAACCTCTAAAGCATACTTGCCATTTTCGATTTCTTCGTTTGCTGCTGCACCTTTCATTGCAATGAATGTTCCTCCAACTTTTACAAGTGGTAAACATAGCTCACTTAATACAGAAAGACGCGCAACTGCACGTGCCATTACAATATCGTATGATTCACGTACACCTTCTTTTTTCCCAAATGTTTCAGCACGATCATGACAAAATGCAACATCACTTAATTCTAACTTTTGTGCTAAGTGATTTAAGAAATTAATACGTTTTTGCAATGAATCTACAATTGTTACTTTTAAGTGCGGGAAACAGATTTTTAAAGGAATACTTGGGAATCCAGCCCCTGCACCAACATCACAAATTGAGAATGGTTTTGAAAAATCATAATAAAAAGCAGCTGTAATGGAATCAAAAAAGTGTTTTAAGTATACTTCTTCTTTTTCTGTAATAGCCGTTAAGTTCATTTTTTCATTCCACTCTACTAATGTTTCAAAGTAGATTTTGAACTGCTCTAATTGTCTAGAAGAGAGGGTGATTCCCTTCTCTTCTAGCATAGATTGAAATTGTTCTATGTTCATCTAGCAATATCTCCTTACTATGTTATTGGTTCGATACGCGCGCAATTTTTCCTTGTTCTATATACACAAGTAAAATGGAAATATCCGCTGGATTTACGCCAGAAATACGTGAAGCCTGCCCCATTGAAAGTGGACGAACATCTTTCAATTTCTGTCTAGCTTCTGAAGCAAGGCTAGAAATCGCATCATAATCAATATCTACAGGGATTTTTTTACTCTCCATTTTCTTCATTCGCTCTACTTGCTGTAAAGATTTTTCAATATATCCTTCGTACTTAATCTGAATTTCAACTTGTTCTGTAACTTCATCACTTAATTCTACTTCACTTGGTACTAAAAGATGAATATGCTCATATGTCATCTCTGGACGACGTAATAAGTCACTTGCACGTATTCCATCTTTCAATTCACTTCCGCCAATATTGCGAATTAATTCTTGAACTTCAGGACGTGGTTTAATAATAATGCTGCTTAAACGTTCCTTTTCCTGTTCAATTTGTAATTTTTTATTTGTAAATCGCTCATATCGCTCTTCTTTAATTAATCCAATTTCACGACCAACTTCAGTTAAACGAAGATCAGCATTATCGTGGCGTAATAATAGACGGTATTCTGCACGAGACGTTAATAAACGATATGGTTCATTTGTACCTTTCGTTACAAGATCATCAATTAAGACACCAATATAAGCATCCTCGCGGCCTAAAACAACTTCTTTTTTACCTAAAGAACGGCATGCTGCATTAATCCCAGCCATAAGTCCTTGTCCTGCCGCCTCTTCGTAACCAGAAGTTCCATTAATTTGTCCTGCTGTATATAAATTTTTAATCTTTTTCGTTTCAAGTGTTGGCCATAATTGTGTTGGCACAATTGCATCATATTCAATCGCATAACCTGTGCGCATCATTTCAACATTTTCTAGGCCTGGAATTGTTCTAAGCATGTCACGTTGTACATCTTCTGGTAGGCTTGTGGATAAACCTTGTACATATACTTCTTGTGTATTACGCCCTTCTGGCTCTAAGAAAATTTGATGACGTGGTTTGTCATTAAATCTTACTACTTTGTCTTCAATAGAAGGACAGTACCTAGGGCCTGTTCCTTTAATCATACCAGAATACATAGCTGAACGATGTAAATTTTCATCTATTAAACGGTGTGTTTCTGTACTTGTATATGTCAACCAACATGGAATTTGATCCATAATAAATTTCGTTGTTTCAAAAGAGAACGAACGCGGCTTATCATCACCTGGTTGAATTTCTGTTTTACTGTAGTCAATTGTATTACTGTTTACACGCGGAGGTGTCCCTGTTTTAAATCTAACAAGATCAAATCCGAGCTCCTCTAAATGCTCAGATAATGTAATAGACGGTTGTTGATTATTTGGACCGCTTGAATATTTTAAATCGCCCATGATAATCTCGCCACGTAAAAATGTTCCAGTGGTAATTACAACGGTTTTCGCTGTATATTCTGCACCAGCTTGTGTAACTACCCCTTTACATATACCTTCTTCAACGATTAAACGCTCTACCATTCCTTGGAACAACGTTAAGTTTGGTGTTTCTTCAATTGTTTTCTTCAATTCATGTTGGTAAGAGAATTTATCAGCTTGCGCTCGAAGTGCACGTACAGCTGGACCCTTACCTGTATTTAGCATACGCATTTGAATATGAGTTTTATCAATATTACGTCCCATTTCTCCGCCTAATGCATCAATTTCACGAACAACAATCCCTTTTGCTGGTCCACCAACAGAAGGGTTACATGGCATGAATGCTACCATATCTAAGTTAATTGTTAACATTAATGTTTTTGAGCCCATTCGTGCTGCCGCAAGACCAGCTTCACATCCTGCATGACCTGCACCGATTACTATGACATCGTATGAACCGGCATTGTATCCCATTGTTTATTCCTCCTAATAATCTCTATCTTTCTAAAACATCACTATATTATTTTCCTAAACAAAATTGAGAGAACAACTGGTCAATTAGGCTTTCATGGACTGTGTCACCAGTAATTTCACCAAGTATTTCCCACGTTCTTGTTAAATCAATTTGCACCATATCAATTGGTACACCATTTTCTATTGCCTCAATTGCATCACCGATTGTTTGTCCCGCTTGTGTTAATAATCCAATATGTCTCGCATTAGAAACATATGTCATATCTGTAGAATCGATTGTTCCTTCAAAGAATAAATCAGCTATTGCCTTTTCGAGTTCATCTATTCCTTGTTCCTCAATTAAGGATGTTGTAATAACACGATTTCCCTCGGCTAACTCTGTAACACGTTCCATATCAATCGATTGCGGTAAATCAGTTTTATTCACAATAACAATAAAGTCTTTTCCTTGTACCGCATGGAATAGATCTTCATCCTCATTTGTTAAAGCCTCGCTATAGTTGACAACAACTAATACTAAATCTGCTTGGCTCATCATTTCTTTTGAACGCTCCACACCAATTCGTTCAACAACATCTTCTGTCTCACGAATACCGGCTGTATCTATAAGTTTAAGAGGTACGCCACGCACATTAACGTACTCTTCAATAACATCACGAGTTGTTCCTGCAATATCAGTTACAATTGCTTTTTTCTCCTGAACAAGGCTATTTAATAACGATGATTTTCCAACATTAGGCCTACCGATAATTGCTGTAGCAATACCTTCACGTAAGATTTTCCCTTGTTTTGATGTTTCTAATATTTTTTCGATTTCCGAACGAACATGCGTTGCTTTCTCAATTAAAATATTATGTGTCATCTCTTCTACATCATCGTATTCTGGATAATCTATATTTACCTCAACATGAGCTAATGTTTCTAATATTTCTTGACGTAAGCGACCAATTAATTTAGATAATCGCCCTTCCATTTGATTAATTGCTACATTCATCGCACGATCTGTTTTTGCTCGAATCAAATCCATAACAGCTTCTGCTTGTGATAAATCGATACGTCCATTTAAAAAAGCACGTTTTGTAAATTCGCCCGGTTCTGCCAATCGTACTCCTTGCGCTAGAATAAGTTGCAATACTTTATTTACTGAAACAAGTCCGCCATGACAGTTAATTTCCACTATATTTTCACGTGTAAAAGTCCTCGGTGCGCGCATAATAGACACCATAACTTCTTCAATAACTTGATTTGTATCTAAATCAACGATATGACCATAATGAATAGTATGAGAAGAAACCTCTGTTAAATCCTTCCCTTTAAAAATACGGTCAACTTTCTCAACCGCATCATCCCCACTTACTCGAACAATGGCAATTGCACCCTCTCCAAGCGCTGTGGAAATCGCAGCAATTGTATCAAATTCCATGTCCTTTCACCTCACTTGCTTATTTATCTCTATTTCAACATGATTATTTCTTTCACTAAATTATTAGGATACCATAACGAACCTATCTACAAAAGAAGAATAACTCATTTTATTATATCCCCATGTAAAAAACACTAAACTTATTCACAGTGGATAAGTTTAGTGTTTTTTAGTTATCCACATCTATTTTTCGCTCAAAAAAACCGGCACTCATTTGAGCAACCGGTCATTTAGGAGATATTACAACATGCCGATGTGGTTCATTTCCTTCAGAAGTTGTTTTGATACCTTGATGATTTGATAATGCCTGATGAATAATTTTTCGTTCAAAAGATGGCATCGGTTCTAAAATAACTCTTTTTTTCGTATTAGATACTTGTTTCGCTAATCGATAAGAAAGTGATTCTAACGTACTTTTTCTTTTACTACGATAATTTTCAGCATCTAGTGTAATACCGATATACTGCTTCGTGTTACGATTTGCGACAAGTTTTGTTAAATACTGTAAAGAGTTCAATGTATTACCTCTTTTTCCAATTAAAACTCCTACATCATCACCAGAAATTGTAAATTCAATCTCGCGTCCTTTTACAATTTTACTAATTTCAACTTCCACACCCATATTGTGAATAACATTTCTTAAATATTCTTCACATTCCTGAATTGGATCTTTCTTCAATACAACTTCTACTACTGCAGGACGATTCCCAAATAAACCTAAGAACCCTCTTTTACCCTCATCGACAATATTTATATCTACTCGATCTTTTGATGTGTTTAATTGCCTTAAAGCATCCTCTACTGCCAGCTCGACTGTTTGTCCTTTAGCAGTAATTATACTCACTTGCTTGAGCCTCCAGCTTTGTTAGCCTTAATCTCTGGCCCTTTGATAAAGTACATTTGAGCAATACCAAAGATATTACCAACAACCCAGTAAAGTGATAATGCAGCTGGGAAGTTAATTGCAAAGATTAAAATCATAATCGGCATAAGCCAAAGCATCATTGCCATTTGCGGATTTTGACCAGCTGTTCCTGCCATTGCAAGCTTTTGCTGAATAAATGTCGTAATTGCCGCAACAACTGGTAAGATATAGAACGGATCTGCCTGTCCTAAATCAAACCATAAAAATGTATGTTCACTAATTGCTGTTGTTCTCATAATCGCATGATAAAACGCGAATAAAATAGGCATCTGAACAAATATCGGTAAACATCCTGCCAATGGATTTACACCATTCTTTTGATATAACTGCATCATTTCTTGTTGTAGTTTTTGCTGCGTTGCTTGATCTTTAGAACTATATTTCTCTTTTAACTTCACCATTTCTGGTTGTAACGCTTGCATTGCCTTTGTACTCTTCGTTTGTTTAATCATTAATGGTAATAATGCAAAACGAATGATAAGAGTTGTAATAACAATTGCTAAACCGTAATTACTGTTAAATAAGTCGGCAAAATACGTGATTAACTGAGAAAGTGGATATACGAAATATTCATTCCAAATCCCAGTACTTTTCGATGTAATCGGCTGACCCGTTTCACTACAACCGGTGGCAATCGCCATTAATGCAACGACCATGGCTAGTAAACCTAATTTCTTTTTCAAAGCCTACTCCTCCTTGTATCGGTATGTATATAGTGTAATTCATTTCCTTACGCTACTTTTTTATTCTTTTCATACCAGAGCGTTTAAAGACATGAATTAAGCTTTTCTTTACTTCTTCATATGTCATCTCTGCACAAGGCTTCCTTGCTATTATAACAAAATCTTTTCCAGAATCTATCTCATCTTTTAACTCTGTAATAGCCTGACGGACCATGCGCTTAATTCGATTACGAACTACTGCATTTCCTATTTTCTTGCTAACAGAAAGGCCGATGCGAAAGTTTGGCTGTTCTTCTTTATCTAATTGGTATACAACAAACTGACGATTCGCATTTGATTTTCCTTTTTGAAAAACCGCCTGGAATTCATCATTCTTCTTTATACGATGTTTTTTCTTCATATCAATTGACACTCCTGTATTTCATCAGCGGAAATTCACTATTATTAGAAAAAAAGACCACTGAACGATCAGTGGTCTACGCAGATAATACTTTTCTTCCTTTACGACGACGAGCTGCTAGCACTTTACGTCCGTTCGCTGTGCTCATACGGCTGCGGAAACCATGTACTTTGCTGCGCTTACGTTTATTTGGTTGGTAAGTTCTTTTCATTATATGACACCTCCCTGAGGAATATCTGTTAAAGACAGTCCTATAAATTATAGTTAATTAACTAGGAAAATGTCAATGGTTCTAGAAATTTTCATCAAATATTCATTTTGAACCTATTCACATACTTTTTCACAGCATCTATATTTCCTTGTGGATAAATGTTTTTTCACGTTTTTTATATCCACAAACTTTTTTCCCACTTTTACACAGTATATCGTGTTGTGGACAAGTTTATTCCACAAGGTATTGATTTTGTGGATAACTTTCTTAAATTCATTGCTATAGCCACTTTTTTTTGATATTATAGTTGTGTTTTCACTTTGAATAAGTTTTCCACGCCTTTATCTTATCCACAATTTGTGTATAACATGTGGACAGTTTTAATCACATGTGGGTAAATAGTTGTCCACATTTGCTTTTTTTGTCGAAAACCCTATCTCATATACAAACGACGTTTTTAGGTTTTAAAATACGTTTCGTATAAATATACATTTTATATTTATTAGGTTGTACATTTGTTGCGCAACCTTATTCTTTTACCATCTTAGTAAAGGAGGGACACCTTTGGAAAATATCTCTGATTTATGGAATAGTGCCTTAAAAGAATTAGAAAAAAAGGTAAGCAAGCCTAGTTATGAAACATGGTTAAAATCAACAACGGCTCATAACTTGAAGAAAGACGTATTAACGATTACAGCTCCAAATGAATTTGCTCGTGACTGGCTAGAATCTCATTACTCAGAACTAATTTCGGAAACACTATACGATTTAACAGGGGCAAAATTAGCAATTCGCTTTATTATTCCCCAAAGTCAATCGGAAGAGGACATTGATCTTCCTCCAGTTAAGCGGAATCCAGCACAAGATGATTCAGCTCATTTACCACAGAGCATGTTAAATCCAAAATATACATTTGATACATTTGTTATCGGCTCTGGTAACCGTTTTGCCCATGCAGCTTCATTAGCTGTAGCCGAGGCGCCAGCTAAAGCGTATAATCCACTCTTTATTTACGGGGGAGTTGGGCTTGG
The DNA here is from genome assembly GCF_003217275.1 of Bacillus sp. 196mf. NCBI lineage: Bacteria > Bacillati > Bacillota > Bacilli > Caryophanales > Bacillaceae > Bacillus > Bacillus sp. 196mf. The sequence continues at coordinate 89,425 of NZ_QJTG01000019.1, forward strand.
AAAGACGCATTTAATGCACGCAATTGGTCATTATGTAATTGAACATAATCCAAATGCAAAAGTTGTATATTTATCATCAGAAAAATTCACGAATGAATTTATTAACTCTATTCGTGATAATAAAGCTGTTGATTTTCGTAATAAATATCGCAACGTAGATGTTTTATTGATAGATGATATTCAATTTCTTGCTGGAAAAGAACAAACTCAAGAAGAGTTTTTCCATACATTTAATGCATTACACGAAGAAAGTAAACAAATTGTAATTTCTAGTGATCGACCACCAAAAGAAATTCCAACTTTAGAAGATCGTCTTCGTTCTCGCTTTGAATGGGGACTTATTACAGATATTACGCCGCCAGATTTAGAGACACGAATTGCAATTTTACGCAAAAAGGCAAAAGCTGAAGGGCTTGATATACCAAATGAAGTTATGCTTTATATCGCAAATCAAATTGATTCAAATATTCGTGAATTAGAAGGTGCACTTATCCGAGTTGTAGCTTATTCATCTTTAATTAATAAAGATATTAATGCTGATTTAGCAGCTGAAGCACTTAAAGATATTATTCCAAATTCTAAGCCGAAAATTATCTCTATTTATGATATTCAAAAAGCTGTCGGAGACGTTTATCAAGTAAAATTAGAAGATTTTAAAGCGAAAAAACGCACAAAATCAGTTGCGTTTCCTCGCCAAATTGCAATGTATTTATCACGCGAACTTACGGATTCCTCTTTACCAAAAATAGGTGAAGAATTTGGTGGACGTGATCATACAACAGTTATCCATGCCCATGAAAAAATTTCTAAACTACTAAAAACCGATACGCAATTACAAAAGCAAGTTGAAGAAATTAATGGTATTTTAAAGTAGTAGCTGAATAGTGTGAATAACTTACCTTGTTTTACGCACAGTCTATCCACATGTAGATAGACTGTTTTTACATCCTTCAAAGGGGTTATCCACATATCCACAAGCCCTATTACTATTACTACTATTTTTTATCTTTATTAATTAAATAAAATCTTATACTTACCGGAGGTTTTTCTTTATGCGTTTTACAATACAAAAAGACTATCTTGTAAGAGGTGTACAAGATGTAATGAAGGCAGTTTCTTCTCGTACAACAATCCCTATCCTTACGGGAATTAAAGTTGTAGCTACTGAAGAAGGGGTTACATTAACAGGAAGCGATGCTGATATTTCTATTGAATCGTTTATTCCAGTCGAAGAAAATGGAAAAGAAATCGTAGAAATAGCTCAATCAGGAAGCATTGTTTTACAAGCAAAATATTTTAGTGAGATTGTAAAAAAACTACCTAAAGATACTGTCGAAATTTCTGTGGAAAATCATTTTATGACAAAAATAAAATCTGGAAAATCAGAATTTAACTTAAATGGTTTGGATTCTGCAGAATATCCGTTATTACCACAGATTGAAGAACATCATGTATTTAAGATACCAACAGATTTACTTAAGCATATGATCAGACAAACTGTATTTGCAGTTTCTACTTCTGAAACAAGACCAATCTTGACAGGTGTAAACTGGAAGGTATATAACAGCGAGTTAACTTGTATTGCAACAGATAGTCATAGACTAGCACTTCGAAAAGCGAAAATCGAAGGACATAATATTGCAGATGAATTTCAAGCTAATGTTGTTATCCCAGGTAAGAGCTTAAATGAATTAAGTAAGATTCTAGATGAGTCTGAAGAAATGGTGGATATCGTTATTACGGAGTATCAAGTATTATTCCGTACAAAACATTTATTATTCTTCTCAAGATTGTTAGAAGGAAATTATCCAGATACAACACGTTTAATTCCAGCAGAGAGTAAAACGGATATTTTTGTGAATACAAAAGAATTCCTACAAGCAATTGATCGTGCTTCACTATTAGCGAGAGATGGCCGCAATAACGTTGTCAAATTATCAACTTTAGAGCAAGAAATGCTAGAGATTTCTTCGAATTCACCAGAAATCGGAAAAGTTGTCGAAGAAGTACAATGTGAAAAAGTGGATGGAGAAGAGTTAAAAATATCTTTTAGTGCAAAATATATGATGGATGCATTGAAAGCCTTGGATAGTACAGAGATTAAAGTTAGTTTTACTGGGGCGATGAGACCGTTCTTAATTCGTACAGTAAATGATGATTCAATTATTCAATTAATTTTACCAGTTCGTACTTACTAGGTAAGGAATAAGGGTTGCTAGTTTAAAGATGCTAGTGGCCCTTATTTGATTTTTGGGTATTACTTTCCTAATGTTAGTTTATTTAGTACAATGAAAGAATGAACACTTTCAGAAAGTGAGCGATTTTATGAAACATATTAAAATTTCAACAGAGTATATTACACTAGGACAATTTTTAAAGTTAGCTGATGTAATTGATACAGGTGGCGCTGTAAAATGGTTTTTACAAGAATATGAAGTGTACGTGAACAACGAACTTGAAAATAGAAGAGGTCGCAAACTATATGCGAATGATGTTATTGAAATTCCAGGAAGCGGAACTTTCCAAGTTCAGGCATAAAGGGGGAGCCCTTTGTTTATTTCAGAAATACAATTAAAAAACTATCGCAATTATGAAAAATTAGAGCTTTCCTTTGAAGATAAGGTAAATGTAATTATCGGCGAAAATGCACAAGGGAAAACAAACTTGATGGAAGCTATTTATGTTTTAGCGATGGCGAAATCTCATAGAACCTCTAATGATCGCGAACTTATCCGCTGGGATGAAGAGTTTGGTCAAATAAAAGGGAAATTACAAAAAAGAAACAGTTCTTTGTCTTTGGAATTAAATATTTCGAAAAAAGGTAAAAAGGCAAAATTAAATCAACTTGAACAACAAAAGTTAAGTCAATATATTGGCGTGATGAACGTTGTCATGTTTGCCCCAGAAGATTTAAATCTTGTAAAAGGAAGCCCTCAAGTAAGAAGACGCTTTTTAGATATGGAATTAGGACAAATAGCTCCTGTATATTTGTATGAATTAAGTCAATATCAAAAGGTGCTCACGCAACGAAATCACTTGTTGAAAAAAATGCAAGGGAATAGTAAGAATGAGGAAACGATGTTGGATGTATTTACCCTTCAACTAATTGAGCATGGTGCAAAAATACTGCAAAAACGTTTTGAATTTTTGCATTTGCTACAGGAATGGGCAGCTCCAATTCATCGCGGTATAAGCCGTGGATTAGAAGAGTTAGAAATTGTCTATAAACCAAGTGTAGATGTATCAGAATCAATGGATTTGTCGAAAATAAAAGAAGTATACTATGAAAGTTTTCAATCTGTGAAACAACGTGAAATTTTCCGTGGTACGACTTTAATTGGTCCTCATCGTGATGATTTACAATTCTTCGTTAATAGTAAAAATGTTCAAGTCTTTGGTTCGCAAGGACAACAACGAACGACCGCACTATCCCTAAAATTAGCTGAAATTGAATTAATTTATTCAGAGGTTAAAGAATATCCAATCCTTTTACTGGATGATGTTTTATCAGAATTAGACGATTATCGTCAATCACATCTGTTAAATACAATTCAAGGAAAGGTGCAAACATTTGTTACAACGACGAGTGTCGACGGAATTGAACACGAAACATTAAAAGATGCGAAAACAATTCATGTAACGAACGGCACGGTAGATTGTGAAATAGATAGGGCATAAACCCCTGTTTAAATGGAAAAGTAGGTGATCTTTGTGTCAATGGAACAAAAACAAATGCAAGAAAATGCATATGATGAAAGTCAGATACAGGTACTTGAAGGACTAGAGGCAGTTCGGAAACGTCCGGGTATGTATATTGGATCTACGAGTGGGAAGGGACTTCACCACCTTGTATGGGAGATTGTCGATAATAGTATCGATGAAGCGTTAGCAGGATATTGCGATGAAATTAACGTTAGTATCGAAGAAGATAATAGTATTCTTGTAACGGATAATGGACGTGGTATTCCAGTTGGTATACAAGAAAAAATGGGACGTCCTGCAGTAGAGGTTATTATGACTGTCCTCCACGCTGGTGGTAAATTTGGCGGTGGCGGTTATAAAGTTTCTGGTGGTTTGCACGGTGTTGGTGCATCTGTTGTAAATGCCTTATCAACAGAATTAGAAGTATTTGTACATCGTGATGGCAAAATCCATTACCAAAAATACGAAAGAGGTATTCCGGTTGCAGATTTAAAAGTCATCGGTGATACAGATAAGACTGGAACAATAACTCGCTTTAAACCGGATCCAGAAATTTTTAAAGAGACGACAGAATATGAATTCGATACGCTAGCGACTCGTATGCGTGAGTTGGCGTTTTTAAATCGTAATATTAAATTAACAATTGAAGATAAACGTGAACATAAGCAAAAGAAAGAGTTCCACTATGAAGGTGGAATTAAATCATATGTTGAACATTTAAATCGTTCAAAACAACCAATTCATGAAGAGCCTGTATATGTAGAAGGTTCAAAAGATGGTATTCAAGTTGAAGTTGCGCTTCAATATAACGAAGGATATACAAATCATATTTACTCATTTACAAATAATATTCATACGTATGAAGGTGGTACACATGAGGTAGGATTTAAAACTGCCTTAACACGTGTGATTAACGATTATGGTCGTAAAAATAACATTTTAAAAGATGCGGATAGTAATTTGACTGGTGAAGATGTTCGTGAAGGTTTAACAGCAATCGTGTCAATTAAACATCCAAATCCACAATTTGAAGGGCAAACGAAGACGAAACTTGGAAATAGTGAAGCGAGAACGATTACGGAGTCAGTATTCTCTGAGGCTTTTGAAAAATTCTTACTGGAAAATCCCAATGTTGCACGTAAGGTTGTAGATAAAGGGACGATGGCAGCACGTGCGCGTGTAGCAGCTAAAAAGGCTCGTGAGCTAACTCGCCGAAAGAGTGCTTTAGAAGTTTCAAGTTTACCAGGGAAATTGGCAGATTGTTCTTCTAAAGATCCAGCAATTAGTGAAATTTATATCGTAGAGGGTGACTCTGCGGGTGGATCTGCAAAACAAGGACGCGATCGTCATTTTCAAGCAATTTTACCGCTGAAGGGTAAAATTATTAATGTTGAAAAGGCACGCTTAGATAAGATTTTATCAAATGATGAAGTTCGTACAATTATTACGGCGATTGGTACAAATATTGGTGGGGACTTCGATATCGAAAAAGCACGCTATCACAAAGTTATTATTATGACCGATGCTGATGTTGATGGTGCGCATATTCGTACCCTATTATTAACGTTCTTCTATCGTTATATGCGTCAAATAATTGAGTGTGGATATATATATATCGCACAGCCACCTTTGTTTAAAGTGCAACAAGGTAAAAAAATTCAATATGCTTATAATGATAAAGAACTTGAAAAAATATTAGCTGAGTTACCAGCCCAGCCGAAACCAGGAATTCAACGTTATAAAGGTCTTGGAGAGATGAATCCAACTCAGCTATGGGAGACGACAATGGATCCAGAAGTACGTTCGTTACTTCAAGTTTCCCTTCAAGATGCAATAGAAGCAGATGAAACATTTGAAATTTTAATGGGTGATAAAGTGGAACCGCGTCGTAACTTTATCCAAGAGAATGCAAAATACGTGAAAAACCTTGATATTTAAATGAGTAATGACAGGAATCTAAGTATTCCTGTCTTCTACATATAAATCAATGTATGTGTAACGGAAATATAAGAGGAGGTGCTCGTTGATGTCAGACAATCAACAACAAGCACGAATTCGAGAAATTAATATTAGTCATGAAATGCGTACCTCATTTTTAGATTACGCAATGAGTGTTATCGTATCTCGTGCATTACCAGATGTTCGTGATGGATTAAAACCTGTGCATCGTAGGGTTTTATATGCGATGAATGATTTAGGAATTACAGCTGATAAAGCGTATAAGAAATCAGCACGTATTGTCGGTGAAGTAATCGGTAAGTATCACCCTCATGGAGATTCAGCCGTTTATGAAACAATGGTACGTATGGCGCAAGATTTCAGTCAACGTTATATGCTTGTAGATGGGCATGGTAACTTCGGTTCTGTAGATGGAGATTCAGCAGCGGCAATGCGTTATACAGAGGCAAGAATGTCTAAGATTTCTATGGAATTAATACGTGATATTTCAAAAAATACAATTGATTACCAAGATAACTACGATGGTTCGGAAAGAGAGCCGATTGTATTACCAGCGCGTTTCCCTAATTTATTAGTAAACGGTACGACAGGTATTGCAGTTGGTATGGCAACAAATATTCCGCCGCATCAACTTGGCGAAGTAATTGATGGTGTGTTGGCATTAAGCCATAATCCAGATATCACTATCGCGGAATTAATGGAATATATTCCTGGACCAGACTTCCCGACATCAGGTTTAATCTTAGGGCGAAGTGGCATCCGTAGAGCTTATGAAACAGGACGAGGTTCTATTATGCTTCGTGCCAAAGTTGAAATTGAAGAGAAATCAAATGGTAAACAATCTATTATCGTAACGGAACTACCTTATCAAGTTAATAAGGCACGATTAATTGAAAAAATCGCAGAATTAGTTCGCGATAAGAAAATTGAAGGTATTACAGATTTACGTGATGAATCAGACCGAAATGGTATGCGTATTGTCATGGAAGTACGTCGTGACGCTAATGCAAACGTACTATTAAACAATCTATATAAACATACAGCACTTCAAACAAGTTTCGGTATTAATATGTTGTCTCTTGTAAATGGAGAGCCTCAAGTACTAAACTTAAAACAAAACTTATATCATTATTTGGAACACCAGAAGGTAGTAATCCGTAGACGTACTGCTTATGAATTAGAAAAAGCAGAGGCACGTGCCCATATTTTAGAAGGATTACGAATTGCTTTAGATCATCTTGATGAAGTTATTACGTTAATTCGCAGTTCAAAAACGGCTGATATTGCAAAGCAAGGCTTAATGGAACGTTTCGGTTTAAGTGAGAAACAAGCGCAAGCGATTTTAGATATGCGTCTGCAACGCTTAACTGGATTAGAACGTGAAAAAATCGAGCAAGAATATCAAGACTTAATGAAATTAATTGCTGAATTAAAAGCGATTTTAGCAGATGAAGAGAAAGTTCTTGAGATTATTCGTGAAGAATTAACAGAAGTAAAAGAGCGTTTCAATGATAAGAGACGAACAGAAATTACAATTGGCGGTATGGAATTTATTGAAGATGAAGATTTAATTCCTGAGCAAAACATTGCGATTACGTTAACTCATAACGGTTATATTAAGAGGTTACCAGCTTCTACGTACAAAACACAGAACCGTGGGGGACGTGGTGTACAAGGAATGGGTACGAATGATGATGACTTTGTTGAACACTTATTAACAACGTCTACTCATGATCATATTTTATTCTTTACAAACAAGGGTAAAGTATACCGTACGAAAGGATATGAAATCCCAGAGTATAGTCGTACTGCAAAAGGGCTACCAATTATTAACCTATTAGGGGTAGATAAGGGTGAGTGGATCAATGCCATTATTCCAATTCGTGAATTTGGTGACGACCAGTTCTTATTCTTTACAACGAAACAAGGTATTTCTAAGAGAACGCCACTTTCATCATTTGCAAATATACGTACAAACGGTTTAATTGCAATTTCGCTTCGTGAAGAAGATGAAGTGATTTCTGTACGTTTAACATCTGGCGATAAAGATATTATCGTAGGGACAAGCAACGGTATGTTAATTCGCTTCAATGAACAAGATGTACGTTCTATGGGCCGTAATGCAGCTGGTGTAAAAGCTATTACATTAGGCGAAGAGGACCAAGTAGTAGGTATGGAAATTGTTGAAGAAGATACGAATGTTTTAATTGTAACGAAAAACGGGTATGGTAAGCGTACTCCAGTTGAAGAGTATCGACTACAAAGCCGTGGTGGTAAAGGTCTTAAGACTTGTAACATTACAGATAAAAACGGTAAGTTAGTAGCGGTTAAGTCTGTAACAGGTGAAGAAGACATCATGCTAATTACAGCCGCAGGCGTTATTATTCGTATGCCAGTTGATCAAATCTCTCAAATGGGACGTAATACACAAGGTGTTCGTCTAATTCGTTTAGAGGATGAGCAAGAGGTAGCGACAGTAGCAAAAGCACAGAAAGATGAAGAAGAAGAATCTAATGAAGAGGTTTCTTCTGAAGAATAAGAGGGGGATTTTCCCCCTCTTATTTTTTTATAATAATACTTGCATAGTAATAGAAAAGTCTATATAATAGGCAGAGTCAGCAAATGAGAGATACAAATTATCTTGAAAAACTTGTTGACGAAAATAATATGCTATGATATATTATAAAAGTCGCTGAAACGCGATATTGAACTTTGAAAACTAAACGAAACAAACAACGTGAAACGTCAATTTTTATTTTTAGATGCTAGACAAA